>CACWPL010000018.1 GCA_902762785.1 uncultured Ruminococcus sp. | reverse complement strand
CAGAACCCCAGAGCGCACGAGATCCGTGCCCCCTGTCCAGTAAGCTGCGACGCTGCTTCCGCGTTATCCGAAGCGTAGATGATGGTCTACAGTCCTGTTTTAGGTGGTATCACAGACGCGAAACGATCTGTCCCTGGCTGGGCGGGTCGCTTTATTTTTTCCCAAAAAATGGAGGTCGAACAGCATGTACAAAAAGGTCAACAGCGATCTTGGCTTCGTCGCCCGCGAGAAGGCGATCAAGGAGTTCTGGATCGCCAACCACATCTTCCAGAAGAGCATGGAAAAGCCCGCCGCCGCCGGGTCCTACGTCTTCTATGACGGCCCGCCCACCGCGAACGGCAAGCCCCACATCGGCCACGTCCTGACGCGCGCCATCAAGGACATGATCCCCCGCTACCGCACCATGAAGGGCTATTTCGTGCCCCGCAAGGCCGGCTGGGACACCCACGGCCTCCCCGTCGAGCTGGAGGTCGAGAAGGCGCTCGGCCTCGACGGCAAGGAGCAGATCGAGAAGTACGGCCTCGAGCCCTTCATCAAGAAGTGCAAGGAGTCCGTTTGGCAGTACAAGGGCATGTGGGAGGACTTCTCCGAGACCGTCGGATTCTGGGCGGATATGGAGCATCCCTATGTGACGTATCACAATGACTTCATCGAGTCCGAGTGGTGGGCGCTCAAGGAGATCTACAACAAGGGCCTCCTCTACAAGGGCTTCAAGATCGTGCCCTATTGCCCGCACTGCGGCACGCCGCTGTCCTCTCACGAGGTCGCGCAGGGCTATAAGCTCGTCAAGGAGCGCTCCGCCATCGTTCGCTTCAAGATCCGCGACCGCGAGAATGAGTATTTCCTCGCGTGGACGACGACCCCCTGGACGCTCCCCTCGAACGTCGCGCTCTGCGTCCATCCCGAGGCAACTTATGACAAGGTCAAGGCTGCGGACGGCCGCATCTACATCATGGCCGACGCCCTCCTCGACACCGTCCTCGGCTCCCTCGGCGATCCCGCCTATGAGGTGCTGGAGACCTACACCGGCAAGGACCTCGAGGGCATCGCCTATGAGCCGCTGTTCGCGTGCGCCGGTGAGGCCGCTGCCAAGCAGGGCAAGAAGGCGCATTTCGTCACCTGCGATACCTATGTTACCATGAGCGACGGTACCGGCATCGTCCACATCGCGCCGGCCTTCGGTGAGGACGACTCGCGTGTCGGCCGGAACTACGACCTGCCGTTCGTGCAGTTCGTGGACGCCAAGGGCCTCATGACCGCAGAAACGCCGTATGCAGGCCTTTTCGTGAAGGACGCCGACCCCGAGGTGCTGAAAGACCTCGACGCCCAGGGCAAGCTCTTCGCCGCGCCGAAGTTCGAGCATGACTATCCGCACTGCTGGCGCTGCAAGTCCCCGCTGATCTACTACGCGCGCGAGACCTGGTTCATCCGCATGACCGAGATGCGCGACCGCCTCATCGCCAACAACGACACGATCAACTGGTTCCCGGAGAACGTCGGCAAGGGCCGCTTCGGCGACTGGCTCCGCAATGTCCAGGATTGGGGCATCTCGCGCAACCGCTATTGGGGCACCCCGCTGAACATCTGGGAGTGCGCCTGCGGCAAGCGCCACTGCGTCGGCTCGATCGCGGAGCTCAAGTCCATGTCCAAGAATTGCCCGGACGACATCGAGCTGCACCGTCCCTACATCGACAGCGTGACCCTCACCTGCCCGGACTGCGGCGGCGAGATGCACCGCGTCCCCGAGGTCATCGACTGCTGGTTCGACTCCGGCTCCATGCCGTTCGCACAGCATCACTATCCGTTCGAGAACAAGGACCTCTTCGAGCAGCAGTTCCCGGCGGACTTCATCTCCGAGGCCGTCGACCAGACGCGCGGGTGGTTCTATTCCCTGCTCGCCATCTCGACGCTCCTCTTCGACAAGGCGCCCTTCCGGAACGTCATCGTCCTCGGTCTCGTCCTAGATGAGAACGGCGAGAAGATGTCCAAGAGCAAGGGCAACGCCGTCGACCCGTTCACCGCGCTCGACAAGCTCGGCGCCGACGCGATCCGGTGGTATTTCTACACGAACTCCCAGCCGTGGCTGCCGAACAAGTTCCACGACAAGGTCGTCATCGAGGGACAGCGCAAGTTCATGAACACCCTCTGGAACACCTATGCTTTCTATGTCCTCTACGCGGAGATCCATCAGTTCGACCCGACGAAGTACACGCTGGACACGGCGTCGCTCTCCGTCATGGACAAGTGGCTCCTGTCGCGGATGAACACGATGATCCGCACCGCGGACGAGAACCTGAACGGCTACCGCATCCCGGAGGCCGCCAAGGCGATGCAGGACTTTGTGGACGAGCTGTCGAACTGGTACGTCCGCCGCGGCCGTGAGCGCTTCTGGAACGAGGAGATGACGCAGGACACGATCAATGCGTACATGACGCTCTACACGGCGCTCGATGCCGTCTGCCGCTGCGCCGCGCCGATGATCCCGTTCATCACGGAGGAGATCTATCAGAACATCGTCCGCAGCGTGGACGCCTCCGCGCCGGAGAGCATCCATCTGTGCGACTATCCGACCGCAGACGCGTCCATGATCGACGCCGACCTCGAGGCCACGATGGCCGAGGCGATGGAGATCGTGGCGCTCGGCCGTGCGGCGCGCAATGCGTCGAGCCGCAAGAACCGTCAGCCGCTGCGCGTGATGTACGTCAAGGCGGAGCGCAAGCTCGATGACAGCTTCGTGACCGTCATCCGCGAGGAGCTGAATCTGAAGAACGTGACCTTCACGGACGGTCTGTCCGACTTCATGACCTACACGTTCAAGCCGCAGATGCGCACGCTGGGCCCGAAGTACGGCAAGCAGCTCGGCGAGATCCGCGAGGCACTGACCAAGCTCGACGGCAATGCTGCGATGGCGTCCCTTGAGGAGACCGGCACGCTGACCCTGACGCTCTCCACCGGCGACATCTCCCTGACGAAGGACGATCTGCTGATCGACACGGCACAGCAGGAGGGCTTCACCGTGATCGCGGAGCAGGGCGTGACCGTCGCGCTCGACACGACGCTGACGCCGGAGCTGGAGGCCGAGGGCCTTGTCCGCGAGGTCGTGTCCAAGCTCCAGAACATGCGCAAGGACTCCGGCTTTGAGGTGATGGACCGCATCAACGTGACGTTCACGGCCTCCGAGAAGCTGACCGCGCTCCTGACGGAAAATGCGTCGTCCATCTGCGCCGACGTCCTCGCCGACACCCTCACCCCCGCCGCCTCCACCGACGGCAAGACCTGGGATCTCGGGGACGAGAGCATCACGATCAAGGTAGAGCGCGTGTAATTGCCGCCTAACGGCGGCCTAGGAGGGGGCGCGGAGCCCCCTCCTAGCCGTCGCGCGAGCGACGGAAACGCCGCCCCAGAAAGGAGTCCCACCCATGAGCAAGCCTTTAGACGAAATGAGCTTCCAGACCCGTGCGATCCATGTCGGGAACGAGCCGGACCCGGCGACGGGCGCGATCGAACCGGCGGTATACATGGCGAACAGCTTCCTGCTGCCGTATGACGCATCCCAGATGAACTGGTCGGCGAGCGAGGCGAACATCTACACCCGCAACGGCGGCGTGAACCAGGGGATGCTCGAGCGCAAGATCGCGAACCTCGAGGGCGGCGAGGACTGCGTCGTCCTGGCGAGCGGCGTGGCGGCGCTGTCGGCGCTGTTCTTCACGAAGCTGAAAAAGGGCGATCACGTCATCTTCTCGACCGTCACCTATATCGCCACCTACCGCATCTTCCACGAGCTGTGGACCGAGAAATGGGGCATCGAGACGACCATCGTCGACTGCACCGACCTCGAGGAGGTGCGCCGCGCCATCCGCCCGAACACCAAGCTGATCCACTTCGAGACCCCCGGCAATCCCACCCTCTGCATCTGCGACATCGCCGGGATCGTCGCCCTCGCGCATGAGCACGGGATCGAGGTCAGCGTGGACAACACGTTCTCTTCGCCCTATAACACCCGCCCGCTCGAATACGGCGTGGACTACGTCGTCGAGAGCCTGACCAAGTACATCAACGGCCACGGCGACTCCATGGGCGGCGCCGTCATCGGCCCCCACGACGTCATGGACCAGATCCGCTATCAGGCACAGGTCAACATCGGCGGATGCATCTCGCCCTTCAACGCCTGGCTCATCCAGCGCGGCGCCGCGACCTTCCCCCTGCGGATGCAGGTCCACAACGACAACGCCCTCGCGGTCGCCCAGTGGCTCGAGCGCCAGCCGTGCGTCAGCTTCGTCGCCTACCCGGGACTTGCCTCCCATCACGGCCATGAGCTGGCCAAAAAGCAGATGACCCACGGCTTCGGCGGCGTCCTCTCCTTCGGCCTGAACGGCGAGCATGACCTCTACAATCGTGTCATCACCCATCTGAATGTCTTCACGTCCGCCGTCTCCTTGGGCAATGCCGCGTCCCTCATCGTCTTCCTCGGCGAGGACGACGAGCGCATGTACCTCTACCCGCAGGAGTTCCACGGCGGCTTCTACCGCGTCGCCATCGGCATCGAGGACAAGAACGACCTCATCGCCGACCTCAAGCAGGCCTTCGAGGCGGAGGGATTGGAGACGGTAGACTGAATTTGCCGGCTTGCGCCGGCCTAGGAGGGGGCGCTGCCCCCTCCTAAACCTCCCCTGGCAGGGGATGTGATCCCCTGCACCCCGACACCATATATTAAGGGCTCCTGCATCAAAACAGGAGCCCTTAAAACATATATAGTGATGCAGGTGCAGGAGGCTCAGCCTCCTGCCGAGGGAGGTTTAGGAGGGGCGAGGAGCCCCTCCTAACTGCCGCGCTAGCGGCAGCAACGGCTCATTCGCCCTTCACCGGCAGCGTCACGAGCTTGACGACGGCCTTGAGGATGTTGAGGGCGTCGGTGGTGTCGACCACGCCGGACGTGTCGACGTCGGCATTGGCTCTGCCCGCATTGGACAGGGTCAGGCCGCCAAGGAGCGACTTGTTGATCGCGATGACGTCCATGATGTCGACCACGCCGCTCTCGTCCACGTCACCGAAGGTGATGCCGGTCGGGTCGGGCTCGGTGGGCTTGTCGGTGGGCTTGTCGGTCGCCTCGGTGGGCTTGTCGGTCGCCTCGGTCGGCGTCACGGTGCCGCCGTTGGAGTACAGATCGGCGGGGAGCTCATCGAGGGTGATGCAGAGGTCAGAATTATAAACAGACTTCACGTTGTCCACATCCTGATAGGCATCGCCGGAGATGAACTGCGGTGCGCCGCTCTCGCCGTCATACCAGGTGCAGAAGTAGAGCCAATACGCCTGCTCGACCTCCATGTTCTCCACGGACGGGATGCAGTCGTTCTCGGGCATGGACACCATCTTCTTGTTGTCCACATAGCCGACCTGCGACCAGAAGATCTTGCTCTCGGAGTCGAAGTTCGGCCCGGAGGTCTTGCCGTCGTGGCGGTTGTACTGCGAATTGTACTTATCGAAGCCTACGATGTCCACATAGTCATCGCCCGTATACCAGAGCGCGGAGTCATCCGACCACGCATACAGATTCTGCTCCCAGATGAGGTTGTGCAGGCCGTACTCGTTGGTCAGCTTGTCATAGAGGTACTTCCAGAGCTGGTTGTAGACCTCGGCGCCCTCCTTCGCCCACCAGAACCACGCGCCGGAGCCGTCGCCGGGCTTCTGCCCCTGGTTGCCCTCGGCCTCGTGCAGCGGACGGAACAGCACCGGCACGCCCGCATCCTGGAGCTTTTGCAGCTCCGCGGCGGCCAGCTTGATCGCCTCGTTGTAGAAGACGTTCTCCTTCGTGCCCTCGATCATGACGTTCGCGGGGCTAAAATCGGTCTTCTCGGAGTAGGTGAACTTCTGCCAGTCGTTCGAGATCTTGGTGATGTTGCCGTCCTTGTCGATCTCGAAGTCGGCCATGGACGTCGGCACGGTGCAGTGCCAGCTAATGGTGACGATGCCGTTGCGCTTGGTCGCCCAGTCGATCATGCGGTCGGCGACGCCGTCCTCCCAGGCAAAGCCGGGGTTGTGGCAGTTCAGGTCGAAGCCGCGGATGGCCGGGTACTTGCCGGTCGTCTCGTAGAGATAGCGGCACTCCTGCTCATAGTCATTGTAGCCGTAGACGCGGTTCTGGGTGTTGTAGACATAGTCCTGCCCGTTCTCGTCCACGCAGTGCCACGGGAACTTGGAGCCGTCGCCGGCCTCGCCGTAGTCACCGGGCACGATCGTGTACTCCTTGCCGTTCTCGTCGACGCACTTGTCCGCGGTGGCGTCATAGCGGATGGACGTCTGCACGCCGTGACCGCCGCCGTAGATCTCCTGCTGGCCGGTCAGCACATGCTTACCGTACACAGAATTCAGATACGCGAGCAGGCTCTTGGCCTCGGGGGTCGCCTTGGGGTCGCAGGGGATGGCAGAGCCCTTCAGCTCGGGGAGCACCGCCTTGCTGATGGTCATCGTATCATACGCACCATAGCCATAAAGTGGCTTCAGCTCGACCTTGTTGATGCCCTTCTTGAAGCGGAACACGCCGAAGGTCATGTCCGTCCACTCGTTGGCGTAGGGCATGTTATAGGTATAGTTGATGTCGTTGATGGCGATGGTCTGCTGACGCGAACCGCCGGGCTCGCTGAGGATCTGTGCCGCGCGCACGTCCACCTGATACATGCCCTCCTCCTCGACCTCGACATAGGCGGTCAGGGTGGCATTGGTGAGGTACGCGAAGCCCTCGCCGGAGTACCCGGGGATCTGGTTCTCATAGATGGACGTCCAGACCTGGTCGACGCCCTCGAACGTCTCGACCTCATAGGTCCCGAGCTGGAGGACGTTCGCGGGCTCTGCGTCCTCGGCGAACACGCTCACCGGCAGCGCGCCGACGAGCGAGCCGCACATCGATGCCGCCAGCATCGCGCTGACGATCCTGTTCCTTCTCTTCATAATGACCCTCCTCTAATGCTGAGTCTTCCCTTTCTACGGGCGCTCTCTCCTGCGCCCCCGGACGGCCCTCTGCCGTCCTGCTGTGTCATCGCAGCGGGATCTCGCCCGCCGTCTACCTTATTATAGCACAGTTTAACTTAAATTACCATGCATTTTTTAGCTAAATTTACTTCTCCCATTTTGTGCATCCTGCACAAAGTTGACAGGGTGAAGATATGCAATGTGGAGAACGAGGCGTTCCGCTCGCTGCGATCCCTCACGCCTCCAAAAGCGCCGCGCACCATCCCTCTTTCTCGCGGACGTCGAGACGCTTGAAGCCCTTCGTTTCGAGGACATCGAGCACCTCGTCCTTGCGCTCGGTGATGATGCCGGAGACGATGAGGTGTCCGCCGGGACGGAGGAACGTCCCGAAGAGACCGCTCATCGCGATGAGGACGTCCGCGACGATGTTCGCGCAGATCAGGTCATAGCCCGTGCCGAGCTGTGTCCGCAGGGCCTCGTCGCCGATGATGTCGCCGCAAAGCGCCGTGTAGCGGTCGGGAGAGATGCCGTTCTTCTGGGCGTTCTCGGCGGCCGTGCGGACGGAGTTGTCCACGATGTCCACCGCCGTGGCAGACTGCGCCCCCAGGAGCATCGCCCCGATGGACAGGATGCCGCTCCCGCACCCCAGGTCGAGCACGCGGTCGCCCGCGGTCAGCACCTGCTCCACCAGCTCCAGACAGAGCCGCGTCGTGTGGTGCTGCCCCGTGCCGAAGCTCGACGCCGGGTCGATCTCGAGGATCTGCCGCGTGTTCCCCGCCGGCACCGGCTCCCACGACGGCTTGATGAGCAGACGCTCGCCCACGCACAGCGGCTTGAAATACTGCTTCCAGTTGTTCGCCCAATCGTCCTCGCGGACGCTCCCGCTCGTCAGCGTCAGGTCGCCGAAGAACGCCGCGTCCTCCCGCGCCCGCAGCGACTCCAGAAGCCCCCGGATGCCCGCGAACTGCTCCGCGCCCTGGGCGTCGTCCGGGAGATAGAATGTCACCGTCGTGTCGCAATTTGCCAGACCCATGAGGTCATCCTCGATGTAGTCCCACTTGCCGTCCTTGTCGTCCAGGAACTCCTGGAAGCTCTCCTTGTCCTGCACGGAAAAGCCCTTGACGCCGTAGTCCGTGAGCATCGCGCAGAGCACGTCCACGGCGGGGGTCTCCGTTTTGATCGTTACCTCGAACCAGTCCATATGTCTCCTCCTTTGGGATAATATGCCGCCAGACCTATGCGCTGACAGGTCTGGCGGCGCTGCTATACGAGATGTATCTTGCCTATCTATCGCGGCATTTGGGGTTTACAGGCCTGCGTAATACAGGGAGATCCAACCCTCGTTGCCGTTATAGGAGACGCGGCCCCACTCGAACTCGTCATCGACCTCGACCACATCCAGATACGTCCCCGCAGGGATCACGCAGAGGATGTCGCTCTTCGTGTTGGCCTCCTCGCGCAGATGGAGATTGTCCATCGTCATGAACTTGACGTTCATGAGGTAGTGGCGCTGCCCGATCTCAAAGAGGGCGGCATCCAGCTCGCTCGGGGCGATCACGGTGGCAAGCGTGGTCTGTGCCGGCTCGGTCACGGGCGCGGCAGTGGTCTGTACCGGTGCGGCAGTCGTCTGGACGGGCGCCGTCGTGGTCGGTGCCTGGGTCGTGTAAACGACGGTCGTCGCGGTCGTCACGACCGTGGTCTGCGGCGCGGCAGTGGTCTGCGGGGCGGCAGTCGTGGTCGTGGTCGTCTTGGTCGTGGTGGTCTCAGCGGCGGTGGTCGTCGTGGCTGCCTCGGTCGTCTCCTGTACGGCCTCGGTCGTCTCTACCGTCTCCACCGTCGTCTCGGGAGCCGTGGTCGCGGCCTCCGTGGTGGTCGTTTCCTCAGTTGTCGTCGTTTCGGCAGTCGTCTCCTCCGGCATCTCCTGCACGGTCACAGCATTGCTGTTCGCGCCCTTGAAGATGCGCAGCGAGATCACGCCCGAGGCCGCATACTGGCCAAAGAGCGAGGTCGAACGGCTGCCCGGGTCCATCATGGTGACGTTCTGGCCGCTCACGCTCTCGATGGCGACGAAGTGGCCGCCGTTCTTGACGTTCGCGATCAGGTAGTAGCCCTGGTCCATCAGCTCCTTCATCTTCGCGGCCTTCTGCGCCTGGGTGCCCGAGAGGGACAGGCGGCCGTGGTAAACGAAGGACGGGGCATAGCTCGTGAGCTTGTCCCAATTGATGCAGCCGGAGCTGGTGAAGCCGCCGTGGGTGTTCATGTAGCTGACGATGGTGCCGGGGTCGAAGTCGTCAGCGCTCACGGAGCCCGAATGGACCATGAGGATCGCTGCCGAGGTCACGGCACAGCCGCTCCTTGCCACATTGGTGCTGCTCGCACCGAGGGACAGGGAGCTCCAGCTGCTGCCATACTGCTTCCAGCTCTTGTACGCGGTCGAGGTCGCCGCCTGGGTAAGGCCGGCACCCAGCGCGGAGATGGCCAGCACCGCTGCTAGGAGACCGCCTGCAAGGGCTTTTTTCGTTCTTTTGTTTGACATTGGCGTATCATAACTCCTTTCGCTCGGAGCGGCGTGCCTGTTTTCTTTCCTCTCGGCGTGCCGCCCGCTGCGCTTCTCTTTTTTCCTTTTCATACGTTCTACGTTTTTCCTGCCAGGCGACATAGTCACCGGCAAGCGTCTGTGACGTTGTGGCCGTCACAGGCGTCTGACTATACAGGAGCGCATCGAGGGCAGCGAAGGTGGCGTGCTCCGTGTAGAACGGAGCGGACGCCGCGGCCAATTCGCTGACCGTCATGCTCTCCGGTGAACGCAGCACCTCACGCATCCGCCGGAACACGGCGGCAGCGCAGTCCTGCGCAGTCATACGTTGGAGATCGCGGCGGAAGAGCCGCTCACGCACCCAGGGTGCGCAGAGCCACCCGACGAACACCAGTCCCGCGAGCACCAGCAGCACCAGTCCCCAGCGGGAGACGTTGCGGTTCTCGGGCGTGGCCTCCTGTGTGGCGGTGTTGCCGACCGTCGGCTCGAAGCTGCACCAGCCGTATCCGGCGATGTAGACCTCGGGGAACGCATGGGCGTCCCGTGCCTTGATGACGAAGTTCATCTGGAACTCGTCGCCGTCATCGTCGGCGATGGTGCCGCGGTAGGGCTCGCTCAGACTGTAGCCGGTCGCGAAGCGCGTGGGCATCCCCAGCGAACGGCACATGAGCGTCATGGCGGTGGCATATTCATAGCAGACGCCGCGGCGGACGTCGTTCAAAAAATCATCGACGTTCTCACCGGCGTCACGCTGGTAGCTGTCATCATAGAGGTACCCCGCATCCTCGAACCAGCGCTCGATCGCGAGGGCGCGTTCGATGTCGCTGTCCAGTCCGTCCGTGATCTCGGCGGCGAGGCGTTCGATCGTGGGCGACTGGTAGTCGAGGCGGTCGTCCTCGTAGTATTCGGCGTAGGCGTCCCAATACTCGTCGAGCGCCGTTTGGAGCAGGGCGCTCGCCTCCGGGTCGGTCCCCGCGAGGACGTCGGCGGCATCGTGCAGCAGGACGGCATACGTCTCCTGCGTAAAATGCCCCAGGAACGCCCGGACGTTCTCCGTCCGCACGTCGCTGTCCGGCCAGTAGGTGAAGGTCGTGCCGCTCAAAAAGCCCTGTAATGCGCCGGTCTCGGACGCCGCATAGCTGTCGAGCCCGGAGCGCAGACTGTCGTCCACGAACGCGAGATCCTGCGTGCGGGTCGGGGCGGCGACGGAGCCGTTCTGGTGGTACAGGAAGTACACCGGGAACAGCGTCAGCTCGGCCGGGCCGCGGTCGGGGAGGGAGATGCCGGGGAGGTCGGTCAGGCCGTATTCCTCTGCGAAGGCCTCGTCCTGCGCGGCGGCGGCCTGGATGGCGGCCATCAGCGCACGCGGCGAATAGGTCAGCGGGGTCTGGACCGACTGCTCGAAGCGGTCATAGTCGGTGACGTGCCACGCGCCGTCGTCCGTATAATAGGAGAAGGTCTGTGTGCGCAGGCGCAGGGGCTCGTCGGCATGGGCATAATACAGCGACCGCGTGTTGGAATTGCCGAAGGGCGAGCGGTTGTCCGTCACCTCGGTGAACATGCTGATCGCGTCCATCAATCGGTCGGACCATGTCGAATAGCTCATCGCGTTCTCGATGAACTCACGATTCGCCACGATGGCGGGCTTGGGGACGATGGCGGCGAGGATGGTGAACGCCGCGACGTAGATCGCGATAGACACGCCCGTGTGGACGCCCGGGAGGACGCGCACCTGGTCGGTCTCGCGGAGCTGGCGGCAGTAGATCATCAGCAAAAAATAGCTCGCCAGCAAAATGATGACCATGAGCGCGGGCATGTGCAGCGACTCCTTGGCGTAGAAGCTCAAGGGGATGAGCATGATGAGGAGCTGCATGGTCATGCGGTAGCGGATCTTTGCGAAGTAGTAGACCGTGCTCGTCAAGAACCCGATCATCAGGCAATAGATGGCGATCGTGTAGATGAGCGAGAAGTCCACGACGCTTTGCGGCGTCAGGAACCACACGGCGAAGGTCAGGGGGTAGGAGAGGCGGCCGTAGTCCGTCAGCATCGAGACGCCGTACAGTCCGGCGAACAGATAGACGAGGTACAATATCGACCCAACGAAGCCCTTTTTCGCGCAGAAGTCGTAGAACCTCATGAGCACGAAGCTGAGCAAGATGGCGATGACCGTGTAGAGCCATGTCCAGCTTTGATGATAATAGTACATGCAGGTCATGACGAGGAACACGGCGTACATCTGGACGGGGTCGCCGCAGAGGGTATGGAGGACGCGGGCGGCGGGGGTATCGCCCCACGCACGCAGGCGCGTCATCAGGCGGCTGCCAAGGGTCTCAGTCATAGCGCCACCTCACTTTCGCAGGGATGTGAAGCCGAAGCTCTCGTCCATCTGCCAGAGGGCATCGGCGTTCGCGAGGGTCGGCAGCGGCTCCGTGACCGGGCAGACGCAGAGGAGATAGCCGCAGTCCTTGAAGCCCCCGAGCGCGGCGTCGAGCGCGGCGTCGGGCATGGACGTGAAGACGATGACGGCACCGGCATGGTCAGCGCGGACGCCGGGGTCGATGCGCTGGCTGTCGCCGGAAAAATCGGCGTCGGCAAGGGCGATCGCGGCCTCCTGGACGCTGTCCTCGGTGTCGAGGGGGAGCATGGTCCATCCGCCGTCGGTGGGATACCGCAGCGAGCAGACGATGCCCTGCCGCACGAGCAGGCGGAGCAGACCGAGCGCGCCCTCCATCATGCGCTCGCGCAGGGCGAGGCCCGAGGCGTCATGCTGGGGCGCAAGGTCGAGGACGAGCGTCGGCCGGACGGTCGAGGCGGCCTCGTCCATGCGGATCATCAGCTTGCGGCGCTTCGCGGACATCTTCCAATTGATGCGGCGCAGGTCGTCGCCGGGGAGATAGTCGCGGTGGATGTAGCCCGGGGTGGACTGGGAGGCGTAGAGGACGTTGGTCTCCTCCTCCTCGTCGTCGGTCATGACGATGTCATTGACCGTGCGGAGCATCATGCCGGCGCCGGTCAGCTCCGGCACGAGCGGGATCACGCCGATGCGCACGGCACCGGGCGGATC
Organism: uncultured Ruminococcus sp.; assembly: GCA_902762785.1. Lineage (GTDB taxonomy): Bacteria > Bacillota > Clostridia > Oscillospirales > Ruminococcaceae > UBA3855. The sequence goes on along the minus strand of CACWPL010000018.1, from coordinate 42,738 downwards.
CTTGACGGGGAACTGGGCCAGTCCCAGATAGTCGGAGACATAGAGCGTCTCCGCGCCCACGAGTCCGCGGCCGGCGTAGAGGGCCCTGAGGCCGTGCTCCATGTCGAGCGGCTCGGTGAAGGTCATGGCGCTCTGGACGGCGCGGGGGTCATCCGGGGCGAAATTGGCCTCCTGGGCGAACTTCACGCGCAGGAACGGCACCGGGAGCCGTGCGCCGAAGACGGCATGGAGCCTCACGGCGAAATGGCGTCCCTTGGGGAGACAGTCCGGCGCGGAGAGGGTGACGGTGACGTGCCGTGCGGCGATCCAGGCGAGCAGCACCGAGAGGAGCGGCGCGAGGATCAGGAACGCGCAGACGACGACACCGATGTCGCTGTCAAGGTAAAAGGTGAAGACGTAGGCCATCCCCGCCATGCACGCGAGCGCGAGCACGAGCTTGATGCGTTCGAGGATGACGGTGTTCCGGCGCCGCGGCATCACGCGCCTGCCGGCACCGGCAGCGTCTGGAGGAGCTGCTCGACGAGCCGCTCGGGGGAGCCGAGAGAGTTGCGTCCCTTCGGCGAGAGCAAGATGCGGTGGGAGAGGACGGCGACGGCCAGCGCCTTGACGTCGTCCGGGGTCGCGAACGTCCGCCCGTTGACGAAGGCGGCGGCACGCACGGCCTTAAAGCACGCGATGGAGCCGCGGGGGGACACGCCCAGGGTGGTCAGGTCGCTGTCACGCGTTGCCTGGACGAGGCGCAAAATGTAGTCCCTGACGGCCGCCGACACCTGCACCTCGGTGACGCGCTTTTGCAGCGCCGTGACCTCGGCGGTGGTGATGACGGGGGCGGTGATGTTGTGGATGGGGTCATCCGCGCCGTTGCGGTCCAGGATGGCCAGCTCCTCGGCGGGCGTGGGATAGCCCATCGAGATCTTCATGAAGAAGCGGTCCATCTGCGCCTCGGGGAGGTGGTAGGTGCCGTAGGTCTCGACGGGGTTCTGCGTCGCGATGACCATGAAGGGGCTCGGCAGGACGTGGGTCTGGCCGTCCAGTGAGATCTGGTGCTCCTCCATGATCTCCAGCAGTGCGGACTGGGCCTTCGGAGAGGCGCGGTTGATCTCGTCGGCGAGCAGGAAATTGCACATCGCCGCGCCGGGACGGTACTCCAGCGAGCCGTCCCGCTGGTCGACCACGGAAAAGCCCGTGATGTCCGACGGCATGATGTCCGGCGTGAGCTGGATGCGGTGGAACTCGCCGCCGACGGACTTCGCGAGCGCCGCCGCCAGCTTCGTCTTGCCGACACCCGGCACGTCCTCGAGCAGCACATGGCCGCCGCACAGCATCGCGATGACCGCCTGAAGGATCGTCGTGTCCTTCCCCACGATCACCCGGCCTGTGCTCTTTAGGATGTTCTGTACGTCTGTTTGCATAGGTGGTACTCCTTGCCAAAAGTATTACGCTCGCTATGGGGGGCGCGAGCTGTGCGGATCTCTATTATAAAGGTATAGGAGAGGGTATTACTCGTCATTTTCCGACACTTCGTCGTCGACAGCGGCATCGTCCTCCGGCATCGGGGGCGCGTCAAGGTCATCCGGCGCGGTCTCCGGCTCATACGGAACGCTGCCGTCAAGGGCGGACGTCGCGTCGAGCAAAATGGAGATGCCTGCGGCGGTCTCCCCTGCCGCAAGGTACGGCGTGGCCTTCGCAAGGGCCATCTCCGTGTCGGCGGTCTGATACTGACACGCGCCCATGAGGACGAACGCGTCCTGCCCGCCGGTCTCGTCGAGCCGTATCACAAAGCCGCTCGCCGCGATCCCGTAGCGGTCGATGAACGCCGTCGATGCGGCATATCCGGGGTCGTCCGCCGTCTCGCCGGTCACGATGACGCATGCCTCCAGCATCTGCGCGGCGCAGATGTCCGCGAGCCTTGCCTCGAGCGCCTCGGCCTCATCGTCCGCAAAGACCCCGACCTCGTCGGTCACATGGTCGAGCGAACGCGTCGGGAACGTGGGGGCGGGCTCGGTCGGGACGGTCGGCTCCGTCGGTGCAGATGCCGGGGCGACCTGCCTTGGCGCACCGCACCCGGTCAGCAGCGCCGCCGCGAGGACGGCCGCCGCCAGTCGGCGCTTCACTGTCCATCCTCCGGCGCCGTGGACGCGTAGACGGTATCGCGCAGGATCTGCTGATCGGCGGCGAAGTCCACGATCAGGACGGACTGCCCGCCGCGGTCGCCATACGACCAGGTGCCGTCCGCGGGGATCTGCATCTGGGAGATGTCGTAGCCCAGCAGGAACGGCGCGCGCAGCGAGAGCAGGTAGAGCGAAACGTCGTCCATATTGGTCGCAACATGGGGCAAAGCGGCGTCCGCGAGCTTCGGCACGGCCGAGGCGAACCGGGACTTGGCGCCCTCGAGCAGGAGCTGCATGACCTCGCGCTGACGGCTCGTCCGCTCGAAATCGGCATTGCCGACGTGGCGGATGCGGGCGTAGCTGAGGGCCTGCTTGCCGGTGAGGGTGTAGGTACCGCCGCCGGGGAGGAGGTCGGCGAGCTTGTCGTCGCCCATCAGCTCATTGACCTCGCTCTGGAGGATGATGTTGATCTGCTCGGCCTCGGCATCGGTGAGGGAGATGTCCACACCGCCGAAGGCGTCGATGACGCCCGCAAAGCCGGCGAAGGTGACGCAGCAGTAGTCGTCGATGCTGACATTATAATTGGCCTCGAGCGTGTCCATGAGGAGCTCGGCGCCGCCGTAGGAATAGGCGGCATTGAGCTTGGCCTCGCCGTGGCCGGGGATGCTGACGTAGGCGTCGCGCATGAAGGATGTCAGGCCGATGGTCTTCGTCCGGGAATTGAGCGTGAGGAGGATCATGGAGTCCGAGCGGCCGCGGTCGGTGGCCAGGTCGCGTGTGTCCGTGCCGATGAGGAGGATGCTGCGGACATACGGGGCATCGAGCGTGCCGCTGGTATACGTCCTGGGCATCCGCTCGGCCTTGTCGAGCTTCTTTATCATGAAGATGGCCGCGGCGGAATAGAGCACGAAGATGACGACCGCGAGCACGACGAACGGCCGCAGGATGCGCCAAAGGAGGCTCCTATGATGACGGCGGCGCGTCTTTTTCCGCCGGACGGGACGTTCCTCGATGTAGTCGTCCCCTCGTCTCGGACGGGGCGCGGGCCGTTCCTGCCGGTAGCCATCGCCGGAGGGACGGCGCTCCTGCCGGTAGCCGTCGCCGGAGGGACGGCGCTCCTTTCGGGGGCGCTCGCCGCGGTGGTTATAGTCATCGAAGGTGGGGTATTCCGGGTCGTTCGAGCGTCCCGGCGTCTGGGGATCCAGGGGCTCGCCGGTGTAGGGGTCGTAGGACGGCCGCGGTGCCCGGAACTCGGTCGTATCGCCGTTCAGGTCACGGCGTGTACCGTTCTCGGCGGTCGGCAGCACGGGCGCAGCGCCCCGGAGGGACTGGCCGCGCTTGGGATCTGCCCCGCTGCCGGGGCGTTTGGTCGGTCTTGGCAGATCTGCCATAGAGATCGTCTCCTTAAGTAAACGGGGAAAAATGGGGAAAACTGCGCGGGTGGCCGTATCAGATGGTCTTGCGCAGGTTCACGGCCAAAATGGTCAGAAGGGACGTGAGGAGCTGGAAGAGCAGCATCCGGCCGGGCGTGAGGCCGACATGGAGCACGGTCTCGAGCACGACGAGCCCGAGCCCGAGCAGCACGGCGACTGCCTGGACGAACACCCCGAACATGGCCTTGCGCCGCAGGATCTTGGCGCCGACGATGAGCTGTGCGACGCTGACGAAGCTGCCGGTGCTGGCCATCGAGGCGCTCAGGGACGGCACGGGGGACGTCTCGAGCGCGTAGGTGTCATGGAGCTTGGAGGGGATGACCTTGACCATGTCCGGCACGATGTCGAACAGGCGCGCGAGCTTGGCGACGGTCACGGTGGGGTCGACGCTGCGCAGGACGAGGCAGAGGTCATGGCGCTGCGCGGACTGTGCGCAATACTTGACCTGCCGGTCCGCGGTCAGCTCCACGAGGAACACGGCCGCCAGATTGCCCGAGACGGACATATAGATGGCCTCCTGGTCGGTGCCGACCATCTCGGATTCGCGGGTACGGGAGGGCAGTCCCTCGATGTTGTGGGCAGTCATGAGGTCGCGGCTGCCGAGGAGGATGCGCTGGCTGTGGATCCAACCGCTCAGCCCGAGGCCGTCCTCATACTGGTAGCTCTCCACGGGGAACAGATGCTTCTCGCGCCCCTGGAGCACCTCGCCCCACATGCTGCCGAACACGCTCCCCGCGGCGCGGGTGAGGCTCGCGGCGTTCAGCAGGATCTCGTCCGTCTTGACGTTCGTGAACATGCGCACGCCCGCGAGCTTGACGCTGCCCTCCGGGAAGAGGGTGGCCGCGTCGAGCATGATGGCATTGGTGTCATAGAAATCGTCCACGCTCTGGTAGCCGAGCATGAGGGCGCCGTGCTTGACCATGCGGTGCGCCGCCGCGAGGAGCGGGAGGTTCACCACGAAGGTCACGGCCGCGCAGCTCGCGGCGACGGTCGTCATGGACAGGATGTGGAAGAAGAAGGACAGCGTGTCCGAGCGCAAAAACGTCAGGACGGCCGCCCCGATGAGCCCTGCGCAGACCTCGACCGGCGCGAGGAGCCGGCAGAAGCGGTCGCCGAGGTCGGCGGAATAGGTGTACTTGCGGAAGTCATGGAGCTGGTCGGTGTGACGCATCGTGGCCAAAATGGGGAAGTCGGGCAGGACGCCGCGCGTGAGGGCATCCGCACGCTGCTCGTCCTCGACGATGGTCAGACCGTAGCAGTCGAAGCGCTTGTGGACGAAGCGGAGGTTGGTCAGCTCTCTGTCCACGATGAGGAGCTTGCCGACGGAGTGCAGCAGGAGCGCGAACACAGCGCACGGCAGGAAATAGGGCGTATACGTCCCCCAGCCGATGCTGGTGACGAGATTCGCACAGCACGAGCCCATGCACGCGGCAAGGGCGGCGGCTGCGACGGAGTCCGTATCGGCCTGGAGCTTGATGAGACGGGTGAAGCCGTTTCGCAGCACGGGCGTACAAACAGCGCACGCAGCGAAGCCCAGCAGGAGCATGATGACGGCCATCATGACGGGGTGCATCCCCTCGACCCACCACCAATGCAGGCTGTCGCCCACGGCGATGAGCCCCGCGATCACGAGGATGACGCCGAGCGCGAAGGTGCGGAAGCTCATGGCGCTGCGCAGCTCTGCGATGTCGGCGCGGATGTCGTGGGTCGTCTCGAGGCCCATGCGGTCGGACTGCTCCTTGCGGCGGCGGTTCTCGGCCTCGGCCTCCTCCTTGGAGCGGCGGATGCTGACGTCGAGCGCCACGGCGTCCGAGGCGGCCTTCCCGCGCAGGTCGAGGCTCGTATGCGCCGCGCGCGGTGCCGGCTCTACCTCGACCGGCTCGACCGGCTCCGGCTCTGCCTGCGAGACGGAGATGATGTCCTGTATGTTGAAATGGATCGTCTCGGTACCGGCAGCGGTCAGGTCGGGGGTCCGCTTGACCTTCTTGCGCTTGGCGGCACGCTTCGCCCCGTGGATCTGCGTATACGCATACTCGCCCTCGGGACGTTCTTTTTCATAAGTATAGGCCTTATCGGCGGCCTTCTTGTCCGGGCGGCGCGCCTTGCGGGCACGCTTGCGGCTCTTCTCGATCTCGCGCGCACGGGTCGAGTCGCTCATGCGGCGGATCTTGGGGGTATCGTCCCCGAAGCTGCGGGGCGTGTCGTCCTGCACGGGCGCAGGGGCGGGCGCAGCGGGGCGCGGTGTCATCGGACGCGGTGCGGGACGGGACGGCTCGCGTGTCTCCTGCGGCGCGAAGGCCTTCTCCGGCGCCGGTGCGTCCGGCTGCGGGGTCGGGGCATCGCCGCCGGGGAGGTCGTCGATCCCGGCGTCCTTTAAAATGTCGTCGAGCGACATGTCTCGTTTATCATCCATACGCTTGCCTGTTCATCCTCTCTGGCGTACCACTTCATACATAAAGATCCCTGCGGCCACGGAGGCATTGAGGGAGGTGATGCGTCCCTTCATGGGCAGACGCACCAGCACATCGCACCGCTCCCGGACGAGCCGGCTCATGCCGCTCCCCTCCGAGCCGATGACGAGCGCCAAGGCCCCATCGAACTGCACATTCGTATAGGTCTCCCCGTCCATATCCGTGCCGTAGACCCATACACCGGCCTTTTTGAGCTGGTCGATGGCGGCGGGGATATTGGGGACGCGTGCGACCGGCACCCAGCTCGCGGCACCGGCGGAGGTCTTGTGGACGGTGGCGGTCAGCATGGCGCTGCGGCGCTTGGGGATGATGACCCCGTCCGCGCCCGCGGTCTCGGCGGTGCGGAGGATGGCGCCGAGGTTGTGCGGGTCCTCGATGCCGTCGCAGATGATGAGGAAGGGGGCGGTCCCCTTCTTCTGCGACACGGCGAGCAGGTCCTCGACGGTGACATATGCCGCCGCCGCGGTCCTTGCGGCCACGCCCTGATGGACGCCGCCGCCGGCGATCTGCCCGAGCTTCTGCTCGGTGACGGTCTTGATGACGGCGCCCCGCTCCTGCGCGAGCGAGACGATCTCGCTCAGTCCGCCTGCGGTGCCGCTGATGTAGACGGTGTCGACCGGCGCCCCGCTCCGCAGCAGCTCCCGCACGGGATTGCGGCCGATGACGAGGTCCTCCGGCGCCTCGAACTGTTTCTCTTGTCTGTTTTTGTCATGCTTCTTGTCCTGCATGGTCTTTTTGTCCACCTTTCGTGGGATACGCTCTCTCATTTCCAGACCCAACGTCCGCCCCCAAATGGGCAGACCTCGCCCCACATCTCCTATTATAACATAGTTACAAAAAAATTACAAGCCTTTTTTGCACTTTCACGAATTTTTATTTTCCATACGGGTAACACATCGCACTTTGTAAGCAAACGCACGCGCGCGGTGCCCGCGGGGGATGTTTGCCTCCACCAGTTTTAGGAATGGCACGACGTTCGTGCGTCCCCGGTCGCCCCTCACCCCCTGACCCCATCCGACCGAGGAAGAGACAGGATGCTGTTTGATGACGAGCAGTGCCAGACAATGGATATGAGTCTGGCACCCCGTCCGGGGAGAGGGGGAATCGATAGGCGGCCCTGCGGGCCGCCGCCGCTTTTTCCGCCGCCTGACGGCGGCGGCCGCGCAGTCAAGTCTCATCCAAACGCCGAGCCCCCGCTCCCCGTCCTCCCTTCAAAGCACCATCCTCATACCGTCCAGAGGTGAGACTCCGTCAGCAAGGGCGGGACGCAGAACGGCTTGATATAGCCAATTTCCATTAAAGCACAAGGGCGGCCGGCCGTCAGCGGGCGATGTGCGGGGACGCCGTGTGCCGTGCCGCCGAACGGGACACCCCCCGTCACAGTCCCGCGCCGCCCATCAGCGCGGCGGCGCACCACATCCCGGCGGCGAACCCCGCGGCGCCCCACAGGCCGCGCTTCAGGTGGGGGCGCGTGTCGGCGAGGGTGTCGAGGAAGGCGCGGGCGGTGCGCAGCGGCCCTCGCTCGTCCCCGGCCGCAGGTAGAGCACCGCCCGCTCGCACCAAACGCGCTCCGGCCGCTCCGCCGCGATCACGCGCCCGATGATCTGCTGCCCCGTCATGGCCATCCGTCCTTTCTGTGGGGCATCTTCGTCATAAGGAAGGGCGACCGTGCCGCCGATCATACAGGGTGTGAACGGATTTCTCCACCACGTTTTCAACACCTGTGTGGAAAAGAATGTGGAAACGGCTTGTCTTCGTGGGGACGGATGTGGAAAACACAGTGGAAAGTGTGGAAAAGCACGCCGCCGTGCCATTTCCCGACATTGTGGAAAGTTTTCCGACGGGATATACTGTTTGTAGAGGCACGGTGTCACGCAGAAGGACGGCGAGGCAGCGCCCGTCTGTCAGGATGTGCCAAATATCGACAAAAACAGACTGCTCCATGTGGACGGGAGGACACGGCGCATCGTGACAGAGCGGCGGTATGCGGCACGCTGGTCCGCTTTTCCACACAGACCGTCGGAAAAGTGGGACATTGCCTTGTGTGAGACGAATGCCCTCCCGAACGCACGAACGCCCCGCATCCGACCGGACACGGGGCGTCATCCTCCTAATAAAAAACGCGATATATCGAGAATACCGTCATCACACCAGCTCCCCCGCCAGCGCCCCCTCCTCGACGCCGACGATGCGGACCTGCCGCACCTGTCCGCGCAAAGACGGAGCATCGGGGGCGGCGGGGATGCGCACGGGCGCGAATCGGGGCGTATGGCCGCGGTGGACGCCGTCGCGCTCGCGCTCGAACAGCACGGCCTCCGTCCCGCCGACGCAGGACCCGAGGAACGCGCCGTACTGCCTTGCACTGAGGGCTTGGAGGGCTTCGGCGCGTGCTTTTTTGACTGCCTCCGGCACCTGGTCGGGGTAGGACGCCGCCGGTGTCCCCGGCCGCGGCGACCAGCGGAAAACGTGCATCCGCGCAAATCCCGCCCGCTCCGCGAACGCCAGCGAGGCGGCGTGGTCGGCGTCGGTCTCGCCGGGGAAGCCGGTCATGATGTCCGTGGAGACGGCGCAGTCGGGGAAAAATGCCCGTACATCGTCCAAAAGTGCAAGGAACTGCGCGGACGTGCAGCGTCGGTGCATGGCCGCGAGGATGCGGTCGCTGCCGCTCTGGGACGCGATGTGGAGCTGGGGGCAGACGCCCGGGACGGCGGCGAGGCGCGCGAGCATGTCGCGGCTAAGCCCCTGCGGCTCGAGCGAGCCGAGACGGATGCGCTCGGCTCCGGCGTCCGCGCAGATGGCGGCAGCGTCGGCGAGGTCGAGGGGACCGTCCTGCCACGCGGCAAGGTCGATGCCGCAGAGCACGATCTCGCGGTAGCCCTTCCCGACGAGCGCGGCGGCGTCCGCGCGGAGCTGTGCGGCGCTGCACGACCGGCTCCGGCCGCGGGCATAGGGGATGATGCAGTAGGTGCAGAAGCGGTCGCATCCGTCCTGGAGCTTGAGGAAAGCGCGTGTATGCGCGGCATCCGTGCCGACGGGGAGCGTCTCGAACGCCTCGCCCCTGGGGTGCGGCAGGCAGAGCGTCCGGCGCGTGCCGTCCTCCCGAAAGGCGGCGGCGAGGGCGGGGATCTGGGCGCGGCCGCCCGTGCCGACGAGGATGTCGGCCTCGGGGAGCGCAGCGGCATCGTCCGGGAAGGCCTGGACATAGCACCCCGTCAGGACGATGACCGCCCCCGGCGCGGCCGCGCGGAGGCGATGGAGCGTGCGCCGCATGCGATGGTCGCCGGACGCCGTGACGGTGCAGGTGTTGAGGACGATGAGGTCGGCGTCGGCGGGGACGTCGGTGATGGTGTGTCCGGCGTCACGCAGCAGCGCCGCGATGCTGTCCGTCTCGACGGCGTTCACCTTGCATCCGAGCGTGTGGAGATAGGCGCGCATGGGCGGCTCCTTTCTGATATGGGGGACGTTTTTGCCGTCGCGTTGCGACGGCTTAGGAGGGGACGCTGTCCCCTCCTAAACCACCCCTGCGAGCTTTTTGAAAAAAGCTCGACCAAAAACTTTTAAGTCTTTGTGATTGTTGGACACGACCACAGCGACCGTTTTTTTGATCAAACTTTTTTCCGCAAAAAAGTTTGCGGGAGTCCAGAGGGCATAAGCAGACGGCCAGCGAGCTTGCGAGCGCGGCCGGTCGCTTATACACAGTAGCGCCCCCTTGGCGGGGTCCAGGGGCGGAGCCCCTGGCTTCACACGATCCTCCCCCCGCCGATGACGATGTCGTCCTGGTAGAGCACGACGGCCTGACCGGGGGTCACGGCGCGCTGCGGCTCGTCGAACCGGACGTGCAGACGGCCGTCCTCCATCCATGCGGTCGCGGGGGCGGCCTGGTGGCGGCTGCGGATCTTCGCCGTCACGCGCATCTCCCCGACGATCTCCGGGACGGCGATCATGTTCAGCTCGTCCGCGAAGAGGTCCTGTGTCCAGAGGGCGGCGTCGTCCCCGACGATCACGCGGTTCTGTGCCGCGTCGATCCGGCAGACATACAGCGGCCGTCCCGCCGCGATGCCCAGGCCCTTGCGCTGTCCGATCGTGTAGCGGATGATGCCCTGATGCTCGCCCAGGACGTGCCCCTCCGTGTCGACGATCTCGCCGTGCGGCCACGGATGCCCCGCGAACCGCTCGATGAACGCCGCATGGTCGCCGTCCGGGACGAAGCAGATGTCCTGGCTGTCGCGCTTGCGGGCGTTGTCCAGTCCCGCGCGGATGGCCGTCTCGCGCACCTCGGCCTTCTGCATCCCGCCCAGCGGGAACCGCACCGCGGCGAGCTGCGCCTGCGTCATCTTATAAAGGTAATACGTCTGGTCCTTGGCCGTGTCCGCGGCGGTCCTCAGGAGCCACCGGCCGGACGCGGGGTCGTACTCGCTGCGGGCATAGTGCCCGGTGACGATGCAGTCGCACCGAAGCTCCTCCATCCTGCGCATGAGGACGTCGAATTTGAGCCAGCGGTTGCACTCGATGCACGGCGACGGCGTGCGTCCCGCGGCGTAGTCCTCCACGAAAGGCGCCATGACGTGCTCCCGAAAGGCATCCCCAAAATTGAAGACATAGTGCAGCATCCCGCGCTTGGCGGCGACGAGCTTGGCATCCTGGACATCGTCGAGCGAGCAGCAGGTCTTGGCGCGCGGGATGCCGGCGTCCTCATTGTGGAAAAGATGCATGGTCGCGCCGATGCACTCGTGCCCGGCCTCCTGCATCAGCACGGCCGCGACCGAGCTGTCCACCCCGCCGGACATGGCGATGAGCGCGCGCATCAGCCGCCCAGCTCGATCATGCGGTCGATGCAGCGCCGCGCCTGTGCGATGGTCTCGTCATCGAGAAGGATCTCCTCGCCGAACTCGCCGCGCAGGCAGCGATAGACGTCCACAAGAGTCGTGGCCTTCATGTTCGGGCAGATGAGGTGCTTAGTCAGCGGGTAGAACATCTTGTCCGGGCACTCGTATTGCAGGTGCTCCGCGATCGAGATCTCCGTGCCGATGATGAACTCACGGGCGTCGGACTGCTTGGCGAACTCCATGATCCCGGCGGTGGAGCCGACATAGTCCGCCTGCTCGGTGACACCGGGGACGCACTCGGGGTGGACGAGCACGAGCGCCTCGGGGTGCAGCGCCTTGGCCTCTGCGACGGCCTTGGGCGGCACGGCGGCATGGACGGGGCACCCGCCCTGGAGGAGCTTGAAGGTCTTATCGGGGCAGGCCTTGGCCGTGAAGGCGCCGAGGTTGCAGTCGGGGATGAAGAGGATCTTGTCGCTGTCGATGGCCTTCGCGATCTTGACGGCGGAGCTGGAGGTGACGCAGACGTCCGCGATGGTCTTTAGCTCTGCGGTGGTGTTGACGTAGGCCATGACGGTGTAGTCGGGGTACATCTCCTTGACCTGGGCGATCATGGCCTTGTCCATCTGCTCGGCCATGGGACATCCGGCGATGGCGTTGGAGAGCCAGACGCGCTTCTGGGGGGAGAGGATCTTGACCGTCTCGGCCATGAACCGCACGCCGCACATCAGGACGTTCTCCTGCGGCACGCTCTTGGCCTTGACCGACAGCGCATACGAGTCGCCGACGATGTCCGCGATCTCGACGATCTCGCGCGCCTGGTAGCTGTGCGCGAGGATGCACATGTCGCGTTCCTTCTTCAAACGCAGGATCTCCTGCTGCATCTCTTGTACGTTCATAGCTGTTACCGCCTTTTTTGTTATTTGTACGTTCCCGCGCCGCATACCAAAATAGTATGCTTTCGGTATGCTTTTATTGTACACCATTTTAGGAGATATGTCAAGCACACAGGGGCGAAAAGGCTCCTCTTACAGGGGAGGTCAGTCTGACCAAAAAGCCCATCATCTATGAGAGTTCTGCGTTGCATAAGCGACCGGCCGCGCTCGCAAGCTCGCTGGCCGTCTGCTTATGCCGAGGGGAGGTTTAGGAGGGGGCGCGGAGCCCCCTCCTAGGCCGCCGATAGGCGGCAAAAGCACCTCGCTCACCACATAAAATCGTCCTTCGGCGCCTGGATCAGCGGCGGCTCGTCCTTCGGTGTCCCCTTGGGCGCGGCATCCGGCGGGGCGGACTGGGCGGCGGTGAAGGCGTCGAGCTGCTGCCAGAGCCAGTCGTGCAGCGGGAGGACGGCGTCAAAGACCGTCAGCACCTGCGCGGCGAGGTCGTCCCCGAAGAGGACGTCCCCGGGCGGGAGGGTCGTCTCCACGGTCAGGGCCTTCTTTTTGAAATACGGCAGCAGCGCCTCGTCCGGGCAGGGCTTGGGACGCTTGTACTCGTCGCCCGTGAGGGGCAGTCCCTGTGCCTCCAGGGCCTCGACCATCTCGACGAACGGCGCGGCGTCCTCCGTCCAAATATCACGCAGATACGCCATAAAAGCCGGCTGCGGGGCGCTCATCCGCATCCCGAAGCGCGCCCCCTCCGGCGAGACCTCGAAGAACAGCGAGGGCGTCCGGCTCCAGTACATCGCCTCACGGCGGACGTAGATCCACATCGTATCGCGATAGTGCAGATAGGGCGGGAACTGGGCGTCACGGTAGATGCGGGCGGCCTTGTGCATCATGCCGGGACGGTCGGCGTAGGGCGCGAACAGCGCCTCGCCAAGCGCTTTCAGCGGCTCGTAGACCGTCTCCAGATAGGCCGCCTTGCGCGGCTCGAACCATTCCTTCGTGTTGTTCGCGCGGATGCCGGCCAGGAACGCCAGCATCTCCTCGGTGATGTATCGCATGAGTCCTCCTAATGATATGATAACAAACAATAACTGCCCCCCGCAGAACGGAGAGCAGTGATGCAAAACATTTTCATGCGCGCGGGCATGACGTTTCTCTATCTTTTCGCTTACTTGACGATGAACTTGTCGATCGCAGCGAACAGCTCCTCAGCGTCGTCCGTATACGCGCGGAGCTCGATGTCCTTCGAGAGATCCAGGCTGAAGATACCCATGATGGACTTTGCATCCACGGCGTACCGGCCGGAGACGAGGTCGATGTCGAAATCGAAGCGCATGATCGTGTTCACGAACTGCTTCACATCGTCGATCGCATTCAGGCGAACAAATGTCGTTGTCATAAAGATCTACCTCCTTTAGATGTTGGGACATGATCGTGTCGAGTGGGGTGTGTTTGCGTTCATTTTTTTCCTTGTGTACAGCCTCTTCCAAGACTGTGATTATATTCTACCACGACTTCCCCCGGACTGTCAAGGGGAACGCGGGATTTTCGGCCTTTTGGCGAGATCGCGCCTGTCAAGTGGCGGCTTTTTTATTCAGATCGTTGACGGTTTTTCCGCTATTTTGCGATATATGGCGAGATACCCCTCACCCTGCCGCGCACCGTGCATACAGCCGCCGCTTCGCAATGGTGACATATCTTGCCAGCGGGAGCAGCGCCCGCAGGACGGCGAGCGGGTCAGGCCGGACGGAATGACGGCTCGCCGCGACGGCGTCCGTGAGGGCGTGCAGGAGGTCGGCGAGGCCCTGCATCCCCGCCTGCCCCGCACGCGCGGCCAGTGCCTCCAGACCTGACGTCCCAGCCGTCCGGCTGCCCGCCTGCAGGAGCGCCGTCATGGCGTCCCCGACCTCGTCGAGCAAGGCCAGGAGCTGCGGGACATAGGCGTTCTCCCGCTGCCGCAGGAGGCCGTCCGTGGGGGCGGGCGCGGCGCGGTCGATGTGGATGCTGTCGTACACCTCGATCGGCGTCAGGGCGAGGCCGTCCGCCGTCAAAGCCGCGCGGCAGAGCCAGACATAGGTCGTGTCCGGCGTCTGCGTCATCTTCGCCGCGATGCGCTCTAAGTTCTCCACGAGCGTCTTCGTCTCCGCGCGGTACTTCACCTGCACCGCCGCCGTCGTCCCCGCCCCGTCCTCCAGACGGACGGTCAGGCGCTGCGTGTGCCGGTCGAATCCGCTGCCCAGACAGCGCTGCGGGCAGATCAGATAGAGCTGCGCCGTCTCCCGCGGGTCGTCACGCTCGACGAGGTCGGCCGCCACCGCGCGGAAGCTCTGCCACACGAGCGACCGCACCTCATCGCAGTCCAGTGACAGCGCCGACCGCACCGCCAGCGCCGTCTCCTGCGAGGACGAGAGCTTGTCCCCCGCGATCTTCGCGTTCTCCAGCACCAGCTTGTACGTCATCAGCGCACGCATCGGCAGTCCCGAGTTCCAGAGCGGCGTCAGATTCGCGCGGCGCGGCCGGCTCGTCTCATAGAACACCGGGCGCAGGTCGGCGTACTGCAAGAACCGCGGTGTTTCGCCCTCCGTGACGTCCAGGAAATAATAGACCATCCCCTGATACGCCCCCTCGAACACCGGGCGCTTGGCCATCGGCAGCAGCGTCAGCGACCCGCGGTGCGGCTCGTAGCGGTCGCGGAAGGCGCCGATGTCGGACTCACCGATCGTCTCCTGTTCCTGGAGACGCACGAGCGAGCGCGCCGTCCGGCAGATCCGGTGCAGCAGCGCCTCCGTGTCCGCCACGGCACGCCGCTCCCGGCTCGCCTCCACCGCCATCCGGATGCCCCGCAGCGCGCTCTCCGCGTCCGCCATCCGAAGCCCGTGACACTGGACGGCCGCGGCCTCCAGATGCTCCGTCAGGCGCTCCGGGCAGCGCACCAGTCCCCATTGCAGGACGTCCGCGAGGATGCCGAGGTCGCGTGCCGCCTCCGCACGGACGGCCGCGGCCTCCTCGTCCGGCAGCGCCTCTGCCTGCTGCACGAAAGCCGCCTTGTCGCACATCCCCTGCCGCACCTGCCACGCCAGGATCGCGGCGGCCTTGTGCGGGCAGAGCTCCTTTTTATGACACGCGCACGTCGAGGCCTCCAGCGGCGCGAGGAGCCGCACGGCCGTCCCGTCCGGGAGGGTCGCCCCGAGGACGGTCCCCTCGGTCAGGACGATGTCGTCGAGCGCCTCGACGTACCCCCGTGCCTGCGTCCCCAGCGCACGCCGGAGCTGTGCCTCCGTGACGGCAGAGAGCGCAGTATAGAGCGCCTCCGGGAGGGCCGGGGCGGCATCGCCGTCAGCATCAGCATCAGCATCATCCACATCGGTGACACGCGGGGCATCGTCGTCCTCGTCAGGCGCGGCGTCCTCGTCATCCGCGGCATCGTCCCCGGCATGGTCGCGCAGCCAGACGATCGCGCCGACCAGATGGCGGCAGACGCTCCGCGAGGGGCAGGTGCAGCGGCTCTCCCAGAGCGGGTCGCAGACCGTGCAGACCTCGCCGCCCAGCGCGACCGAGACGCCGTCCTCTGTCTCCGTGACGGTGACGTCCGCGTCCTCGAGGTCCTTGACGGCGCGTTTGTAGATGCCCTTGTTCGACATGCCGATGAGGTACGCCTCATCCGCCGCAGCCAGTGCGGCGCGCAGCTCTGCGGTCATAGGGATGCTCCTTTCTGGATGGGATATGGGCGATGGATCGCGTTTTTTCGGTCAGATAAGACAGCGGTCGTCCGTCCGGGCGGCATCCTTCACGGTCGGGGCGTCCGCCTTTCCGCGATACACTTTGACGGACGGACGCCGCGCGCTTGGACGGCGACCCTCTCCAGGGCGAAAACGCGCGAGATAGCGGCATTTTTCAGGCCGGACGCTGTGCCGTGTCGTCCACAGGAACAGACCGAACGGCGGCCCTCTCCGGGGCGAAAACGCGCTAGATAGCGGCATTTTTCGGGTCGGATGCTGTGCCGTGTCGTCCACAAGAACAGACCGAACGGCGACCCTCTCCGTGGCGAAAACGCGCGAGATAGCGGCATTTTTCGGGGCGGACGCTGTGCCGTGTCGTCCACAGGAACAGACCGAACGGCGACCCTCTCCGGGGCGAAAACGCGCGAGATAGCGGCATTTTTCCGGCCGGACGCTGTGCCGTGTCGTCCACAAGAACAGACCGAACGTCGACCCTCTCCGGGGCGAAAACGCGCGAGATAGCGGCATTTTTCCGGCAGGACGCTGTGCCGTGTCGTCCACAGGAACAGACCGAACGTCGGCCCTCTCCGGGGTGAAAATACGCGAGATAGCGGCATTTTTCGGGGCGGACGCTGTGCCGTGTCGTCCACAGGAACAGACCGTCCTACCCGATCATCCGCCCGATGTAGGCCCCCATCTGCTCGGGGGTGAGGGCACCGACGAAGGCGCCCATGTCCGCGAGCTGCTGCCCGAGGACGCGGTCGAAGACCGGGGCGGCGGTCTCGTCGAGGGCGGTGAGGAAGTTCAGGCGCGCGCCGCTCTCGAGGATGCCCTTGGCCGTGCGCAGGAGGACGTCCCGCGACCCGCCCTCGTAGAGGTCGGTCACGCAGAAGACGGCCGTGCGGGCGGGCGCCTCGATGAGGCCGGCGCAGTAGCCGAGCGCGCGCCCGATGTCCGTGCCGCCGCCGAGCTGCACGCTCATCAGCACTTCCGCCGGCTCCTCGACCTGCCCGGAGAGATCGACGACGTTCGTGTCAAAAATGACCAGACGCACGTCCGCGAACGGCAGCTTCGCGAGGATCTGCGCCATCACCGCCGCGTGGATGACCGACCCCAGCATCGACCCGGATTCGTCGATCGCCAGGATCACGCGCCATTTGCTGTGCCGCTTGACGCGGCCGCTGAAATAGACGTCCTCGAGGATGAGCTGGCCGCGCTCGGGGTCGTAGTGCTTGAGGTTGCGGCGGATGGTCTTTTGGATGTCCAAGTTCCGCGCCGAGCGGACGGGGCTCGACAGGCTCCGGTCGATGCGGCCGAGGAGGGAGCGCCGCACGCTGTCCTCGAGCTTTTTTCGCAGCTCTTCGGCCACTTTCGCCGCGACGCGCTTGGCGACCTCGAGCACCTCCCCGCGCATCAGGTGCCTTAGCTGGAGCACCATCCGCAGCAGCTCCATGTCCGGCGTCATCTTCTCGAGGACCTCCTTGTCGGTCAGGAGCTCCGTCAGGCCGAACTCCTCGAGGGCGTGCTTTTCGAGGACGTCGGCGGTCTGCTGGGGGAAGAGCTCGCGGACCCTCGTGATCCAGTCGGCGGTCTGGAGGGTCGAGGGGCCTTGGCCGCCCTCGCGCGACGTGCCCTCCTGCCGCACATCGTCCCCCGCCGCGCGGCCGTAGAGGTATTCGAGCAGGTCCTCCATCTGCGTGAGACGCGCCGTCTCCTGGCCGTCCCCGCCGAACGGCAGGGCGCGGTCGCTCTGCTTGCCCAGCACCAGCCGCCAGCGGTCGACCGTTCGTTCCTCGGGCGTCATGGGGCATCGCTCCTTTCTGGTATGACATCTTCCTGCCGCAGCACCCGGAACACTGCCGCATCCACCTCCGCGCCGAACGCGGCGAGGGCCTCGTCGGCGGCCTTTTCCCAGAGGATGCGGTCCGCACGGAGCCCGTGGAGCGCGGCGACGGCGTCCGCGATGGTCTGCGTCTCCTGCGGCGCGAAGCACGAGAAGGCCAGGCGCAGCGAGGGCAGCACCTCCATGAGGTCGTCCGTGTCCATGCCCGCGAGCAGCTCGTCCGTCATGCGGATGAACGCGGTGTCGGTCAGGGCGATGTCGCGGGCGGTCTCGAAGAGTCCTTTTAAATAGAGCGCGCCCTGCTTGCGGTACGACGCCGCGCCCTGGAGATAGCCCCGCATCGCACGCTCCGCGTCCGCCAGACGGGACGGCTCGATCGCATACAATAGCCCCATCGCCGCCCCGTGGACGGACGGCTCCTTCTGCGGCGCGCCGGCCAGTGCCTCGAGCGCGGTGCGCAGCTCGTCCATGCGGTGCGGGAGGGTGCGGCCGGCAGTGCCGAAGAGGGCACGCAGGATCTTGATGCACGCGCCCGCCTGCTCCGGCTGCACGGCGCCCATCGTCGGCACGAGCACGATCAGCTTGGAGAAGCAGCGTTCGAGATACTGCCGGACGGCAGGGTCCTCGAAGCCGTAGAGCGTGCGCAGGTCGTAGAGCATGTCGAACGCGTGCAGGCCCTCGCCGAGGGAGAAGAAGTCGCCGTCCTCCGCGAGCAGACGCTCCGTCTTGGCCACGTCCTCGGGCGCGAGCGTGATGCCCGCGAGGAAGCAGTCGACCATCACATGCGCCGCCGTCCCGCTCCGGCCGGACGCCGCGATCCTCCGCGACGCCGTGCCGCGGCAGGCCTCCGCGAGGGTCTGGCCGTCGGTGGTGTGGTCGATGAGGGCGGCATCGACGGCAGGCGTTCGGGCGTAGCGCCACAGCTCCCGGACGCGGCTGCGGTCGCGCGAGCCGTGCAGGTCGGGACCGGCCTTTCGCTCGGCAAAGCCCGTCTCCAGCATCCGCATCCGGTGGAAGAATCGGCTCTTTTCCAGCTCGCGCTCGCTCGTGAAGAGCGCGGTCTCGGCGTCGGCGGGGACGATCGTCGCGATCTTCAGGCGATACTTCGCGCACGCCCGCTCAAAGTCCTGCACGAGCGGCGGGACATGGCTGCGGTCGCCGATGCGGCCCATCCCGGTGCCGGTCGCGGCGGCCGAGAGCAGGCGCAGCGGGAGGGACGATGCCGCCGTCAGCTCGCCCTTGACCATCGCGGACGTCACGCCGTCGGCGATCTCCGCGTAGCCGGGGGCGGTGGAATCCCGCAGCGCGGCCAGTCCCTGTGCGGCCGTCCATGCGGCGGTGACGTCGGCGATCGAGAGCGGGAGGTCCTTCTCGGAGCACGCCTTGGCCGTCTCGGTCAGGAGCGCCAGTCCCACGTCCGCATAGACGCCCTCGGCCGTCCCGCGCACGGTCATCGTTTGGTAGATGCGGTCATAATACCCGGGGTGCGGCATCCCCGAGGCATAGCCCCGCAGCGCGTCGGCGGCCTCGTAGGAATACGGGATCACATAGCACCCCTGCTGGTCGGCGGGGACGGAGGCCATGTGGACGTCCTTTTCCTTTTTTTGGATACGTTCCATCAGCGCAGGCGTATGGAAGCCGCCCGTGACGACGAGCACGCGCGGATGGACCGCCATCGCCTCCCGGATGCGGAAGGCCATGTGCTGCTCGCGGACGAGGGTGCCGTCCGCCTCGAGGACGTCCGGGGGAGTCAGCTCGCGTGCGATGAGACAGTCGGTCAGCATGAGCCTCACGAACGCGCCCGGCTCGAGCCGCAGTCCCCCGATCTCGAAGCGCTTCTCCCAGAGTTCCTCGAAGCTCCGCACGCCCGTCTTTTCGCAGACGGCCTTGTAGAACGCCGCGCTCGTGAGGTGGGAGTCGTCGGTGTAGCTGTGGCGCTCCTGGTCGCGGCGCAGGCCATTGGCGTCCTTCGTGTGGAGGAGGATGTCGTGATACGGCAGGTCGATAAAATACGCAGGGACGCCATTTCCCCGCCCGACCGTCAGCGCGGTATGCTCGGGGGACGCATACACGAAGGGATAATAGCAACTATAGCCGCGCCCCTCGTCGGAGAGGCGTTTTTTCTTGTCGTGGTAGAAATAGTAGAGCGCGGCGGGCAGCTCGGTGGCGGGGTCGGTGAGGATGGGCAGGAGGCCGTTCGCATTCTCCGGCCCCTCCACGAGGATGCACGACGGCCCATACGCCTCGATGAGCCGCCGGAGCTGCCACGCGCAGACGGGGCTGTGATGCCGGATCGGGAAGAAGACGACCGGCGCCGTCAGGTCCGGCTCCGTCACCGCAAGACTGACGCTGTTTTGAGGTATTCTTTCCATATGCCGCCCTCCCGCGTGCTCTTGTCCTTGACCGCCGTCTGGAAGTAGCTGCGCAGACGGGCGAGGTCGTCGGTGCTCTCCTTGCAGACCGCGCCGAGGAGATTTTCCGTCAGCACGGGCAGCTCCATCGTGCCGTCGCCGTAGTACCACGCGTGACACAGAGTCTGGAAATAGACGGACACGGCCTCGGCGGTGCTCATGACGGCGGCGGGCTTCTCGATGAGCTTGCCGGTGTCGGTGATGCCCTCGCGCAGCTCGTGGTAGGTGACGGCCAGCAGCTCCGCGACGTCCTCATCGACGGGACAGTCGATGTGTCCCGCACGGGCGAGGTCGGTGGCCTCACGGAGGATGATCTCGCGCTCGAGCCGGACATCGCCCACGGGCGCGACGGTCTCGAAATTGAAGCGCCGCTTGAGCGCGCCGGACATCTCGTTGACGCCCTTGTCGCGGGTGTTGGCGGTGCCGATGATGTTGAAGCCGGGACGCGCGAAGACGAGTCCCTCGTCGCCCAGCTCGGGGATGTTCAGAATCTGGTCGCTCATGACGGAGATGAGGGAATCCTGGATCTCGGCGGGCGTGCGGGTGATCTCCTCGAAGCGTGCGAAGATGCCGCGCTCCATGCCGATCAGCAGCGGCGACGGCACGAGCGCCTCACGGCAGGGACCTTTGGCGAGGAGGAGGGCGTAGTTCCAGCTATACTTGATCATGTCCTCGGTGGTGCCGGCGGTGCCCTGGACGGTGTTGGTGCTGGTGCCGCAGATGGCGGCGGACAGCAGCTCGGAGAGCATCGTCTTGGCTGTGCCCGGCTCGCCGACGAGCATCAGGCCGCGGCTCCCCGCGAGGGTGATGATGCAGCGCTCGACGAGGGCGTCGTTGCCGTAGAACTTGCGGGGGATGTCCATGCTGCGGCCGTCCGCGGCCTTGACGGTGCCGCCGAGGATGAAGGTGCGCACGGCCTTCGGCGAGAGCTGCCAGTTCTCGGGGCGGCGGCCGGTGTCGGTCTCCTTGAGGAACGCGAGCTCGTCGGCGCAGCGCTGCTCCACCGGCGGCTTGATGAGGTGTTGCTCCATGATAGGCCTCCTTTGCGGATGTGGGATGGGTCTTGTCTCTTTTATTATACAGGATGACGTCTCCCCTGTCAATGCCGTCCCGCCTGGATGTCCCGCAGGAGGGACAGCACAGGGACACGACCGCTTTTTGTACTTTTTCGGCATATCCCACAGATCTTGTGTTGACATTCTTCGTTCGATATGCTATAATGATGATAAGAGTCGAAAGCTGCGGCTCGCCCCATATCATGAATGGAGGGAACGAGATGACGAAAGACGATATCCAGGCGACGCTCGAGGGCGCCGAGTCGCTGCCCTTTATCCTACAGATCAACGGCCGATGGACGGGCCCGCTGCGCTTCGTGAAGTATCTCGACAGTGCGGTCAAGGTGCTGTCGAACGGCCTGCCTGCGGCGTTCCAGTATGAACAGATCGACAATATCTCCTTCGACCTGTCGCTCTCTGCCGCGCCTGCAGCGCCCGCTGTCAAGACGCAGGACGTGACGTACTGGCAGGAGGAGGCCAAGGCCGCCGTGGACGCGCTCTCCTTCTGCATCGCGCCCGTCGACCAGACGAAGGCGCTGCGCAGCAGGATGAAGGCCAGCCCCTATCATCACACATGGGAGCGTGTCATGAACGCCTTCGCCGATGCCCAAAAGAACCACGCCCTCGAGGAGAAGGGCGATCAGCTCCTCGCCGCGCTTGCCGATCTGCCGGAGGGCCCGGAGCTGCTGATCACCGAGGGTCTCGTCCTTGCATCGCTCGGGCGCCATCTCGAGGCGGCCGATGCCTTCCATCTCGGCGGCGACCACTACCACGCCGCCTGCGCTGCCTCCAAGGCCGGGAGGGACGACCGCGCGCTCACGGAGCTGCTCTGTCTGATCGCGGCCGGCGACCCGTTCGATGCAGCAGTCCTCACCTCGCTGTGCTACCTGCTCTATACCTTCAAGGACGGACAGGACATCGTCCATGTGTCCAAGCGGATCGATCCCGCGGCGCTCGACGAGCCTTGTGCAGAGGCGCTCTACCGGGGGCTTCTCGCCCTGCTCTCACGCTATTCTGCCACGCTCGACGACCTCGATGGCGTCTCCGGCTCCAAGCGGGAGCTGCTGCCCGTGCTGTTCAAGGCGATCCGCCATCGTGCCCGTCGGAGAAAGCCGCAGGTGCTGCCGATCGGGACGCTGCCGTCCGATACGCATCGTCTCCCCCGCCCTGTACAGCAGCCGGATGTGCCGGACACCCCCGCCGCTCCCGGCGAGCAGCGCTATCAGGGCACCATCCAATTCTGGAAGCGCACATACGGCTTCATCAAATGGAACAGAAGCACGTCTCTGTATCTCAACATCCGCCAGGTCGAGGACGATGTGCTGCGGGACATGCTCTGGAACGAGATCAAGCCGTATCCCCAGGTCTCCTTCACGCTCGGCGTCGGCATGAAGGGCATGGCCGCCGACTGCATCCGCGCGGTCGGTACCCCAAAGGACAGCTTCGAGGTCAAGGATGGCGTGCTCGTCAGCTATGGGGACTACGATGCCAACGGCCACCTCTTTGGCCGGATCCAGTTCGACGGACGGAACTATGCCTTCTGGGATAACTGCGTGATCGACCCGATGCTGCGTGCCTATCTCCATGACAATATGCATATCCGTGAGACGGCCGTCCGCTTCATCGGCATCCAGGAGCATCAAAAGCACCGCGCGCTGAAGGTCTGGATCGACGCGGAGAGAGAGCCGGCGCTGATCGAGACGTATCGCCCCCGCGTCACGGAGCAGCAGTACGAGACGTTCCTCCAAAAACGCGATGTGCTCGAGACACAGATGCTCGAGCCCTGCACGCACCCATACAGAGCGCTGCCGGTCTGGAAGGGCGATGTGCCCGCCGCAGCGCCGCGAACGCCCGCGCCGCTCCCCTCCGTCCCAAAGGCAGCGCCCGATGGATCCGTCGCCGATCTGCTGAAAAAAGGGACCCACTATCTCACGGTCGTGAAGGATCTCGAGAAGGCCGAGGCGTGCTTCAAGGCCGTGCTCGCTGCCCATCCTCCGATGGAGGCCGTCAACACCGCCGCCCTCAACCTGACGATGATCTACAAGCAGGCCGACCGGCACGAGGACGCGCGGCAGATCCTGGAGACCTACCGCCGCACGATCGGCGAGGAAAAGTATCGGAACCAGCTCATCGACATCCTCGAGAAGGAGCGGCAGTACGAAGAGGAGATCGCGCTCCTCAAGGAGATGATCCCCAGCGCCGGACGCGCTGCGTCCCACCGCATCAAGCAGCTCATCAACTGCTGCCTCCGCATGGAAGATCACGCCCAGGCGCTCGCGCTGCTGGACCAGTATCGGTCGAAGCTCGATGATCTGACCTACCACAATTACCAGATCCAGGCGCGTGAGCAGGGCGGGTCGTTCGAGGAGGCCGAGCGCTATCTGACCGAGCTGATCGGCAGCACCTACCGCACCGACCACAAGCTGGGCTACCTCATGCGCCTCGCCTCCCTCTACCAGAAGAACGGCGACAGAGAGAAGGCGATCGACACCTTCCAGCAGTGGAAGCGTCTCTTCGCCCTCGACCGCTCGTCCATCACTGCGAGCACCGTGATCGCCGCGCTCACGCGGCACGAGACCACGGTGGATCGGAATCTGGCGATCCTGTATCACCAGTCCGGCAGGGCCGAAGAGGCCAAGCAGATCGCCGCCGGCCTCCTCCGCCGCAACAGCAACGACAGCGTGGCACAGCAGATCCTCGACGACACCTATTCCTCCGCCGGCAGCGAGACGGCCCTCTCCCTCGAGGATACGGATGGCGATGCCGGCTTCGGCTATGAGGACACCGACACCACCATCCCCAAGCTGCTCGACCGTATGCTCAGCGAGGTCGATCTCGAGAAGGCGTTCTACGGCCAGCGCATCCTGAACTCCCTCGATGAGACGAAGCGCCGCTATGCCGGCGATGCGGCACAGGCCGCGGCAGACATCAAAGACGTCGTCCGCAAGAGCCTCGCCGGCGCCAAGCGTTCCCTCGCCGAGCAGAGCCAGATCTATCTGGCGCTCGCCAGGATCAGCAAGCAGTTCGCGGACAGCGGCCAGAAGAACGCCGTCCCCACGCCCGGGAAGTTCTATGCCCAGGCGCTCATATGCCGCGCCGATGACGAGGTCAAGCGTTCCTTCCTGGTGCGGGACAGCTATCGGTATCACTACTTCCTCGCGCTGCGGTTCCTGTCGCCCCCGTCCCGCAAGAGCGGTCCCGCGCTGAGCAGTCCCGCGCTCGTCCATGCTTTCCTGCTGCTCTACCGCTCCTTCTTCCTCTCGGACAATGAGATGGCCGATGCCGTCGAGCAGACGCGTGACGCGGCCCTGGACTTCACGCCGCCGCCCTATCAGGAGACCGTCCTGTCCGTCAAGGAGCTGATGACGTGCAGCTTTGAACTGGTCATCCGCTATCGCTATTACTACCCGGGCCAGGTCCGCAGGATGATCGACGCGGTCTACAAGCACGAGAAGCTCCGCGCCGCCGTCCTGGGATGGCTCTCCGGCTTCCTCCGGGACACGCCGCCGGCGCTCCCGAACAAAGACGCTTTCTTTGACTACTGGAGAAAGGCGAAGGACCGCTACAACGAGGATCTGCGCGGCCTCGAGCGCACGCTCGGCGGCATCTCCCGGAGCATCGAGGCGCCCGAGCAGCTCAAGGAGATCCTCACCAGGATCGACCGTCTCGACACCGGCGCCTTCCTCTGCAAGACCGACGATGACCATCTTCGCCAGATGTGCAGGATCCTGCGGCAGTTCCAGGAATCCCGCGAGCTCACCATGGTCGATGACCGGGAGGACGCGCTCGACAAGGCCATCGACCTCTGCGAGTCCCTCGAGCGGAGGATCCTCGAAGCACCCACCGCCCTCTCCTATGAATGGATGCTGGATACCGTCTCCATGCTCAAAGGCCGTGCGGGCGCCATGAAGAACGCCCTCTACGCCGAGTCTGCGCCGAAGCTGGAGGTCTGCCCGGAGCCGACCGCCTTCTACAAGGAGGCCGAGCACAAGGCCGCGGTGACGTTCTATCTCGAGAACAAGGGCAATGTCCAGAAGGCGGACATCTCCAATATCCGTCTGACCGGCATGGGCGGCAATGTCGAGGTCGCCAGCGAGGCCGACCATCCCGTGACGGCCGTCCACGGCAGGGGCAAGGAGGAATACAAGGTCGCTGTCTCCTTCACGGAGAAGGAGAAGGAGCGCACCCTCCTCGACCTGCGCTTCTCCTTCGACTACAGCTACCACGACGGCTCCGGCGAGGTGATCAAAGAGACCTTCAGCGATGTGTTCCAGGTCAACCTCTCCAACATCGCCGCGTTCCAAAAGATCGAGAACAAGTACAAGGCCTACACCGACAGCGGCGCCGTCACCTCGGACGAGATGTTCTTCGGCCGCAAAAAGGAGATCGAGCAGATCGTGGAGAGCCTCGACATCGGCGCGGGCAGCGTGCTCTCCCACCGCGGCATCTACATCTACGGCCAGAAGCGTGCCGGCAAGAGCTCCATCATGGCGCACCTGCGCAAGCGCATCGAGGAGGCCTATCCCGGCCGCTACCTCATCGTTGACCTCGGCAGCGTCGGCGAGAACGAACAGTCCGCCGATTCGATCAAGAGCACGCTCATCAGTAAGCTCGAGACCGCGATCGAGCTCTACGACCCGGACATCTATGACGAGATCGAGAAGAAGTGCTCCTTTTTCCAAGCGGCGCAGACGATCGCCTCCGATCCCAAGTCGCCCATGTTCAACCTCATGCTCGAGCAGATCGAGCGTGCCCTGCGGCCGAAGAACGTGGTCATCATGCTCTTCCTCGATGAGTTCACCTACATCTACGAGCACATCAAGCGCGGGCGCTGCGACGACAGCTTCCCGCACTTCTGGAAGGCGCTGCTCCAGAATCGCGACATCTGCTCCATCGTCATCGGGCAGGACAGCATGAAGCGCTTCGTGGAGGAGTATGCCAACGACTTCGCCTGCATGAAGGAGATGCCCGTCAGCTACCTCGATGAGGAGAGCGCCAAGCACCTCATCACCGACCCCATCCTGCTCGACGGCAAGAGCCGCTTCGACGAGGACGCCGTCGACCTCATCTACCGGCTCACAGCGGGCAGCGCCTATCTCATCATGATCTTCTGTGACCGTCTCGTCGACTACATGAACGATCGCGGCACGTCCCGTGTGACGAAGATCACGGTCGAGAGCTTCGTCAGCAAGTTCCTCTTCAGCCCCTCGAACGCCGCCGCGCTCGATGACAACTATTTCGACGCCCAGCTCGTCGACCCCTGCTTCTTTGCGAACGAAGATAAGATCCGGCAGGACAACAAGACCCTGCTGACCTATATCGCGGCACACTGCAACCAAAACGACCGCATCCGTATCAGCGACATCGACTGCATCTCGTCGCTCTCCGTCCCCACCGCCGACCACCAGCGCATGCTGCTCGACCAGCTCTTCCTGCGCAAGGTGCTCGTTCGGGAGGGCGAGGAATGCTATATCCTGGTAGACCTGCTCCGGGTCTATCTGAAAAGAGGAAATTGAACTATGAGGACTAACAACATTTTTCTGACCGGCGGCGAGGTCTACGGTGCGCACATGATCGGCTACCGTGACAAGATCGAGACGCTCGTCCACATGACGGAGCAAAAGCTCCGGGCCACAGGCGGCATCTATGTCTATGGCCTTTATCGGATGGGAAAGACCTCGGTCGTCAAGGAGACCATCCGGCAGCTCCGGGAAAAGGATCCCGGCCTGATCTGCCTCTACCTTGATCTCAAGCAGTTCAACACGAACGCCGAGACGCGCTTCGCCGCGCTGCTCTCGGTCATCGTCCGCGAGCTCGACGAGCGGCTCGAGACCCTTGAAGGGTCCGAGATCCCCAGGGTCCGCAAGAAGATCCGGGAGCATCTCTCGCTCGACCTCTCCGACCCCTATCTCCGCATGAGCTTCCAGAAGGTGTTCACCTGGGTCAAGCATGCCGGTCTGACCGTGCTGCTGGTGGTCGATGAGTTCGATGCGGCGCGCGAGGTCTTCACCAGCAAGGCCGATTTCGAGCTGTTCCGTTCGCTGACGGCGAGCGCCGAGTATTCGGTCTGCCTCGTCACCGTCTCGCGGCAGGAGCTGAGCATGATCGAGTTCGTCGACCCGAACAACTCCTCCTTCAAGGGCGTCATGTACCCCTTCCCCATCAAGGGCTTCACGGAGGAGGACATCGCCGAATACTGCCGCATCCTCGAGACCGACTACGGCCGCCCCCTCTCCGAGACCGACACGGGCTTCATCCGGGCGCACTGCGGCAGCTCGCCGTATCTCTGGTCGTGTGTCGGCTACGAGCTCGCTGAGCGCCAGCTCAGCGGTGAGCCTGCGCTCCCCGTCCAGAACGTCTTCGACACCTCTGCCCTCCTCTCCACGATCGGAGGCTATCACGATTCCATCTACAAGTGCCTCGGCCTCGACCGCGACCGCAAGGGCGTGAGCCTCGCCGAGAAGCTCGTCGCGACCATCATCGGCCCGGCCTATCTGGTCACGACGGAGGACCTCAAGCTCCTCATCAGCCTGAACTACGTCATCGACAACGGCAAGGAATACCTGCCCTTCTCGGCCGGCTTCAAGCAATATCTGCTCCGGGCGACGGTCTCGAACGACGTGCTCAACAATTTCAGCACGCTCGAGCGGAAGCTCAAGGCGATGCTCGATACGCACCGGGACGAGCTGGCCCGCGCCGTCGGCACGACAAAGACCGGCGACGAGATGTGGTTCGACATCCTGACGTTCGACTGGAAAAAGCTCAGCGGCAAACACTTCGACCCCAAGTCTTATAAATGGATGATCTACGCGACCAACCGCGACTTCAATGCCCACGAGACCGCGCTGAACGTGATGTCCCTCGAGGACGCGACAAGGATCATCCGCGCGCATTGGTCGGTGTTCCACAGCGAGTTCCATGATGATCTCCTGAAGACATGGGATAAGAAGCTCAAAAAGTGCGGCGAGGCACGCAACCCCGTCGTCCACGGCTCCGTCGAGCGCGTCTACACGCCCGAGGACCAGCAGATCATCAATTCCTACTGCATGGAGATCCTTCGGCATATCTCCTGACAGCACGCCCGGCACGCCTTGGGGATGTGCCGGGCGGTCTCGTCCGCCGTCCCCGAAAAGTCCTTGAAAAGACCTCCCAAGGACACACGAAGGACACACGGACGGTGTATCCTAGTACATGAAAGGAGGCGATCCCATGGAGCTGCTGCTGATCGAGGACGACCCGCAGATCTGCGAGGTCATCCGGCACTATTTCACCGCACGCGGCGCCGCCGTGGAGACCGTGCAGGACGGGGCGGCCGCGCTCGACCTCGTGCGCACCGGCCTGAAAGGCTATGACCTCGTCCTGCTCGACATCATGCTCCCGGGCGCGGACGGCTTCACCATCTGCCGCGAGATCCGCCGCCGGACGGACATCCCCCTCGTCTTCATCACCGCCCGCGGCCGCGAGGAGGACATCCTCTCCGGCTATGACCTCGGGTGCGATGATTACGTCGTCAAGCCGTTTTTGCTGTCGGCGCTGTATGCCAAGTGCGAGGCGCTGCTGCGGCGGGCGGGCGGCACGGTCTGCGATGACCGCCTCGTCTGCGGCGCCATCACGGTCGACACGCGCCGCCTCATCTGCACGGTGGACGGCACCGAGCTCGACCTGCCGCCGAAGCAGTTCGCCATCCTGCTCTACCTCATGCGCCACCCCGGGTGGACGGTCTCCCGCGAGACCCTGCTCGACCGCGTCTGGGGGATGGACTACTTCGGCAGCGACCGCGTCGTCGATACGCACATCAAAAAGCTCCGCCGTGCCCTCGGCCCCGCCGGCGCCCAGATCCGGACGCTCGTCGGGCGGGGGTATCGGATGACGGAGGGGTAACGCCCACATCGCCTTTGCTAGGATAGAATGGAGGTCATCACTATGAAAAAGAACACAAGACAGCACAAAAGGCGCATCGGCTTTTTTGGCATCCTGCTGCGCGGCGCGGTCATCGCGGTGCCGGCGGCGGCGCTGATCGTCTGGGCGACCTATGACCACATCTCGCGCAAGATCCACACCGGCGCGATGGCCGCCATCGAGGAGGACATCACCGACCTCGAGCGCGATCTGCTCCGCCTCGACGACAAGGGCGGCTCCCTCAACGAGGCACAGATCGAGCTCGCCCTCGGCACCGGCTATGACATCGTCATCGACGACGTCGTGAGCGACTTCGTCACCGGCGGGAATCAGGGCATGATCCAGATCGTGCCGCAGTATTTTGACGGATGCGAGGCGTTCTCCGCCCTCATCGCCGAGGACGGCTCCCTCGCCGCCTCCTCCGAGGAGGCGCTGCTCACCGGCATCATCTACGACAAGGCCGACCCCCGCAACGGCTGGTACTCCTGCGACCCGTCCGCCTATGAGCACCCCGGCCTCGACCGCCTCCTCACCGACGTCATCGAGAACACCCATGGGGACTCCTTCGCCGCCATCCGCCTCGATTCCGTCTATGCCGACCCCAAGACGCACACCTTCCTCCCGCACACCGGCGTCATCGAGTACAGCACCGGCGAGCATGAGTTTCTCGAGGGCGAGCCGTTCACCATCGACTATGACGACCCGGCTATGGAGCTGATCGTGACCGATACTGCCACGGGCGACTCGTATCCCCGCGCGTTCCGGGCGGCGATGCATGGGACGAAGAAGGGCGTGTTCATGGCATTTTCTGACACGTTCGAGATGCAGGACTGGCGCTCCGGCTGGTCCACCCATCTCACAAACTACACCGAGGACGGGCGTCTCCTGCTCACCCTCGACCGCCCCGTCCGCTTCGGCGGGGAGACATACCTGCTCGCCGACCGCTTCCTCGTGGACACCTGGCCGGACGCTGTGGATCAGATGTTCAAGCGCGACATGATCCTCGAGATCGCCGCAGTCCTGCTGATCTGGCTCGTGGTGACGGCGCTCATCTATACGAAGAAGAAGGCCGCCTATGCGCAGGAGGACTTCCAGCGTGCCCTGACCAATGACCTCGCCCACGACGTCAAGACCCCCCTCATGGCCATCGGCGGCTATGCGGAGAATCTGATGGACGGCCGGCTCACCGACGAAGAGCGCAAGCGGTATTTGCAGGCGATCATGGACAATGTGGCATATACGGACGGCATCATCTCCCGGACGCTCGCGCTCGACCACATGCCCGACTGCGCGGGGCACCATGAGACGGTCGCGCTGGCGGCGGTCGCGGAAAAGTGCCTCGCGCCGTACCGGGTGCTGCTCGAGGAGCGGGGCATCCGGGTCGAGACGTCCGGCAAGGGGACGCTGATCACGGACGCCGCCCTGCTGGAGACGGCCGTGGAGAACCTGATCTCGAACGCCGTCAAGTACACCCCCGACGGCGGGACGATCACCGTGACATCCGGCCCGCTCGGCCTGACCGTCGCGAACTCGGTGGCCGCCCGCGTGGACGTGACCGACCTCAAGCGTCCCTTCGCGAAGGGCGACGCCTCCCGCACCGGCAAGACCGGCAGCGGTCTCGGCCTCTCCCTCGCCGACCGTGCCGCGAAGGCGTGCCGCATGAAGCTGAAGCTCTCCTGCACCGATGACACGTTCACCGCGGCCCTGAAGGCATGACAGCAAGGCGCCCCCTCACACGAGGGGGCGCCTTCGTCTTACCGTATCAGAGCCGCCGCGGTTCAGACGTGCTCACCGATCGCGCGCTCCATGGTCTCGAAGAACTGCGCGGTCATGTCGGCGGGCGAGAGCGTGCCGGAGAAGACGGTCGCGCTCGCGGCGGCGATGCCGAGCGTCAGGGCGCGGGAGAGGTCGCCGTATCGGTCGCACCCGGCGAGGAATCCGGCGAGCATGGAATCGCCCGCGCCGGTCGTGCGCAGGGCCTTGCCGCTCATCGCGCGGCGGGCGTAGGCGTTGCCCTCAGCATCCACCAAAACGGCCCCGCGCTCGCCCATCGAGACGAGGACGTTCTGCGCGCCGAGGTCCTGGAGGCGGCGGGCATAGCGCTCGGCCTCGCGCGGCGTCCCGAGCCGCACGCCGAAGAGGGCGCCCAGCTCGATGTGGTTCGGCTTGATGAGGAAGGGGTGGTAGGCGAGGGTCTTGCGCAGGAGGTCGCCGGACGCGTCGACCGCGACGCGGAGCTGCTTGTCCTTGACACGCTCCAAAATATCGCAGTACAGCGTGTCACTGACGCCCTGCGGCACGCTCCCGGCGAGGACGAGGGTGTCGCCGTCCTGCATGGCATCGAGGCGGGCATAAAGCGCATCCATCGCGGCGGCATCGGGGGCGGGACCGGCGCCGTTGATCTCGGTGACGGTCTTGGTGTGGAGCTTGACGTTGATGCGCGAGCGTCCCTCCGGCAGGCGGATGAGGTCGGTCGGCACGCCGCGCTCCGCGAGCATCGCCGCGAGCATGTCGCCGGTCTCCCCGGCGAGGAATCCGAGGGCAGTCGTGGGGACGCCGAGATGATGCAGCACGGTCGAGACGTTCAGTCCCTTGCCGCCCGGCTCGATGGCCGTCTCTTTCGCACGCGTCACCGTCCCCATTTGCAGCTCCGGGACGGTCACATAATAGTCGATCGCAGGATCGAAGGTGATGGTGTAGATCATGGTGGTCTCCTTTCAGATCATCAGGTCATATCGGGATGTGGGCAGGATGAGCGTGTCTTTTCAAGAAAGATGCCCTCCCGCGCGCTATCGTTCAACTGTTCTTCCCCGCCGTCTCTCCCGCGAGCTTTTCGAGGACGCGGAACGCCTGGCGGATGCTGCTGACGCCGAAGATCCGCAGGGCGCGGGAGCTCTTCGGCAGCGCCGCGAGCGCCTGCTTCGGCACGATGCAGACCTCGAAGCCCATGCGCCTGGCCTCCTCGACACGTCCGACGATGTGGGAGACATTGCGGATCTCGCCGGCCAGTCCCACCTCGCCGATGGCGATGAGCTTATCGGGGAGGGCGCGGTCGGTCAGTGCCGACCAGAGCGCGAGCGTCACCGGCAGATCGCCCGCCGGCTCGTCGAGCTTGAAGCCCCCGACGATGTTCAAATAGACGTCGAAAGCCCCGTAGGATAGCCCGAACCGCTTCTCCAGCACGGCCAGCAGCAGGCTCATGCGGTTGAGGTCGAAGCCGGTGGCGGTGCGGCGCGGCGACGTGAAGCCGGACTTTGCCACGAGCGCCTGCACCTCCGCGAGGATGGGGCGCGTCCCCTCGGTCACGCACGCGATGCACGTCCCCGAGACGCCCAGCGGCCGCCCCGCCAGCAGCATCAGCGACGGGTCCTCCACCTCGCGCAGGCCCTTCTCCTGCATGTCGAAGACGCCGATCTCGTTGGTCGAGCCGAAGCGGTTCTTGACCGCCCGCAGCACGCGGTAGCTCATGTGGCGCTCGCCCTCGAAGAAGAGCACCGTGTCCACGATGTGCTCCATGACCTTCGGGCCGGCGATGGCGCCGTCCTTGTTGACGTGACCGACCAAAAACGTCGGGATCTCGAGCCTTTTGGCCATGTGCATGAAGAGGTCGGTACACTCGCGCACCTGCGTCAGGCTCCCGGGGGTCGAGGAGAGGGTCGTGAGCTGCATGGTCTGGATGGAGTCGATGATGACGACATCGGGCTTGGCGATGCCGACAGTGTCGGCGATGGCCTGGGCGTCCGTCTCGGTGAGGATGTAGAGCCGGTCGGACTTGACGCCGAGGCGCTCCGCACGCAGCCCGATCTGCCGGGCCGACTCCTCGCCGGAGACGTACAGCACATCGTGTCCCTTGCCGAGATAGCGACAAATTTGGAGCAGCAGGGTCGATTTGCCGATGCCCGGCTCGCCTCCGAGCAGGACGATGGAGCCCTTGACCAGCCCGCCGCCGAGGACGCGGTCGAGCTCGCCGCAGCCGGTGCTGTAGCGGATCTCC
Source organism: uncultured Ruminococcus sp. (assembly GCA_902762785.1). GTDB lineage: Bacteria > Bacillota > Clostridia > Oscillospirales > Ruminococcaceae > UBA3855. The sequence goes on along the minus strand of CACWPL010000018.1, from coordinate 10,095 downwards.
TCCTGGGCGGTGATGCCGGTGATGGGGCGGATGCGCGAGGAGAGGTCGGTCAGCGGACGGCTCCCGCCCGCGCCCGTGCCCGCCGCCGGGACGGTCTCCTCGAGGGTGTTCCACTTGCCGCAGCCGGGACACGACCCGTTCCATTTGGGCGAAACGAAGCCACATTCCGTGCAGACATATTCGATACGGTCACGCTTTGCCATGGTCGGCCTTCTTTCTGTTTGGGAAGTCGTCTTTATTATACCATATTTCGATGGCTTTGGCAAGACGTCCCGGCGCGATCGGCTCGACGGCGGGACACCGCGGCGGCGTAAAAAACGAAACGCCCCTTCCGCCGGATGACGGAGGGAGCGTGCATGCGCGATGACTCAGAGCGCGGCCTTGATGGCGGCGAGGAGCTCGTCGTAGGTCTCGTAGGCGGGGAGCTCGGGGTGGTCGGCCTTGATCTGGGCGGTGGACTTGAAGAGGAAGCCCGCCTTGCTGGCCTGGATCATGCCGAGGTCGTTGTAGCTGTCGCCGGACGCGATGGTCTGGAAGCCGATGGACTGCAGCGCCTTGACGGTGGTGTACTTGGACTTCTCGCAGCGCATGCGGAAGCCCGTGATCTCGCCGTCCTCGGCCACCTCGAGGGTGTTGCAGAAGATGGTCGGCCAGCCGAGCTTCTTCATCAGCGGCTGCGCGAACTGCGTGAAGGTGTCGCTGAGGATGATGACCTGGGTGATGCTGCGCAGCTCATCGAGGAACGCCTTGGCGCCGGGCATCGGGTCGATCTTGGCGATGGTCGCCTGGATCTCCTTGAGGCCGAGGCCGTGCTCCTTCAGGATGGCCAGACGGTACTTCATGAGCTTGTCGTAATCCGGCTCGTCGCGGGTGGTGCGGCGCAGCTCCGGGATGCCGCTCGCGTCGGCGAATGCGATCCAGATCTCCGGGACGAGCACGCCCTCGAGATCCAGGCAGGTGATGTTCATATCAGCCATGGTAAAGTCCTCCAATATCTGTCCCGCGCAGCATGAACGCCCGCGGTGTCTTTTTTTTACTCTCCTATTATACTACGTTGCAGGCGGTTTGTAAAGGGGTGTGATCGATTTTGTACGTCTATGACGCGCAAATGTACCGTGTGCGGGGACAGTTCTAGTGGATCTGCACAACCGAACGGACGCCCTCTCTCTGGACAAACGGTCCCGAACGTGCTATAATGAGACCATACCCACACAGAAAGGAGCCATCGCCATGAAGGGCGACCTCATCACCGAACGCATCACTGTGAACGGCTACCGCGGCAGCGGGGGCGCGGTCACGGTGCCGGAGGGGATGCGCTACATCCACGCCGAGGCCTTCCGGGGACAGGAGGCCATCACGTCCGTCCACCTCCCCGACACGATCACCGCCATCGGGGAGAGCGCCTTCCGCCGCTGCACGTCCCTCACGGACGTGAACATCCCCGCGGGCGTCGCGCTCCTGCCCAAGGACTGCTTCCGCAGCTGCCGCGCCCTCACGCACGTCACCCTCTCGGACGGTCTCCGGGAGATCCGCGATACTGCGTTCTACGGGTGCCACGCCCTCGAGACGCTCACGATCCCGGCCACGGTCGAGATGATCGGCGAGTTCGCGTTCGCGCGGTGCCTCTCCCTGCGCACGCTGACCTTCTCCGCGCCCGTCCAGGAGATCCGCAGCGGCGCTTTCAGCGACAGTGATCCGCGCCTGACCATCGCCCTCGGCGGGGTCGCTGTCCCGTTCCGCTGCCTCCGGGAGGATGGGAACGTCGAGCGGAACGTCTGCCGTGCGCTGCGCGTCCTTTCGGGCGAGCTCCTCCAGCCGCTCCTGGTCCCGACGCTCACGTTCGCCGTCTGCCTCATGGAGATGGACCGGCAGGCCCCCACGGATGCCGGGGCGCAAAGGGCGCTCCTGTACTACGGCGGGGTCATCGCCAGGATGTTCATCCGGCACGGCGAGACGGCCTATCTGTGCGCCCTGCTCCCGTCGCGCGACCGCGTCCCCGACAAGGTCCTCCCCGCCCTCGCGGAGGAGGCGTCGCAGTGCGGCGAAAAGGAGGCGTATATCCACATCGTCGATGAGATGCGCCGCCGCGGTCTTTTGGAGGACACGGCGCGGCGGCTATGATGTCGCCTATGATCGCCAAAACGACACGCCCGAGACGTTCCCGCGTCCCGGGCGCAGCATCTAATAGACGGCAGTCGTTTACGAACATGGTATCTCGAACGCGGCTCCCGGCTCCGCCGGGAGTAGATCAAAAATAGCATTGCCCCCTTTGGCCGCCAGGCCATTGGGGGCAAGCGTTGAAAAGCAAACTGCGTCGTGCCTTCCGAATGGGACTCGCCAGCGGGGGCTCCCCGCTATAGACGGCGGTCTTTTTTTGCCAGCTCGCCGCCCTCGCGGATCTCGTTGAGGAGGAGGATGTAGCACGCCTTCGCCCCGGCCTCGGATGCCGCATAGACGCCGTTATAGAGATCGCGCCGCGTGAACGGCAGGCGGTCGAGGAGCACGCGCAGGTCCGCGGCGTCGTCCGTCTTGAGGAGCCAGCGCAGGAGCTTGACGCGGTGCTTTTGCACGGCCGCAAGGAACGCCGGGTCGTCCATCCCCATGAGGAACAGCACTGCGAACGCCGGGGCGAGCGTGGACATGGGATAGCGGTCGTCCCAGGGATGGCCGAGGATCATGCGGAACACGGCGTCCCTCGCTTCGGGCGGGATCGTGTGCAGCAGCGCCGGCAGCGCGTAGGTCCGGCCGCGATGCGTCACCTCGCGCAGACGCGGACATTCCGGGAACGCATCATGCATCTCACGCAGATGATCCGGGAGGCCGATGGACGTCAGGCTTCGGCATTGCGCGAACGCCGATCCCCAGATCGTCTCGATGTCCGGCGACAGGTCGATGTCGGTCAGACTGTCACACCCCATGAACGCCCCATGCCCGATCTCCCTCACCGAGGTGGGCAGACGGATCGTCCGCAGACTGGTGCATCCCGCGAACGCAGTCGCGCCGACAGTCTGCGGTCCCTCCGGGATCTCCACCTGCGTCAGCGAGGTACAGTGCGCGAACATCGACGGCACGACCGCCGTCATGCGCCGCGACAGCCGGACGCTCGTCAGTGCCGTGCAGCCGCTGAACAGCGAGCGTCCGGTCTCCCGTACACTGTGCGGGATCGTGATCTCCCGCAGCGCGGTGCATCCCTGGAACGCCGATTCGCCGATCCGCAGCACCACGCTCGGCAGCCTGACGGCGGTCAGGCGCGCACACTCCCGAAATGCGCCGCTGCCGATGGTCTCCAGCGCCCCCGGGAGCGCGATCTCCTCCAGCGCGGTGCATTGGAAAAAGGCGCGCGGCCCGATCTCCGTGACATGGGCGTGCAGCGTGACTGTGGTCACGTTCGTGCATCGCTCGAACGCGCTCCCGGCGATCCTCGTCACGCACGGCGGGACTGTGACCTCGGCATCCGTTCCCGTGTACCGCAGCAGCAGGTCGCCGATGATCCGGAACGGCCCCTCCCCCGCGGTGATCCACGGCGTATCCAGGAACACGTCCTCCATGATGGTCGGCGCGGTCGCCGGGAGCGTGACATCGGCGAGAGACTCGCAGCCATGGAACGCATGTGCGCAGATCCGCTGCACGGTCTCCGGGATGACGATCCGCCGCAGCGCGCCGCATCCGTAGAACGCCTCCTTCCCGATGTGCCGCAGGCCGTCCGGGAGCGTGACATCGGTCAGATGCCGGCACCCCTTGAACGTCCCATCCTCGAGCGCCTGCAGGCCGTCCGGGAGCGTGACGGACGTCAGTTGGCTGCAAAACTGGAACGCATAGGGCCACAGCCGGTCGAGATGCCGCGGGAAGCGCACCGTGGTCAGGCCGCTGCATTCATCGAACGCCATCATCCCGATCTCTTGCAGGCTCTCCGGGAGGATGACCGCCGTCAGCTCCCGGCAATAGGCGAACGCGCGGCTCTCGATCTTCGTCACCCCCTCCGGCACGACGACCTCCGTGACGCCGTCCTCCCGGATGTACTTCTCCAATACCCCGTCATGGATCTCGAACGGCATGGCCATTTCCTCCTTTTTTCAGACTTATAGGCGTTTCCCGTCCTCCCCGACAAGGCCGCGCCGTGCCATCTCGTTCACGAGCATGAGATACGGCTCCTTCGCGCCCGTCTCTCCGGCGAACGCGGTGCATGCGGCGAGCGCATCATAGGTGAGATCTGCCTCTTTTTGGAGGATGCGGCGGACCGATTCGCTGTCCTCCGCCTTGACACGGTCGCGCAGGACGCCGCCGAGATGGCGTGTCACACAGTCATCGAACGCATCATCTCGGTACCCCATGGCATACCGAAAGCCGAGCATCTGACACGCCTCCTCCGAGGGCGCGCGCCCATAGGCATCGTCGAGCGTGAGCATGAGGAGCGCATCCAGCACGTCCGGCGCGTCCAGATAGGCCGCCGGAGACGGCAGCGCCTGCCCGCGCCACAGCAGTGTCTCCAGGGCAGGACACTCCTGGAAGGCCTCGGTCTCGATCTCCTCCAGACTGTCCGGGAGCGTGAGCGCGGTCAAGCGCTCGCATCGCCCGAACGCGTCCCAACAGATGCGCTTCACGGACGGCGGGATCGTCACGCTGACCAACTGCCTGCACTCCGAGAACATGGCTGCCCGGATCACCTCGAGCCCCGCCGGGAGCGTGACCTCGGTCAGGTCATCGCACTGCATCGCCAGATACGCCCCGATCTCGCGCACGTTCTCCGGCACCACGAGCGAGCGCAGCCCGCTGCACTCGAATGCCGACGAGCCGATGATCTCCAGTCCCGCCGGGAGCGCGATCTCGGGGATGCCGCAGGTGTTGAAGGCGTCGAGGCCGATCTCCCTGAGGCTCTGCGGCAGCGAGACCGACGTCATCCCGGAGCAATACTTGAACGCCGCCTCCTCGATGACCTCCAGGCCCTCCCCGATCGTGACCGTGTCGAGCGCCATACAGTACGCGAAGGCATTGTTCCCAAGGTATTCGAGCCCCGCCGGGATCGTGACCGCCTTCAGCGCCTTGCAGCCGTTGAAGGCGTAGTCGCCGATCTCCTTAAGGCCCTCCGGGAGCACGACCGACGTCAGCGACTCGCAGCGATCAAAGGCGTTGTCGCCGATCTGCGCGAGGCCCGCCGGGAGCGTCACCGCCGTCAGTGTGCGGCATCCCTCGAACGCGGATGCCCCGACCGCCTTCACGCCCGCCGGCACGATGACCTCCGTGACGCCGTCCTCCTCGATGTACTTCTCCAATACCCCTCCATTGATCTCGAACGACATGGCCATCCCCTCCTTTATGTAGACTTTTTTGACTTATAGCCGCTTCTCCTCGTCACCGAGGAGACCGCGCCTTTCCTTCTCGTTCACGAGGACGAGATAGCACGACTTCGCATCGGCCTCCACAGCGTACTCGAGCAGCATCTCGACCGCTTCATCAGCGAGGGGGCCTTTGTACGCGAGGAGCTTCTGCATCGCCGCGGCATCGTCATGCTCGATCCGGCCGATGAGGGTCTCGGCGAACCGTTCCTCCACATACGGCCAGAGCGCCGGGTCCTCATACCCCACGCTGACGAGCACACCGAGCGCCAGCCCCACGACACCGTCCAGATCCTCCGGATCCATGAAGAGCTCCTCCATCGGCGCGAAGCCGCTGAGGACGAGCGTGAGCATCAAATGCAGGCCAGACGCGGACAGCTCCGGGTACGCGGCAGGCCCCGGCAGCCGATGGCCGCGCCAGGTGATCGTGCGCAGGGCGTTGCATCCGAAGAACACGGTCTGGCCGATGTGCCGGAGGTGCGCCGGCAGGTGGAGCGTGGTCAGGCTCGTGCAGTCCTCGAGCGCACGGTCCTCGAGCCTCTCCACGCCCTCCGGGATGGTGAGCGCCGTGAGAGAGGCGCACCCGACGAACATCGAACCCTCGACCGTCCGCAGGCCCGGCGGGAGGACGAGCGATGTCAGGCGCTCGCATCCCTCGAACGCGCGGTCGTCGATCGTCATCACGCTGTCCGGGATGGTGAGCGCGGGCAAAGCCTCGCAGCCGAGGAAAGCGCCGCTGCCGATCATCTTCAGTCCGTCCGGGAGCGTGACGGACGTCAGTCTGCTGCACCGCGAGAGCATGTTACTGCCGATCTCCTCGAGCTGCGCCGGGAATCGGATCGACGTCAGTCCGTCACATCCATAGAACACGGACGCTCCGAGCAGCTCCACGCTGTCCGGGATGCTGACCGTCTCGAGGGCGGTGCAGTTCTGAAACGCCTCCTTTTCGATCACCCGCAGGGACGCCGGGAGGCGGTCGAAGGTGAGCTGTTTGCAGGCGAAAAAGGCATGATCCAGGATGTACCGAAGGCTCTCCGGGAACGTGACCGCGCCCAGCGAGATGCATCGCAAGAACGCATATGGGCCGATCGCCGCGAGTCCCTCCGGGAACGTCACCGCAGTCACCGTGCTTTGATCCATGAACGCACCGCCGCCGATGAAGCGCACGCCCTCCGGCACCGTGACCTGCGCTTCCGTGCCCCGGTAACGGTAGAGCAGATCCCCGATGATGACAAGGCCGTCCGGCAGCGCGTCCTCCCACGCCGTCCCCTTGAACACCCCCGCTTCGGTCATGAACGTTCCCGATGGGAACGTGATGGCGGCGAGCTGTGTACATCCTGCAAACGCGCGGTCGTAGAGCATCTCCAGGCGCTCCGGGAGCGTGACGGCCGTCAGCGCCTCGCAGTCCTGGAAAGCAGCCGCGCCGATCGCCGTCATCCCCGCCGGCAGCGTGACCGCCGTCAGGGCGCTGCATCCCTCGAACGCATTGACACAGATGGACTCCAGGCTCTCGGGGAACGTCACTGACGTCATCCCCCTGCACCACCGGAAGGTCCCCCATTGGATCGTCGTCAGCCCCTCCGGCAGCGTGAGCGACCGCAGGCACCCACACCCCTGGAACGCGTGAGCGCCGATCTCCTGCATCCGGCGCGGGAGGCGGATGGAGGTCAGTGCGGCGCATCCCGCGAACGCGAGCTCGCCGATGGTCTGCACGCTCTCCGGGAGCGTCACCGCCGTCAGTGTGCGGCATCCCTGGAAAGCACCCTCCCCGATCGCCGTCACGCCCTCCGGCACGGCGACCTCCGTGACGCCGTCCTCCTCGAAGTACTTTTTCAATACCCCGTCATGGATCTCGAATGGCATGGATAGCCCCTCCCTCCTGTGTTATCTGTGTATTTTGGACATATCCGCACGCGGTATCGCGCGTGTTTCTGGTCATATCTCTAGTATACCATAGGAGATGCTCCCTGTCAAGGCGGGAGGGGCAGCGGAGCCCCCGCAGGGCGGACATGTGGAAAAATGTCCGTGGCCATTGACATTTTCAATAAAATATGGTATGATAGAGATACGCGGCAGAGACGTTCTGCCGACTGCCTGACAAAGCCAGTCTTCGCGGCGCATCTGCCGCATCGTCTGCATGAATGGAGGAACTATCATGGGAATTTTTTCTAGGATCAGCGACATCTTCAAGTCCAACGTCAACGACCTGATCGACCGCGCGGAGGACCCCGAGAAGATGGTCAAGCAGATCATCATGGACATGGACAAGGAGCTCCAGAAGTCCACCCAGGCGCTCGGCAAGGCCGTTGCCAGCGAGCGTATGGCCGAGAAGCAGCTCAATGACGCTGTCCGCAAGTCCGCCGATTGGGAGGCCAAGGCCAAGGCTGCCCTCGCCTCCGGCAATACCGACCTCGCCAAGCGTGCCCTCTCCCAGAAGGTCAAGGCCGATGAGGAGGTCAACACCTATCGCGAGATGCACGAGACCATCTCCAACCAGACCGAGGCCATCAAGACCCAGGTCGAGACCCTGAAGGCCAAGATGGCCGAGGCCAAGAGCCGTCAGGCCATGCTGATCGCACGCAGCCAGATGGCCGAGACCCAGAAGAGCCTCGCCAAGTCCATCGGCGGCATCGACACCTCCAGCTCCTTCGAGAAGTTCAACCGCATGGAGCAGAAGGTCATGGAGAAGGAGGCCGAGGCCGAGGCGTTCTCCCAGATGGCCGGCGCCACCTCCCAGAAGGACTACGAGACCTTCGAGCAGCTCCAGACCGATGCCAAGGTCGACAGCGAGCTCCAGCGCCTGATGGCCGAGCTCGGCCAGACCTCCCCGACCGTCGAGGGCGAGCCCTCGCTCGAGGAGCAGATCGCCGCTGCTGAGGCAGCCGCTGCCGAGGCCGCGTCTGCTGCGGTCGCCGGTGAGGGCGGCGAGGGCTGATCGTTCCCCCAGCAAGTCAGGCTCCCCCCGGCCGACCCGGGGGGAGCTATCTTATCGCAGCACAGCAGCGGCCGCTGCCGCAGAAAGTAGGTCATTTATGGAAGAACAGTTCGCCCAGGCCATCCGCGGCTTTTTTGAACAGTACGGATGGCAGTTCCAGGAGGAGGACGGCACCTTCTACAGCGCCGTGCAGCTCCCTCAGACGAGCGACGGTGCCCTCCTCCGCATCGTCACCGACGGCGTCGGCGTCACGGTCAGCGCCGCGTTCGACCGTCATCTGCCCGAGGAGTCCCTCATGGACCTGATCCAGGCCGCGAATCTCACGAACTTCCTGCTCTCCACCGGCGCCATGTACATCGACCTGTCGGAGCGCTATGCTGCGTTCCGGATCGGGGCGCTCTACACGAAGGCGCCGGCCACGTCTGATGACGTCGCCGAGCAGATCAGCTACGCCATCGACATGATCGAGCGCATCGCCCTCGGCCTCGTCGGGATCGGCGAGGAGGGATGGGACGTCCCCAAGCTGGTGCAGACGATCATGGAGCTCCCGGAGGACGAGGACGCATGAAGCAGGGCGGCTACAAGACCCGGCAGAAGGAAAAGATCCTGCAATACCTCTCCACCCATGCCGGCCAGCACGTCACCGCGCAGGAGCTGAGCCGTCACCTCGAGGCGGACGGCACGCCCGTCGGCACGGCGACGATCTATCGCTATCTCGACGCGCTCGTGACCGACGGCGTCCTGCGGAAATACACCATCGATCCCCGCACCTGCGCGTGCTATGAATACGTCGCGCCGGACGGGGCATGCAAACGGCATTTCCATCTCAAGTGTATGCGCTGCGAGCGTCTGATCCATTTGCATTGCGAGCATCTGGACGGTCTGGAGCAGCACATTTTGGAGCATCACGGCTTCCAGATCGACCAGTCCAAGACGGTGCTCTACGGGCTCTGCAAGGAGTGCCGTGCGCTCGAGGATCCGTCCAGCGTGACGGACGAGACGGCCACGGCTCACGATCCCTGCGATCACTGACGATCCGGCCAGCGCTTGACGGGGGCATCCCCGGCGGCGAGGGCATCGAGCGCGGCTTCGCGTGCGGGGTCGGGCGGCCGCGGATGCCAGATGCGCACGTCCTCGCTCACAGGTACGGGCAGAGCCGGTCGAGCAGGCCCTGCTCGTGCGTGAGGATGTCCTGCACCTGCGCGCGCAGGTCGTCGGGGATGTTCTCGGCGCGGTTTAGGAGCTGGTGGAGCTGCACCATCCCCATCTGCGTGCCCTCGACCATGAGCTTGGCGGCGGCCTGGACGGTCATGCCGACCCTGGCCTTGGCGCGGATCATGAAGCGGCTCCATTTGCGGGCGGTCTCGCCGCGCTCGAGGGGCTCGAGCCAGATCTCGGCCATCTGTGCGCGGATGCGCTGCATCTGGCTACGGTACCATGCGCGCTGCTCGAACAGCTCCCGGCGGAGCTTGCCGTTGTCGACCTCACACAGGAGCGCGCTGATCGCGTCCGCCCCGACGCAGGCGTTCTTGTAGAGGCCGCTGAGGACGGTCTCCACGGGGTTCGCGGAGGTGTGCAGTCGTTCCTTCTGTTCCATGCGGATCACTCCTTTCTAGGGGGAGTATGTGCCGTGGACACGGTATCATGCATGGTATCATCTGGATACAAAAGCGACCGTTTTTTTGATCAAACTTTTTTCCGTAAAAAAAGTTTCAGTCTGTCAAAAAAGTCGTTTTTCTAGGCGGCTTCTCCCCACCCCCCTGCCCCCCGCCCCCAGGGGCGGGGGGAGAAAATGGCGGCGCTGCGCGCCGCCGCCGCTTTTTCCGC
>CACWPL010000017.1 GCA_902762785.1 uncultured Ruminococcus sp. | reverse complement strand
GGCTTTTTTTGCGCCCAAGGGGAGGGGGGTGGGGCTCCGCCTCACGCCCCCTGAAAAATGCAGGGGCATTTTTCGACAGATAAGGCCGGAGGCGTGCATGCGTCTCCGGCTTTTTTCGCCCCTAGGGGAGGCGGTGGTGGGGCTCCGCCCCACGCCCCCTGAAAAAGCACGGGTACTCGTAAAGAAGTTTTTATGATTTGAAGATAAGGATGCGTAACCTATGCGGGTACGCATCCTTTCTCTTTTTGTCGTACTTCATACTGTCAGCGACAGCAGTTGTAATTGCAATGTCGAAACGATAGTGGATCTCGATCTCCTGAGTACGATGCCCACTGCTCTTGTCAGGAGCGTGAACGATGATCTTTTCAATCAGCTATGCTCTCAGGGGTAAGCTCCGTGATATGCTCATACTTCTGTACTGTCCTGATAAAAGCAGTCACATCGGCTGACTTCTGTTCGGCGGTATCAAGGTAAGCGGTCAGCTCTGCACAGATACATTTTCCGTCCACAGTCAGCACAGTAGCAGATGCCTGAAAACGAATCGACTTCCTCATGCTTGGTCGGACGGCGTTTGTTCTTGCGAAGCTCCTGCACCAGATCAAACTCCTGCTGCGTGATGATAGGTCCATGGGTGTTCTCGAATATCAGCCGATCCTCTTTTAGGTCATCCACACGTTTCTTGTTTTTGTAAGACTTCACATGAGTACGATAATTGACCGTGTGTCCGCAGTATTCAGCCTTTTCAAGGATATGGGCGATCGTTTCACTGCCCCAGCGGTGCAGCTTGGCATTCTTATGCCCGTTATCTCGTCCCTGTGACAGTGCGTAGGCAGTCGGAGTAGGGATGCCCTGTTCCGTTAAGATACGAGCAATCTGCGCCGGACCGTAGCCGTCAATGCAAAGATGAAAGATCTTGCGAACAACTTCGGCAGCTTCATCGTCGATCACCCAAAGGTCCTTGTCCGTTTCCGAATGCTTGTAGCCGTAGAGCGGATCGGAAAGACGTTTGCCCGACTGTCCCTTAGCCTTGAAAACAGCTTTTCTCTTCTTGCTTGTATCACGAGCATACCAGTCATTAAAAATGTTCTTGAATGCAAGCAGCTCATTTTCCGACTTGAAGGTATCCACATTATCGTTGATAGCGATATAGCGAACATCGTGATCAGGGACAATGATCTCGGTGATCGTTGCCTGCACCTGTCGGTACGACAGTCTTGCCGCAGAACTTACATATAAATGTATCATTGCATGGGTGTGTTTTAGAATAACCTTTTTCAAATGTTTTTTTCTTATGTTCCCTGTTCATGGGGATTCCTCCTGAAAGTGTGATATATCCATACTTCCGGGAGGCTTGTGAGCTTGCAGCAAACCTCCCGGTTACACTGCAAGCTCCAGTTTTCTGTTTATAATCAAAAGTCATTTCTCCTTAAGATCATGTTATTACCGCTTTTTGTAAATTACAAGCTCGGGATCTTCACCACCTTTATCATAAGTGCAGACCAGAATAAACTCCATATTCGCCAGCACACCAAAGCAGCGCTCACCGCCAAATTCACATTCGAGCTGATCGCCAAGATAGGTCGTGTTATCGTCAAGGAATTTCACGGTATTCCCGTTGGGGAGACGGTACGGCAGATTGACGAAGCTCCCAACAAGGGCATTCAGCTTTTCCAGCTTTGGCATACCCTCGATCTGCAAAGCGTTTATCTCGTCTATAAGTGTCTGCTTGAACCTCTCAAACTCCCCGCCGTCAGAAAGCTGCTCATATCGCTTCCAGTAATCAAGCTGCGGCAGAGCCGACCTCAGATATTCTCTGACTTCGCTCTCGGGGTGTTCGGCACTCACCATATTTTTCACACATATTTCGATCAGATCGTCCATATTGCTGTACATATATTCACCGTCGGCATAGCACCATTTGCAGTAGTCCTCGTTGAGAGTGCCGTCTGCTTCGTGGCTTATGATACTGTCATCAAGCGGCATACCGCAGCACTGACAGATCAGCTTTCTTGGAGCGCCTAATAGTGTATTTATCGACACATCGAAAAATTCGGACAGCAATTTCAGGGTTTCCGTGTTCGGTACGGTCTCGCCTGTCTCCCAACGACTTACTGCCTGCCTTGTGACAAAGATCTTGCCCGCAAGCTCCTCCTGCGACATACCGTGCTTTATCCTAAGTTCCTGAATGATGTTTTTAGTTTCCATAATATCACCTCACCTATATCATAGCATATATCAAGGCATACTGCAAGCAACTGTCTGTTGCATCAAACGCTTTGTCCCCTGAAAACCAGTATTCCCTTGACAATAAGCAGCAGAAACACGACCGTCACCGCATATGGCAGTCTTGCAGCGGTCAGAAATAGCACGGCAATAATGCTCAGCACAAAGGAAGCAACGGTCACTGCGCTGCATCCCTTTTCGATATGCCTGTAATGCATCAGCACCTTGACCGCACCTGCTGCGATCAGCAGGATCATCAAGCCCCAGCAGACACAAGCGAACGGTAATGCAATTTGCGTATACCGCAGTAAACTGACCGCCGTAAATGTGCCGCCCAGCTTCTCAGGGTAAAGCGGCAGGAGCAGCATCATCAGCGTCATGATGTCGGTGCAGCCTGTCAGCAGGTCGAGCAGATCGCTGATATTTTTACGGTTATCGTCCTGTGCAGCGGTGATAAGTTCCTCCGAGGACAAGAGCTCGTCGATCGTGACCGAGAAGTATTTGGAGATCTCCTTCAGGGAATCAATGCTCGGGTAACCCTTGCCGGATTCCCATTTTGAGATCGCTGTGCGTGATACGAAAAGTGCCTGCGCAAGCTCTTCCTGTGTCAGACCTTTCTGCTTTCTCAAAGTCTGTAATTTTTCGCTGAATTCCATTTGTGTTCCTCCGTCAGTCTGACAGTGCCGTGATACAGCAGATACAGTCCTGCACTCAGCAGCAATGCCCCGATAATATCCGTCAGCCAGTGTACGCCCGATATCGTCCGCCCCACGACCATAAAGAGCGTGAAAACAGCAGTGCAGATGTATACCGGATGTATACCGCATATTTCAAAGCATTGTTTTTTACTCTCCGGTACACCTGCAAGGCAAGTGTCGGCATCACGCTGACAACAAGCAATGTCGTTGAGGACGGATAGGAGGCTTCCATTCGCCCCTCAATGAGGATCGGACGGTAGTTGATCGGTATCATCTCAAAGATCAGATAGCCTGCGATCACGAGGATATAATACACCCCGAGCAGCAGGATATCGCTGTCTACCTTGAACAGGCTTTTTCTTCTTACAAGCTGAACAAGTCCGAGCATACCGAACCCCATACAGACAGCGATCGGAACCAGTCCCAGCCAGTCCGTGACCGTGTAGAGCGCCATATGCACGCCCGTCATCTTATGGAACCACTGATTCGATCCGGCAAAGCCGATATTCGTTCCGTTCTGTCCGACAGGCTGCACGTCAATGTTCTGTATCAGCATCGTCCAGATGATAAACGCTGCCATAAACCCAAAGCCTGCAAACAGCAGTTTTCTTCCATTCTTTTCCATAGTATCATATCCTTTCATAGCAGATGATCGCGATCGCCTTTCGGCTGTTTTCAGGATACCATGGAACTGCGAAAAAGTAAAGAACTGCTGCGTCACAATGGCGACACGGAGCGTGTCATTATCGAAATATCGGCGTTTTTGGGGGCATGATGGCACCGAATCGTCGCACTTTTTTAGATCAAGCTCTGCTTTCAAATGGTCTGCCGAACGACCCTATCTCAATGAGATCTCCCTCCGGGTCAGCAATATAGCAGGTGCGTTGCCCCCACGGTTCCGTGGCCGGCTCTAAAACAGGCGTTGCACCCTTGCTGACAGTATCACGAAATGCCGTATCAAACAATGGGGATACCCGCTATATTGATCGACTCGATCTCACGGAGTATCGTCCGCCGTGACACCTCGAATCTCTCTGCAAAAGTAGGGAGAGTATGCCGATCAGCCTGTCTATTTTCATTTTCTGCACCTGCTTCAGCTTCGTATTGATACTATTATAGCATAGAATCTAGGTAGCGTCAATTGGTTTTCGACGTTGCATAAAAGCAGAGCATCACAATGAAGTAATTCAGAGTTCGAGCGTTATGATAAAAAAACAGGCAGATGCCTCGTTTGAAGTATCTGCCTGTTCTATTTGATAGCTCGCTGTATAGGTCTTTCATAATAGTTGTTTTGAAAACTTCTATATGAGTACCGACCAAACGGCGTGTGTTTTTGTATATACGAGAAAAGAACGGATCGGGGACACGATGGGGGAGCACGCCGCTCATCGGACGAGCTCTCTGCCGCTTTTGGCTATCAGACAGGGGATAGGATGGAGCACACGATCAAAGCGTGCTGATGAATAGGGGATAGTCCTTCCGCTTCGATGTCGGTATCGACCTGGAACAGCTCGAGGCCGATCTCGCATCCTGGACCCCGCCCGATGATACCGAGCTCGACGAAGAGGAGCTGGCCGTGCCGGATGCCGGCCTCAACGCCGGCGAACCTGACGCGATACCGGTCTACGATCTGGTCGTCTACCAGCCGCCCCTGCTCGAGCAGATGCCGGAGTTCTTGGAGGAGCCGGCCGCCAAGCCGCTCTCCCAGGCACTCGTGGTATATCAGCCGCCGATCTTCGCGCAGATGGAGGCGCCGGTGGAGGTGCCGCAGTACATCATCGACCCGAACTTCCTCCACATCATGGAGCAGGCCTATATGGCGAATGTCCGTGCCGCGCTCACGGAGGATTCAAAGATCCTCGCCGAGGCGAAGGAGCGCGCCCTCGCCGAGGAGCGGGCGCGTGCGCTCGCGCAGGAGAAGGCGCTCGCCCGTAAGAAGGAGAACGCTGCACGCGTCCAGGAGCTGCTGAAAACGCTCGCCCCCATCCACGAGGCGATGCAGGGATGCTGCTCCTCTGCACGGCCTGGGATCGAGAAGGTCTATCGGAGCATGGAGGGCCTGGTCCATCCTCGCAAGAGTGAGGCCGATCGCTACACACCCGAGGAGGTCATCGAGAAGGCTGGCGAGCTCCTGCACAAGTTCAAGTGCGAAACGGTCAAGCGGCTCGATCATACGGGCAAGGCCATCGAGGCTGACCGCAAGGTCGATCTCACGGATGCTGTCCGCATGGCCGATGCCTTCCTCGATCAGCACATGTCCCCGGAGAAGCGTGCGCAGCAGCGCAAGGAGGAGGCCGCTGTCTACGAGGAGAACGAACAGAAGATCATGGATGACGCTGTGAAGAACATGAAGCGTGCCCGTGACCGTGCGCAGGATCATCTCTACCGCGGCGCTGTCAAGTGGGACGGTCACTGCGCCGGACTACCAGCTCCTGTACGATGAGTACGTTCGTCTCAAGGCCGCGGACGCAGCGAGCACCGCAACGAGCGCTGAGAAAACGACACAGGACACTCTCGAGACGACCGCCAAACCGTATCATGGTGACGTCTTCAAGGACCGCGCCGACGATCTCGTAAGATCTGTGCTCACGCCGCTGCTGACGATGTCCCCCAAGTTCAAGACCCTGCGTTATCGAATCGAGAATGAGTTTAAGGGGGAGATACCGCAGGAATGGGAGGGCTTGTACGAATGTGTGAAGGAGCTCTCCGACATGGATCCTGACACGAAGGTCGAGACCTACGACAGTGCGCTCTCCCGCTTCCGATCGACCTCGAAGCGTATCGCCAGCGACAAGGAGCCCGGCAATGGCAAAGCCGCCATCTATTCATTGCTGACGTCCCTCGAGGACGAGGCGGAAGATCTCCAAGCTGTCATCGAGCAGAAGGGTCTCGTCATGCTGGCGCTCAATATCGACAAGACCAAGAGCTTTTCTTACGACTTCAACAGCGTCCATGAGCTCTCCCACGTCATCGGCGGCCTGCCCCGATATGAGGATGATCTCGCCGCGGTCGAGAAGACGATGAAGGGTACTGTTGACTGGGCCAAGAAAACGCTCGATTCCCATGCCGTCAAGAATGCGGGAAGTTCACCGGCCGCGACGCGCTAATGGACTCTCTCACGGCCATCTCCAAGGCGGACGGCTCCGCCTCCCCGATGAAGATCGCCAGTCATATCGCGACCGTGGCGGCCGCGTCTGATATACTCGACCTTATCAGCATCAACGACGAGGCAGCGAATCTCTACTCGCCTCTGCTGCGCTATAGGCATCTCGCCGACATCACCGCCTCGCTCGATGTCGACCGCAGGATGTACCGGGACGGCACCGGCATCTTCTCTCCGGCGCCCAAGCAGGCTGTACCCGAAAAGAAGACCGCTGAAAATACCGTGTCCGCGGAGAAGGGCACCAAGAAGGCCGCGGCCGAAACGAAGAACGCTGACGATACCGCGTCCGCGGAGAAGGACACCAAGCAGGCCGGTACGAAGAAAGCGACGAAGCCGGCTCTGGGAACGCTCGATGCGTTCAAGGAGGATATGAAGCAGGCGGCGAAGAACAAGGAAACGCGCGAAGATCTCCTGACACGGCGTTTCGGCCCCGCGGGCAAGATCCGCAGCGACCATACGCAGAGCGAGCGCATCATCGAAAAATGGCGCAACGGTCTCCAGCATGCCTTTGCCCATCTCATCGGCCCGAAGAAGATGGAGAGGGCGCTCGATGGGCTCACGAAGGATCCCCAAGATGATAGCCCCGCGCTGCTGGAGCTCCGTAACAAGACGCAGCAGCTCCATGACCTGATGCAGACGAAGGGCGCCAGTGTCGCGCAAGACCTGTCCAAGGCGAATCAGCTGATGCAGGATCCGGAGATCAAAACGGCGCTCCTTGAGGCGTACCAGGCGAGCGTGGTGTACCAGTCCGCCATGCGGGAGCAGGCCAATGTCCCGGAGGACACGCTGCAATGGCGCCCCGCAGATCCCGCGCACGCAGCCCAGTCCGACAGCGCCGTCGAGATCGAGCAGTATGCCAGACAGTTCATCGACATCGAGGTGCTGCGCGCGGCCGCCGAGCGCGATGAGAAGGCGCGCGAGGACGAGCGGATCAAAGCCGCGCAGAAGGCACAGCTCGAGCATACCTATGACGCGAACAGCGTCGGCGGCAAGTGCGTGCAGTCGGCGATCGACAAGGTCAAGGCTGATGTCAGGATACTCGTCGAAGCCTACGCAAAAACGGCCCCCAATTTCAAAGGCGTACCGGCGGATCCCACCGCCGATGACCTGGCCGTGATCCCGATCGGGGAGGCGCCTATGAAGGATCTGTTCCAGAGCTACTTTGCCCGCGTGATCGCCGCGCGCACGGTCGCTGATGCCAGCGAGCGTGCCGCCAAGGACGGTATGCCGATGAACGAGAAGGAGGCCAAGAGGTTCGTCGATGAGCTCACGGAGGAGATCAAGACTCGTCCCGATCACAAAACGATGGTCGCAGAGACGCCGTTCAAGGAGCTCTACGCCGCTGCCACCGAGTCGGGCGGCAAGGCGCTCATGATGAAGCTCGCAGAGGCCGGCAGAAAGGTCGATGCGCGCGAGCGCGAAGCAGAGCAGCGCAGCAAAACGGCCACTAAGAACGTCGCGCCCGATTCGCTCAAGAAGTGACGCGCGGCCGCAGCATCGGATCACCATAAGGAGGAACGCCCTTCGCAGACATCCCTGCGGAGGGCGTCGATCCTCCTGCCAGTCAGCGTATCTTTCTCCAGCAGGACAGATCCAGTCGCGACTCCCTCGATCAAGAGCGTCATCCCAGATCGCAATGCAGGGGCATTTTTCGACAGATATAGCCGGAGGCGTTCGCTTCTCCAGCTTTTTTTACGCCCCCGGGGGAGGAGGTGGTGGGGCTCCGCCCCACGCCCCCCTGAAAAATGCAGGGGCATTTTTCGACAGATATAGCCGGAGACGCTGCGTCTCCGGCTTTGGCACGTCCTCTAGAGCAGTCCTGCCAGGAGGATCAGCGCCGTCCCGGGGATGCCGAACACCGTCGCGATGAGCAGATTCGTCCACGAGAGCGTGGGCGCGATGGACCCGCCGAACAGGTGCAGCAGCACCAGCGAGAGGAGCCCTGTCACGGCCCCGAGCAGGAAAGTCCGTACCCGCCGCCGGTGCCGCAGATAAAAGAGCAGCGCGCAAAGCCCTCCGAACGCCCAGAGCAGGGGATAGCGCACGTCTGCCAGGATCGTTGTCAGTCCTGCCATATCGGCCTCCTTTTCTTTGGATGGATGATCGTGCCGCTAGAGCAGCACATACGCCAGCGCCAGCAGGAGCGCGGGGTCCGCCCCCTCCCGGTACAGCAGGTACAGCAGCCCCGCGAGCGCGAGCCGTTCGCCGTCCCACCCGGTCATGAGGCCGTGGAGCAGATCCGACAGCTCGCCCGGAAGGAGCGGCGGCGGTGCAGGCGGCGGAGGGTCGGGATGGGGCGGATCGTCAGGATGCGGCGGCACGGGATGCGGCGGACCGTCTGGACGCACTGGCGGCGGCGCCGGCGGGGGCGGCGGAGGGAACGGCCTTGCCTGGCGCTGCATCTCACGGGCACGGCGGATGGCGTCCTGCCGCATCGCATCGAACGCACGGTCGTCCGGCATGGTCTCCCTCCTTTCGAGGACTACAGGAGCTTTTGGAGCATCCCGCTGTCACGCATGGTCTTGAACGCCGCCCAGAGCCGCAGCAGCCGCACGGCTCTGTCCACCCGTCCCTGCCGCGCGGCTCCAAGGTGCGGGCGCAGGGCGAGGAGGAGGGCAGCGTTCTTGTCGGTCGGCGCCTTTTGCAGCATCTGTCCGAGCTGGAGCAGCGCCGCCGGCTCCGGCATCGGGGACGAGTCGGCCGACGGAGAGACGGCAGATGCCGTATCCTGCGCCGCATCGCCCGTCCCGAGCATCTCCGCGAGCTGCCGGATCTGCTCCATGCTCTCCGGGTCGGAGAGGACGGACTGGATCTGCGCGGACAGGTCGGCGCTCATCGGCGCCCCGTCAGCTTCTGATAGAGCGCCTGCGCCTGCGGCGTGCTCATGAGCTTTTCGACGGTCTTGGGGTCACGGATGGCCTGCCGGAGCTTGGCGGCCTCGTCCGGGCGGAGACGGGCGATGGCGGCGTCGAAGCGTCCGGCCTTGAGGTCGTCGCGGAGCTGCGCGGCCGGTACGCCCAGCTTGGCGCTCACCGTTTGGAGGAGTCCCTCCATCTGGGCGGGATCGTGGATCGGTCTGTTCATAAAAAACACCCTTTCTTTCTGCAAAACTGTATTGTATTTTTTTGCAGTTTGTGTTATAATATAAAAAGGACACTCTACATAAGAGGAATAGATGTTCTTTTTGCAAAGGAGGCGTATCATGAAGATCGTCGTCATGTCCGATTCCCACGGCAGCGCAGGCGCGGTGTTCCGCGTCATCCGCAAGCATACGGACGCTGACCTGTTCATCCATCTTGGAGACGGGGCGATCGAGGTCAAGGCCGCACGCGGGATCCTGGGCGAGGATGCCCACAAGCTCCGCAGCGTGCGCGGGAACTGCGATGCTCCCTCCGATGATGTCCCGCTGCAAATGACCATCGACCTGCCCTACGGCCACAAGATCCTCGCAGCACACGGCCACGCGTTCCAGATCAAGGCCTCCACCGGCACCATCCGGGACGAGGCGCACCGCCTGGGCTGCGACATCCTCCTCTACGGCCACACCCACGTCCGCCAGAATAGCTGGAATGACGGCCTCTACATCGTCAATCCCGGCAGCCTGAGCCATCCGCGTGACGGACGTCCGCCGGGCTATGCGGTCATCAGTGTCAGCGAGAAGGGGATCCTGGTCAGCGAGATGGATCTCTGATCCGGCGCTCCCTTGCTCTGTATCATATGCAGGCAGATCCGAAAACTTGCCTGCCGGAGGTGTTATCTGCATGAAAAGACCGTATGCGGATCTGAGAAGATCCGGCGGCGGTGAAAAATACGGCCTTGTCTTTGGCCTAGGCTGCGCAGTGCTCCTGATCGTGCTGCTGCCGCTGATGATCTGGGACAAGGGGTACTTTATCTATTACGGCGACTTCGTGTCCCAGCAGCTCCCGTTCTACTGGCACGCCAACGAGGTGATCCGCAGCGGCGGGCTCTTCGGCTGGGACTGGTATACCGACCTCGGCTCGAGCTTCGAGGGGTCGTATGCGTTCTACCTGTTCGGGAGCCCGTTCTTCTGGCTCACGACGCTCCTGCCGCAGAAGGCGGTGCTCTACGCGATGCCGTGGCTCCTGTGCCTCAAGCACGGCACGGCGGCCGTCACGGCCTACGCCTACATCCGACGCTTCGTGGCCAACAAGGACGCGGCGGTGATCGGCGGCCTGCTCTATGCCTATTCGGGCTTCCAGGTCTTCAACATCTTCTTCAACCATTTCCAAGACGTCACAGCGCTCTTCCCCCTCCTCCTCATCGCCATGGAGGAGCTGGTCAACAACGAGCGGCGCGGATGGTTCGCCGTCTGCGTGGCGCTCATGGCGATCGTCAACTACTTCTTCTTCACAGGACAGGCCGTGTTCTGCCTGCTCTACTTCCTTCTGCGGCTCCGCAGCAGCGACTTCCACATCACCTGGAAGAAATTCGCCGCACTGGCGATCGAGGCGGTCATCGGCGTGTGCATCGCGGCCTTCGTGCTGCTCCCGGCGGCACTGGCCATCCTGGAGAACGACCGCGTCGATCGGATGCTCTTCGGGCAGAACATGATCTTCTACACCGACAAGACCCGCATCCTGCGGATCATCCAGAGCTTCTTCATGATCCCGGACGTCCCCGCCCGCCCGAACCTCTTCAGCACGGACAACGGCAAATGGGCGTCGATCGGCGGCTATCTGCCGCTGTTCTCGATGGCTGGCGTGATCGCCTTCATGGGAAAAAAACGCCGCCATTGGGCGACGATCCTCACCTGGATCTGCATCGTCTGCGCGTTCATCCCGTGGCTCAACAGCGCGTTCTACATGTTCAATGCCTCGTACTACGCGCGTTGGTTCTACATGCCCATCCTCATCATGGCGATGATGACGGCGCATGCCCTCGACGACCGTGAGATCGACTGGCGCGGCGGCATCATCGCCTGCATCGCGATGCTCGGCGCCTTCGGCCTGATCTCGCTGCTGCCCGAGGAGGAGGAGGGGAAGGTCGTGTTTTTCCAGTTCGCGAACATCCCCGGCTATTTCTATGTCGTCATGGCGGTGTGTCTCGTCTGCTGGCTCGGGCTCTTTTGGCTCTGGTGCATGCGGCGCGAGGGCAAGCCGTGGCAGCGCATGGGCATCCTTCTGACGGCGCTCGCGTGTGTGGCGTGTACGATGACCACGGTCTACTTCGGCAAGTACCTCGGCATAGATAGCAAAAAATACCGCGACATGGCCATCGGCGGCCGCGACCACATCTCCGTCTCCTACGACACGGACGAGGACGATTACTTCCGCATCGACATCGCCAAGGACTACGACAATTACCCGATGTTCTGGGGACTATCCAGCATGCGCTGCTTCCAGAGCGTCGTGACGCCGTCGATCATGTCCTTTTATTCGAGCATCGGCATCGACCGCGACGTGGCCTCCCGTGCCGCTCCGGAGGCGTATTCGCTGCGCGGACTGCTCTCGGTCAAGTATTATTATGACCTTGCCCGCGATGCCGATGACGACAGCGACCCCTTCGAGATGCCCGGCTTCCGCTATCTGCGGACAGAGAACGGCTTCGACCTCTATGTGAACGACTACTTCATCCCCATGGGCTTCCCCTATGACACCTACGTCACCACGGAGACGCTCGACGGGCGGACGGACACGACCAAGGAGCGCGTGATGCTCCGCGCCCTCGTCCTCGACGAGGAGCAGGCCGAGAAGTATGCCGACATCCTCTCCCCGCTCGCGGACAGCTCGCTGACTGTGGGGCAGGAGCAGTACCTCGCCCTCTGCGAGCAGCACAGGGCCGAGGCGTGTCACGACTTTCAGTACGACAGCAAGGGCTTTTCCGCGAAGATCTCGCTGGACGCGCCGAAGCTCGTGTTCTTCAGCGTGCCCTATGAGAGCGGCTGGACGGCCACTGTGAACGGCGTCCCGGCCGACATCGAGCGCGTGGACAACGGCCTGATGGCCGTGCGCGTGGATGCCGGGGAGGACGTGCCGATCGTGTTCTCCTACGAGGTGCCCGGTCTGCGGTACGGCGGCTATGCAACGGCGGCCGGTGCCGTCCTGCTGGTGCTCTACCTCCTGCTGGCGCGTCCGCTCTTCCGCGACCCGCGCCCGCGTTTCGTCCACAGCTATGGGTATGTGCCGTCTGACGGCGTCCGCGCATCGCGGGCGTATATGGACAGCCTGCGGCAGCATACCGTGCAGGAGACGGCCCCGCCCGCCCCTGCCGATCAGAAAGGAGAGATGTCCGATGGCACATCTGGATGAGACCCGCATCGGCGGCACCGTCCTCTATGACGGCCGCATCATCCGGGTCGAGCGCGACGAGGTCCGCCTCGAGGACGGCACGGAGACCATCCGTGAGGTGGTGCGCCACCCCGGCGGCGTCTGCGTGCTCGCGCTCACCGACAAGGACGAGCTGCTGTTCGTCCGCCAGTTCCGCTACCCCTACGGCGAGGTGACGCTCGAGATCCCCGCCGGCAAGCTCGAGTACGGTGAGGACCCCGAGACCTGCGGCAAGCGCGAGCTCCTCGAGGAGTGCGGATGCACGTCCGCACGGTTCGAGTACGTCGGCCACCTCTACCCGACCCCCGCCTACAACACCGAGATCATCCGCATCTTCCTCGCGGAGGGCCTGCAGTACAGCCGGCAGGACCTCGACGAGGGCGAGTTCCTCGATGTCGAGCGCATCCCGTTCGACAAGGCCCTGCAAATGGTCATGGACGACCAGATCCCGGACGCCAAGACACAGGTCGCCATCCTCAAGCTCGCGGCCATGCGTGCGAAAAAATAAAAAAAGCGGCCTGCCGCCGCTGAGGTCACGAAAAAATGACAAAGGAACGGCAGACTGCCGTTCCCTTATGTGATCCCTTATGTGGATGCCGGTCACTCACCGGTCTTTGCCGCATCGGCAGCGGCGGCCTCCTGCGCCTCGACCTCGCTGAGCGCCAGGTGCTGCTGGTAGGCCTCGAGGATGCTCTCCTCGATCATGCGCCTTCCCTCAGGCAGGATGGGATGGACGATGTCACGGAACACACCGTTCTCGTCCTTGCGGCTCGGCATCGCGATGAACAGCCGCTCGTCGCCCTGCACGATCTTGATGTCATGTACCGCGAGCATGTGATCCACCGTGATCGAGACGACGGCACGCAGGCGTCCTTCCGTGATGATCTTGCGAATTTTGATGTCTGTGATCTCCATTTGATCGACCTCCTTGATCTTGCTTCCCCCCTCCGTCCGCCTTACGGCAGTGCCGGAGAGACCGCGCTTTTGCAAGCAACGGTATATCCATAGTATACCGCATTTATATTGAATTTTTTAGAAGAAATTAGGTGTATTTTATGAATAACTCTATTTTGAATGACAAAAAGCACATCCATTTCATCGGCATCGGCGGCTCGGGCATGTACCCGCTCGCGCAGATCCTCCATGCCAAGGGCTACCATCTGACCGGCAGCGACAACAACGAGACTGACACCCTCCAGGCGATCCGCGACATGGGCATCGAGGTCAAGCCCCTCGGCCAGCGTGCGGAGAACATCGAGGGCGCCGACCTGATCGTCCACACGGCGGCGATCATGGCCGACAATCCCGAGCTGATCGCGGCGAAGGCCTCCGGCGTGCCGGTGCTCGAGCGCAGCGAGCTGCTGGGCATCGTCTCGAGCTGGTACCAGGACGCCGTCTGCATCTCCGGCACCCACGGCAAGACGACCACCACCGCCATGCTCACCCAGATCGTCTACACCGCTGGGATCGACCTCTCCGCGTATATCGGCGGTAAGCTCCCGCTCATCCACGGCAGCGGCTGCGCGGGGTCGAGCGAGGTGTTCGTGTGCGAGTCCTGTGAGTTCGTGGACACGTTCCTGAAGCTCTACCCGGACACCGCCGTCGTCCTCAACATCGACGCCGACCATCTGGATTATTTCGGCACGGTCGAGAACATCATCAAGTCCTTCCACAAGTTCTGCGGCATGGCCAGCAAGTCCGTCATCTACAACGGTGACGACGCCAACACCCTGAAGGCCGTCGAGGGCGTGGAGGGCAAGGAGATGATCTCCTTCGGCTGCAATGAAGGCAACATGTGGCGCGCGGTCGAGATCGAGCATCTGCCCGGCGCGATGACGGCCTACACCGTCCTCAAGAAGGGCGAGCGCCTCGGCCGGATCACGCTCCAGGTGCCGGGCGAGCACAATGTCCTCAATTCGCTGGCTGCCGTAGCGGCGGCGGACGGACTGGGCATCCCCTTCGAGACGATCGCCAAGGGCCTGGCGGAGTTCCGCGGGGCGGGGCGCCGCTTCGAGATCCGCGGGGTCGTAAATGGCGTGACCATCGCGGACGACTACGCCCACCATCCTACCGAGCTGACCGCGACCCTCAAGGCCGCCAAGGAGATGCCCTACAAGCGCGTATGGGCGGTGTTCCAGCCGTTCACGTTCTCGCGGACGGTGCAGCATCTCCAGGAGTTCGCGGATGCGCTGTCCATCGCGGACATCGCCGTACTGACGGACATCATGGGCTCGCGCGAGAAGAACACCTACGGCATCTTTACACGCAACTTGGCCGAGATCATGGACAATGCGGTCTACTTCCCGCAGGACGAGCAGGCCGAGTACACCGACGAGAGAAAATACCAGAACTTCGAGGACGTTTGCAGCTATGTCGCAGAGCATGTACAGGAGGGCGACCTCGTGCTGACCATGGGCTGCGGCGACATCAACAAGGTCGCCAGGATGCTGCTCGAACGCCTCGGCAAGGAGGGATGATCCATGCGCCAGCGCAACACCGAGCGTGAGGACGCCGTCCTCGAGCTGATCCGCGACCACATCCGCGAGGAGGGCATGGCGCCCTCTGTCCGCGAGATCTGTGACGGTCTGGGCATCCGCTCGACGTCGACCGTCCATCGCTATCTCCACCGCCTCGAGGAGGACGGACGCATCCGCATGCGTAGCGGCAAGAACCGCGCCATCGTGGTGCTCGAGGACGAGGACAGCGGTGAGCAGGGGATCCCGCTCGTCGGCACGGTCGCTGCCGGCATCCCCATCACGGCCATCGAGAACATCACCGATCATGTGGAGTTCATCCCCTCGAAGCACTATGACGGCAAGCTCTTCGCGCTGAAGATCCGGGGCGATAGCATGATCAACATCGGCATCTTCGACGGTGACATCGTGGTCGTCGAGCAGACGGATTACGCGGAGAACGGCGATGTGGTCGTCGCGCTCGTGGACCGCTGCGAGGCGACGGTCAAGACGTTTTACAAGGAGGACGGTCACTACCGTCTGCAGCCCGAGAACGACACCATGGACCCCATCATCGTCGACGAGGTCGAGATCCTGGGACGTGTCGTGTCGCTGATACGATATTTTTAAAATAGTACCTACAGAAAGACGCCCGCCTCTGACGGGCCAAACAGAAAGGAAGCAGCACTATGATGAACAAGGTCAAAGTCGTCATCCTCGGCAAGGACTACACCCTCCAGACTGAGGAATCCCCGAACTATGTCTACGGTCTCGCCCGCGCGCTCGAGGCGCAGATGAAGGAGGCCATGGATCACGGCGTATCGCAGTACAATGCCGCGATCATGACCGCGCTCTCCGCGCTCGACGACCTCAACAAGTCCCGCGCGCGCATCGACGAGGTCTGCGACGAGAGCAAGAGCTATGTGGACGATGCCGGCCGCGCCCGCATCGAGCGCGATGCCGCCCTCAAGGAGATCGAGATGCTCAAGTCCAAGGTGGCGCAGCTCGAGAACTCCCTGCGTCTCAAGAAGCTCAAGGACAGCATCTGATGGCCGCACGCCCGGAGATCCTGGCGCCTGCCGGGAGCAGGGAGGCGCTGACCGCGGCGGTGCGCTGCGGTGCCGATGCTGTCTATCTGGGCGGCACGGCGTATTCCGCGCGCGCGGGGGCGGCCAATTTCGACCTGGACGCGCTCCGTGAGGCGGCGGCTTTCTGCCGGCTCTACGGCGTCAAGATCCATCTGGCCGTGAACACGCTCATGCGCGACAGCGAGCTGGAGGGGCTTGCCGCTTACCTGCGCGAGGCCGTGCCGCTCGTGGATGCCTGCATCGTGCAGGACCTCGGCGCGGTATCGCTCCTGCACGGGATGTTCCCCGACCTGCCGATCCATGCCTCCACGCAGATGAGCCTCCATTCGCCCGCGGGCGCTCGTGAGGCCGCCGCTCTCGGATGCAGCCGCGTGGTCGCGGCGCGTGAGATGTCGCGGGACGACCTCGCTGCGCTCTGCCGGGAGCCGGTGGAGGTGGAGGTCTTCGTCCATGGAGCGCTGTGCATGTCCGTCTCGGGACAGTGCAGCTTCTCGGCAGCCGTCGGCGGACGCAGCGCGAACCGCGGAAAATGCGCGCAGGCATGCCGTTTGCCATGGAGGACGCCCGGCGGCAGGGACCCCGCGGCGCTCTCGCTCAAGGACCTGAGCCTCGTCTCCCATGTGCAGACGCTCGCGGAGATGGGCGTGGCGTCCTTCAAGATCGAGGGACGCATGAAGCGGCCGGAATACGTCGCCGCCGCCGTCACCGCGGTGCGGCAGGCGCTCGACGGCCAGACGCCCGACATGGAGCGCCTGCGCGCCGTCTTTTCCCGCAGCGGCTTCACGGACGGCTACTTCACCGGCCGGAAGAAAGACATGTTCGGCACGCGCCGCAAGGAGGACGTCACGGCGGCCGCCGGTGTCCTCGGCGAGCTGTCTCGCTTGTACGAGAGACCGCGGAAATGTGCCGTTTTGGACACGTCGCTCACGCTCCGCAGCGGGGCGCCCTCCGTCCTGACGGCATCTGACCGCGACGGCCGCAGCGTCACCGTGCAGGGGGACGTCCCGGCGGTGCCGGAGCGCGCGCCCCTGCGGCAGGAGGTCCTTGCCAAGAGCATGGCCAAGCTCGGGGACACGATCTATCTCCCCGGTGAGACCGTCCTCGACGACACGGATGGCCTCTTCCTCTCCGCGGCACAGTGCAATGCCCTGCGCCGCGACGCCGTCGCCCAGATGGACGCCCTGCGGATCGCGGAACACACGCCGGTCTATCCGTACCATGAGACGCCCGTCCTGCCGTCCGCACGCCGGACGCGCGGGGAGACGTCCGTGCGGCTCCACGTCCGCACGAAGGGCCAGCTCGACGCGGCCCGTGACACCGGCCACACCGTCTGCATCCCGCTCACGATGGCGGCACAGTGCGCCCCGGCGATGTCGATATGGCTCGAATCCCCGCGGATCATCGCGGATGAGGACGCCTATGCGGCCAAGCTCGCGGCGCTCCGTGCGGCCGGGTGGCAGCATTTGGTCTGCCATAATTTGGCCGACATCCGCCTCGGACGGGAGGCGGGCCTCACGCTGCACGGCGGCTTCGGCCTGAACGTCGCGAACCGCCGGACGGCGGCCGTTTTGGCAGACCTTGGCCTCGCGGACGTGTGCGCGTCCATCGAGCTGGACGGGCGCGGCATCCGGGCGCTGTCGGACGTCCTCCCGGCGGAGGGCTTCGTCTACGGGCGGCTGCCGCTGATGCTTTTCCGCGTCTGCCCGATCAAGGCGCATGACGGCTGCCGCCGACACGACTGCTACATGACCGACCGCACGGCGCGGCAGTTCCCGCTCTTGTGCAGCGGCCACTACCAGGAGCTTTGCAACGCCGAAAGGCTCTGGCTCGCGGGCGACCGCCTCTTCGAGGACGGCCCCGAGATCCTGGGGCTCTATTTTACCGACGAGCCGCCTGCCCGCATCGGCGAGGTGCTGGCGGCCTACCGTGACGGCGCGGGCGATGCCCCAAAGGCACGGACGAAGGGGATGTATCACGGAGGAGGACTGCGATGAAGCTCATGTTCCAAAAGCTCAAGGATAACGCCATTTTGCCCGTGCGCGCCACGCCGCAGAGCGCGGGGGCGGATCTCTTTGCGTGCCTGGATGCACCGCTGACGATCCATCCGGGCGAGACGGTCCTCGTCCCGCTGGGACTGACCTGCCAGCCGACCCGGGACGACATCGCCATGCTGGTCTACCCGCGCTCCGGCCTCGCGTCGAAGCACGGCATCACGCTCGCGAACGCCGTCGGCGTGGTCGACAGCGACTACCGCGGCGAATGGCATGTGCCGCTGCACAACATCTCTCAGACCGATTTCACCGTCGAGCACGGGATGCGGATCGCGCAGCTCGTGGTGACGCCGGTGCTGTTCCCCGCCATCGAGGAGACGGCGCAGGTCGACGACACCGCCCGCGGCACCGGCGGCTTCGGCTCGAGCGGCCTCAAATAACGTCCCCCACACAGGACAGCATAAGATCACGCCCCTCCGGGGCATCATAGATAAAGGAGCACGACAAAATGAAACAAGGATTGCTATTATTCTCACTGGTCGTATTCGCGATCTTCTTCGGCGGCGTACTGGGCCAATGGGCGACGAATCTGCCGGAGGTGACCTGGTTCGGCGAGCTCCACGAGATCGGGTTCTCGACCTTCGAGCTCGACCTCGAGCTCGTCACGATCACGCTGGGCGCCAAGGTCAAGGTATGCCTGGCACAGGGCGTGATGCTGCTCGCGGCGATCTGCGCATATCCGAAGCTCTGCAAGGTGCTGTTTGGCTGATCTTGCCCGATCTTTGGTCGTTTCACGTCGGAATTTCATGGTATACATAAAAATTCAGATCTTCACCTTGTTTCCGGGGCGAAAGGATGGTATAATAGAGGATGGCGGATCAGACGTCTCCCGCGCGGCGGGCGGCATCTCCGAAACGGCACACGCGCCCCGCTGCGGCGGACGGCGCTGAGATAGAGCCGGCTAGTTTTGGCTGGGATATGATGTAGATAAGATGTAGATAAAAGGAGCGAGAGCATTGGGTCTGTTTACGAAAGATATCGGTATCGACCTCGGTACCGCGAATACCCTCGTCTATATGCGGGGAAAGGGCATCGTGCTGCGTGAGCCCTCCGTCGTGGCGGTCAATACACGCACGGAAAAAGCGCGCTATGTCGGCAAGGACGCCAAGCAGGTCATCGGCCGCACGCCCGGCTCCATCGTGGCGGTGCGTCCCCTGAAGGAGGGCGTCATCGCCGACTTCGACCTCACGATCACGATGCTGCAGGAGTTCATCCGCAAGGCGCTCAAGGGGCGCCTGTTTGCGAAGGCGCGCGTGACCATCTGCATCCCCTCGGGCGTGACGCCAGTCGAGCGCAATGCCGTCCGGGAGGCGGCGGAGAAGGCCGGGGCACGGCATCCCGTGTTCATCGTGGAGGAGCCCATGGCGGCGGCGATCGGCGCCGGTCTCCCGACGACCGACCCCACCGGCTGCATGATCGTGGACATCGGCGGCGGCACCAGTGAGGTGGCCGTCATCTCCCTCGGCGGCATCGTGACCTCGCGTTCGGTGCGCTGTGCGGGCGATGCGTTCGATGCGGCGATCCAGAACTATATCAAGAAGAAGTACAGCCTCCTGATCGGCGAGCGCTCCGCGGAGAACATCAAGCTCACGATCGGCTCGGCCTTCCCGAGCGAGAAGGAGGAGAGCATGGAGATCAAGGGCCGCAACCTCCTCAACGGTCTGCCGGAGAACGTCACAGTGACGTCCTCGGAGATCCGGGACGCGATGGCCGAGCCTCTCTCCCGCGTGATTGACGCGATCAAGACCACCCTCGAGGAGACCCCGCCGGAGCTGAGCGCCGACATCATCGACCAGGGCATCACCCTCGCGGGCGGCGGCGCGCTGCTGCGCGGCCTCGACAAGCTCATCAACCGCGAGACCGGTATGCCGGTGTATATCGCGGAGTTCCCGCTCGACTGCGTGGCCGAGGGCGCAGGCAAGGTCCTCGAGAACATGGACAAGTACCAGGATACGCTCGTCGAGTATCTGAAATACTATGAAAAGTGAGCGGATGCGCGGGGGAATGTCGGCCTTGGAGCTGCATTCCCCCGCGCCACAGGATACATCCCGCCGGAAAGGAGCGCGTGCATGGGCAATTTCCTGAAGAGCACCAAGTGCAAGATCATCCTGTTCATCCTCGCGCTGCTGACGGGCGTCATGGTCTATGCCCTCTCGGTCGGCGGTTACACCATCCGCACGGTGGACATCTTCAAGACGCTCACCGCGCCCTTCCAGCGCGCCTCGAGCGCCATCGCGCAGCGCGTGGAGTACACGCTCGACGTCTACCGTGACGCCGAGAAGAACTACGAGGACAACCGCGCCGTGCGCCGCGAGGTCGCCCGCCTCAACAAGGCGCTCGCCGACTATGACCGCACGCGCTCGCGCCTCGAGGAGCTCGAAGCCTTCGTGGGCATCAAGGAGGCGGACTTCGACCTGACGCTCTCCTCGCCCTGCAAGGTCGTGGGCTATGTGGCCAATGACCCCTTCGGCAGCTTCATGATCGACCGCGGCACGAAGGACGGCCTCTCCCTCTGGGACCCCATCGTCACGGAGCTGGGCCTCGTCGGCGTCATCTCGGAGATCGGGGAGGAGAACGCGACCGTCACGACCATCCTCTCCCCGGACCTCTCCATCGCCGCCTACTGCGGCACCACCCGCGATGTGGGCATCCTCACGGGCAGCGTGGCGCTCGCCATGGACGGCACCTGCAAGCTCCAGTACCTCGACAAGGAGACCCTCCTCGAGGACGGCAAGGTCATCATGACCTCCGGCGAGAACGGGCTCTTCCCGCGGGGCTATGTGATCGGCTACGTCCGCAGCGTGCAGCCGGATGATTCCGGCATGACTGCCTACGCCGTCATCGAGCCGGCCGAGGACCTGCTGCATCTGGACATGGTCGCCGCCATCACCGGCTTTACAGGAAAGGAAGTGGAGACGCCGTGACCGTCAACAGCAAGGTCAGCGGGGGACGCTATGTGGCGCTCCAGGTCGTCAAGTGGATCCTGTTCGCACTGCTGCTCGCCGTGTGCTTCCTCGTCCAGACGGCAGGGAGCACGGTCAAGCCCCTGCTGCTGATCCCGGCCGCGCTCTGCATCGCCGCGCACACCGGCGAGATCCCCGCGATGGCCGTAGGCGTCATCAGCGGGCTCCTGCTGGACCTGGCGTGCGGCAAGCTGCTGGGGTATAACGCCATCTGGCTCGTGGTCTGCTGTGTGACGGTCTCGCTGCTGCACAGCTACCTTTTGCAGGAGAAGCTCGTGAACATGATCCTGCTCTGCGCCGTGTGTACGGCCGTGCAGGGGTATCTGGACTATGTGTTCTATTACGCGATATGGGGCTATGAGGACGTTTCGCTCGTGTACCGGCATGTGATGCTGCCGAGCGGCATCATGACGATGGTCGCGCTCCTCCCGATCTACCTGCTCGTGCGGTCGATCGCGCGGCGCTGCGCGAGCCGGCGCACGCATGAGCTGGAAAAGACCATCGTGCGCGATCCCTGATAGGAGGCACTATGCGACCCATTTCGGAGTATATCAAAATGACGCTGGCGGTGCTGCTGGTGCTGGCCAGCGCTGCGATGTGCGTGCTGCGTCTGATGAAGGTGCAGGTGGTGGACACCGGCGCCTACACCAAGCATGAGGCCGTCACCACGACCTACACCCAGAAGATCGCCGCCACCCGCGGCGAGATCGTGGACGCCAAGGGCGAGCTGCTGATCGGGAATCACGTCAGCTATGCCGTCGTCATCGACGAGAACAGCTTCCCCTCCAACAATGAGAAGGGCAACGAGGTGCTCCTGCGCCTGACCGACATCCTCGCCGCGGACGGCACCGAGTGGGAGGACGGCCTGCCCATCTCCCGCGACGCGCCCTATGTGTTCCTCGCCGATGCCGACCAGGCGAAGCTCGACGCCATGAAGCGCAAGATCGGCGTCAACGCCTACGCCACGGCGGACAACTGCATGGACGTCCTCTGCGCGACCTACAGCATCTCCGACAAGCTCACACAGGCGCAGCAGCGCACCATCGCCGGCATCCGCTACACCATGCTCGATGACGATTTCTCCATCTCGAACCGCTTCCAGCTCGCAGCAGGCCTGCGGGACGCCACCGTGCGGATCCTCTCGGAGCTGTCGATGCAGCTCGAGGGCGTCCAGATCGAGCAGATCGCCGAGCGCGACATCCTCGTGGGCGACGTCATCCCGCATGAGCTGGGGACGACCGGCCCCATCTACGCCGAGACCGCCGAGGAGTACCTCGCCAAGGGCTACGACCTCGACGCGCGCGTCGGCATCAGCGGCATCGAGAAGGCCATGGAGGACGAGCTCCACGGCACCCCCGGCGTCCGCACGATCACCTATGAGAACGGACAGGCCGTCTCGGACGAGATCACCGAGCCTGTGGAGGCCGGCCACACCGTCCGCCTGACGGTGGACAGCGAGTTCCAGCGCGGCCTCCAGGACATCCTGGACGCCTTCCTCGCGGATCACCGCGGCATCAACCACAACCGCACCCGCAACGGTGACCGCATCGACTGCGGCGCCATCGTCGTGCTCGATGCGCGGACCGGCGCCGTTTTGGGCGAGGTCACGGCACCGACCTTCGACCTGACGAAGTATTCCGTGGACTACGACGAGCTCGTCAAGGCGGACGGCGACCCGCTCTTCAACCGCGCGACCCTCGGCCTCTACCGCCCCGGCTCCACGTTCAAGACCATCACCGCCACCGCCGGCCTCAACGAGGGCGAGATCAACGGCTCCACGTCGTTCTTCTGCGGCGGCACCTATAATTTCGTCGGCACCACCTTCCACTGCACCGGCCACCATAACTATATCGCCGTCGCGCGCGCGCTGCGCGTGTCCTGCAACGCCTATTTCTACGAGCTATCGCGCCGTCTGACCATCGACAAGATCGCCAAATATGCCGCGCTCTACGGCATCGGCCAGAGCACCGGCATCGAGACTGCGGACGCGGCCGGCTATATGGCGACGCCCGAGAAGTACAAGGAGATCGGTCTGGAGTGGACGGTCGGCTCCGTCATCCAGGCGGGCATCGGCAACGGCGATACCATGGTCACGCCCCTCCAGCTCGCCAATGTCGCCTGCACCATCGCCAATGAGGGCGTGCGCTATGAGCCGTATCTCGTGGACAGCGTGTGGGACTACAACATGGAGGAGTGCCTCTACAAGACCGAGCCGACCGTGGCCGAGACCATCGACCTCAATTACGACTATGTCTACGACTATGTGGAGGCCGGTATGATCCAGGCGTCGGGGAACGGCTTCCCTGCGAAGTATTCGCTCCAGAATCTCGGCTATTCGGTCGCCATCAAGACTGGTACGCCGCAGGTGTCGCGCCGTGTGCAGGACTCCGTGTTCATCGGCTACGCCCCCACGGACGAGCCGCGCATCGCGTTCGCAGGCATCGTCGAGGGCGGCGAATACTCCAAGTATATGATCCGTCCCATCCTCAAGCTCTATGAGGAGGTGTACGGCGGCATGTATGACTGACGTGCGTCGTCCCCCACTGGACGCCGCCGCTGCCGGTTTTGGACGGCGCTGCTCCGTTTTTTAGTTCGTGATAGTGCATAGATCATATACGTCAAAATGCATCAAATTCACAATTTTACGCGATCGGCACGAATTAGATTTGACAAAACGGAGATTTGTGGTATAATTATAAGTAGGTATGTTGTACATTTTTGCAGTACCGTCCTCTGCACGGCAGATGTGGGATCGCCGCATGGACACAGCGGCCCTGCAAAGTGGACAGCCCCGCCGTCCGGCGGGAAACAGAGACAGGAGCGCGTGCGGCCATTCGTATCGGCGCTTGAAAGGAGATCTTCTCATGGCAAAAAATCCGAAACTCATCGCAGTCACTTCCGGTAAAGGAGGCACCGGCAAGTCGTCCATCTGCTACGGCATCGGCTACACGCTCGCAAAGCAGGGCAACCGTACCCTCATCATCGAGCTGGACTTCGGTCTGCGCTGTCTGGACCTCATGTTCGGCATGACCGGCCGTGTGCAGTATGACCTGGGCGATGTGCTCCAGGGCAAGGTCGAGATCCAGAAGGCGGCATCCACCGTCCCCTCGGCCAGCAACCTCGAGATCCTGTGCGCACCGAAGGATGCGTTCATGAAGGTGACGGCGGAGGAGGTCGTCGACATCTGCCGCAAGATCCGTAAGTATTACGACTACATCATCATCGACACCGGCGCGGGCATCAGCTCGCATGTATTCGACATCGTGACGCAGGCCAACATGATCCTCATCGTGACCACGCCCGACCCGATCTGCATCCGTGATGCCACGATGATGTCGGACGAGTTCTATAAGCGCGGCAACAAGGGCCAGCGTCTGATCGTCAACAAGCTGAGCAAGAAGGATCTGCAGACCGGCATGATCGGCAACCTCGATGAGATCATCGACGCGGTCGGCATCCAGCTCCTCGGCGTCATCCCGGAGGATTTCGCACTCAAGGAGGCCACCGGCAAGGGCCTGCCCCTGTCGCCGTCCGCCCCGAGCCTTGCGGCCTTCGACGCCATCTCGAAGCGTCTCATGGGCGACCAGGTGCCGCTGACCATCAAGTGACGCTGATAACGGGAACATTTAAAAAATGCCGCTGCTGCGGCGGAAGGGAATGAGAACAATGACTATCGCCTTGATCGCACACGATGCCAAGAAAGAGCTGATGGTGCAATTCTGCACGGCCTATTGCGGCGTGCTCTCGCGACACGACCTCTGCGCGACGGGGACGACCGGCAAGGTCGTGAGCGAAGCGACCGGCCTCAACATCAAGCTCTACTACAGCAAGAAGAGTGGGTGCGAGCAGATCGCGTCGAGCATCTCATGCAACGAGATCGACGTGCTCCTGTTCTTCCGAGACCCGAACCAGGCCATCGCGAGCCCGGAGGACATGAACCTCCTGCGCCTGTGCGACGGTCATATGGTCCCGATCGCGACCAACATCGCAACGGCCGAGGCATTGATCATGGCCCTCGAGCGCGGCGATCTGGATTGGCGCGAGATCGGGAATCCCGAGCTCGGCTTCTGAAAGCGCGCGTTTGCCCCCGTTAGATTCGCGAAAAAGTCTGCTGGATCAGTTTTAGCAGACTTTTCCGTATGCATATCCGCACCCAGCAGATGACGGCACAGCCGTCAAGGAGGTAATACCCATGGAGATCATCAAGCGCCCCTACGGGACGGAGGACGTCCTTCCGGCCAACAGCAAGAGCTGGTCGGTGCTCGAGACGTTCCTGCGCAGCACGGCGGAGAAGTACGGCTTCTCCGAGATCCGCGTCCCTACCTTTGAAGAGACCAGCCTTTTCTCCCGCGGCGTCGGCGAGACGACCGACGTCGTGCAGAAGGAGATGTACACCGTCCTCGCCAAGGAGAGCACCTTCACGCTCCGCCCCGAGGGCACGGCCGGCACCATCCGCGCCATCCTCGAGAACGGCCTGCTCAATGAGCCGCTGCCGCTGCGCGTGTGCTACATCCTCTCCTGCTTCCGCCACGAGCGTCCGCAGAAGGGACGCCTGCGCGAGTTCCACCAGTTCGGCGTGGAGATGGCCGGCTCTGCCGATGCCATGGCGGACGCCGAGGTCATCTCGCTGGCGAACCAGATCCTGACGCAGCTCGGCGTCAAGGACATCTCGCTGCGGATCAATTCCATCGGCTGCCCGGCCTGCCGCGCGAAGTATCACGAGGCGCTCAAGGCCTATTTCCTGCCGCACAAGGACCGCCTCTGCGAGACCTGCCAGGACCGCCTCGAGCGCAACCCCATGCGCCTGCTCGACTGCAAGAGCGAGATCTGCCGCGAGATCGGCAAGGACGCGCCCCTCATCCTGGACTACCTCTGTGAGGACTGCGCGGCGCACTTCGAGAAGCTCAAGGCCGACCTGACGCTCCTCGGCATCGACTACACCGTCGACCCGCGCATCGTCCGCGGCCTCGACTATTACACGAAGACCGTCTTCGAGTTCGTGACCGACTGCATCGGCGCACAGGGTACCGTCTGCGGCGGCGGCCGTTACGACGGACTGATCGAGCAGCTCGGCGGTCCGGCGACCCCGGCGCTCGGCTTCGGCATGGGGCTCGAGCGTCTGCTGCTCGTGCTGGAGAAGCAGGGCGTGACGCTCGCGGAGCCGACGGGCGTGGATCTGTTCCTCATCCCGATGGGCGATGCGGCATCGGACAAGGCGCTCCAGCTCGTGGCCGCCCTGCGGCGTGAGGGGCTCTCCTCTCAGATGGACGTCATGGGCCGCAGCATGCGCAAGCAGATGAAGTACGCCGACAAGCTCGGCGCACGCTTCACGGCCGTCATCGGTGACACGGAGCTCGCGGAGGGCAAGGTCGCCGTCAAGAACATGGCGACCGGCGAGAAGATCGACCTGCCCCTGGACGACAGCTTCACCGCCCGCTTCGCCGACATCGAGATCGCCGACCGTCTGGCGAAGGAGACGGTATAACGCCCAAAAATGAACGAAGGCTCCCCGCGCTGGGGAGCCTTTTCTGTATCTGCATCATCCAAAGAGCGCCGCGAACTGTTCCAGGAACGCGTCCGCGATGACCTGGCATCCCTCGTCGTTCGGATGGCCGCCATAGCGCGGGACGGCGGGATCGTCCGGCGAGGACAGAAGGGACGCCCAGTCGAAATAGGCCGCGCCCGTCTCCGCGGCGATGACGGGGATGCGCTCGTTGAGAGCGACGCGGACGGCCTCGGTCTCGGCGTCGTAGTCGAAGGGCGGAGCGTTGAAGAGGATGACGGTGCATCCGGCGTCCGTCAGCGCCTGCACGATGGTGCGGAGCCATCCCTCGATGTCAGTGGCGGTGCAGGGGACGGTCTTGCCGTACTGCCCGGCGGCGAGGTCGTTCGTGCCGAAGGCGACGGTCACGATGTCGCCGGTCTTGGCACGTTCGAGCCAGTCACCGCCGAGGACGCAGTCGCTCGCGCGGGCGTACCCGAGCCCCAGGTCCCAGACGCTCCACTCTGCCCCGAGCGCACGCGAGAGCTGTGCGACCCAAAAGGCGTTCGCATAGGGCGTGGTCTGGGCGCCCTGCGTGATCGAATCGCCAAGGCAGACGAGCCGCCGCGTCTGCCGCTGGGCGCCGATGAGCTGCGGTGCGGGGACGTCCATATTGTAGACCGTCCCGCTCTCGGTGACGGCCACGGAATAGGCCAGCTCCGTCATGCGGATGCAGGGGATGTCCGTGCCGGTGAGCGTCCACTCCCAGACGAGGGAATGGCCGGCGGGGATGTCGATGGTGACGGGGTCGCTCCAGAAGGTCTCCCCGGGGGCGACGTCGCGCGCGGCGGCGCCGTCAAAGGTGACGTCCGTGAGGGACGTGAGGCCGTCCTCGGGGGTCATGCCGCCGTCGGCGATGCGGGCGCTCTCGATGGTGTAGGCGCCGCCGGGCTTGCCGGCAAAGGCATAGCGCCCGCGCTCCCACGTCGAATCGACGGTGTTCGAGAAATAGAAGCGATACGCCGTCTTACCGCCCGCCTCGATGGGAAAATAGGTGCGGAAGGTGACGTGTTCGGCGTCGTCGTACATGTAATTCGAGCCGGTGGCGATGAAGGTGTTGGACGGCCATTCGTCGAAGTCCGTTGGCACCTTCCCCCGCGCGGCCTCGGTGGGCGGCGTCGTAGCGGGCTCCGTCGTCTCGGATGCCGCGGCCGTCTCGGACGGGGCAGGGACATCGGCGGAGGCCGTCGGCGTCCCGGCGCAGGCCGTGAGCGAGACGGCGAGGGCGAAGACGGTCAGCAGGGGGATGAGTCGTTCCATGGTGCGTCCTCCATTCCATTTTCGTTGGTATTACTATGATAGCACATCCGCGCGCGTTTGTCTATCGCAGAGCGTACCGCGTTTGTGGGGAAAGTGTCCCCAGATCTTTTCAAATATATGTGACCAAATGCCCCGCGATCACGTTTTGTTAGATGAGGGACGAAAAAGCGTCCCAGAAAGGAGGAAGGACGATGGAGGATAGGGAGATCATCGCGCTCTACTGGGCGCGGGACGAGGCGGCCATCCGCGAGAGCGACCGCCGCTATGGCCGAACATGCCGCAGGGTGGCGCAGAGCATCCTTGCCTCGCGGGAGGACACGGAGGAATGTGTCTCCTCCACATGGCTCCGCGCGTGGGAGACCATGCCGCCGCAGCGCCCGCCCCGGCTCGGCGTCTTTCTGGCGGCGATCACGCGGCACCTCGCGATCGACCGCTGGCGGCACGACACGGCACAGCAGCGCGGCGGCGGCCAAGTGCCGCTCTGCCTGGACGAGCTGGCCGAATGTGTCGGCGAGGAGACGCCGATCGAGGACCGCATGGTACTGCGGCAGACACTGGAGACGTTCCTTCGCGGCCTGACGGAGCAGGAGCGCCGCCTGTTCCTGTTTCGGTACTGGTATCTGCTGACCGTGCGGGAGGCGGCGGGGCGCTGCGGGATGACCGCAGGCGCGGCGAAGATGCGCCTGCTGCGGCTCCGGCAGCGTCTGCGCGAGGCATTGGAACAGGAGGGAATCGAGGTATGAAGAACAACGAGATCTTATTGGAGACCATCGGCGAGATCGACCCGGCGCTCGTCCCGCCGCTGCGGCGGAGGACGCATCCGGCCGTCTGGGCGGCAGCGGCGGCGGCGCTCATCGCACTGGCGGTCACGCTGCCGCATATGGGGAAGACCGCTTCGGCGTCGCCCTATGACCGCCTGCCGCAAACGTCCCTCGCGACGCGCTACGCGGGCGAGACACCGCTCGACCCGACTCTCCTCCCCGGCACGGCGGGCTTTGAGGGGATGATGGCCTATGACATCGCGGAGCTGCAAACGCCCACGCCCTGGGACACCGCCGCCATCACGGCGCTCCCGGTGTTCCGTGAACGCGCCTGCATCACGGAGGGGTCAGCGATGGGGATGGTGCTCTGTCTCTCCGAGACGGACATGATCCAGCTCGCCGACGACACTGCCGCCGCCCTCGGCATCGCCGTCACCAAGACGGAAACGACCTATCTGCGCGACTTCGTACAGGGCGGCTACACTGACGAGCAGCTCGCGAGCGTGTATAGCGTCGAGGCGACGTGCGAGGACGGGACGCAGATCGCGGTCTACGGCGACGGCAAGATCTGCATCACATTCGACGGCCTCGCGCTCCCGGACAAATACCATTTCACCTACGACACCACGACCCCCGCCGAGGCCGATGCCGTCCTGGCCTACCTGACCGACCGCTATGCGTCGCTGCTGGGATATGGCCATGCTGCGTGGTATTCCTTCGCAGACAGGACCTTCGACGGCGTCGAGTCGCGGCATTATTATGCCTATGACCAGTCGTCTGACCCCGTGGAGGCGCTCCTGGCCAAGGAGCTGACGTGTACGCAGTTCGCGCCGGACGATGCGGGGCGCCTCCTGTGCATCTGGCTCCAGGACCCCTACTGCACGGCGGACTATCTGGGTGACTACCCGATCGTGACCGCCGCGGAGGCCGAGGCGCGCTTGCTGGAGGGGGCGTACCAGTCGTCCGTGCCGGAGGGGTACCTGAAGGGCGGCACCGTCTCGGCCGAGGACATCGCCTGGCAGACCCTCGTCTACCGCGAGGCGAACGGCACGCTCATGCCGTTCTATC
Organism: uncultured Ruminococcus sp.; assembly: GCA_902762785.1. Lineage (GTDB taxonomy): Bacteria > Bacillota > Clostridia > Oscillospirales > Ruminococcaceae > UBA3855. The sequence goes on along the minus strand of CACWPL010000017.1, from coordinate 27,523 downwards.
AGTTCTACGTCACACTGGACACGTCGGCCTTCGTCATGCCGGAGAGACTGCAAAACTTCGGGATCTTCTATGTCCCCGCCGTGCAGGAGGATCTGCTGACCTGACCGCCGCCCCATCTTCCAAAAAAATGCTAGACATCCCGCCCGAAATATGCTATAATGAGCATAGAGAGAAACAGGCGCCCATGGCGCAGGATGGGAAGGGTATCTATGAAGCAGAAAGGAAGATGTATCATGAAACGATCTCGGATCACGGCGCTCCTGACAGCGGCCGTCACAGCGGCGGGGGCGTGCCTGGCGGGCGCGGCTCCGGCCGTGCGCGCGGAGGAGAGCCTGCGCGTGATGCCCCTCGGCGACTCCATCACCGATGGCTTCAACGTCACCGCCGGCTACCGCAAGCCCCTTTGGTATGCCCTCTATGAGAACGGGTATATCGACACCTACCACCTCGACTTCGTCGGCCCGAACGGGTGGTATATCGACGATAAGTTCGACTACGACCACGCCGGCTATTCCGGCTACGCCATCGCGGACTGCCCCGGCCGGCAGGGCATCTATAACTTTGTCGACTGGCTCCTCGATGAGTACCCCGCCGACATCGTCATGCTCCAGATCGGCACGAACGACATCCTCTCGTCCTACGAGCTGGACAGCGCGGGCGCGCGGCTGGAGCTGCTGGTGGATGCCGTGCTGTCGCATCTGCCGGAGGACGGCGCCCTCTTCCTCGCGACCATCCCCTATATGGATGCCGACGTGACCACCTACACCGACGCCTATACCGCCGAGGAGATGGATGCCGCCGTGGATGCCTATAATGCCCAGGTGCGCGCCGTGGCCGCCAAGGAGCAGGCCGCCGGTAAGAACGTCATCCTCTCGGACAACAACGCCGCCCTCACCAAGGCCGACCTCGCCGACGGTGTCCATCCCAGCGAGGACGGCTACGCCAAGCTGGGGATGCATTGGTATGACGTCCTGACGCGCTACCTGGACGGCACCGAGCAGCCGACCGAGCCCACCGACCCCATCCCCACGGAGACCTGGCCGACCGACCCGATCCCCACCGAGACCTGGCCGACCGAGACGATCCCCACCGAGACCTGGCCGACCGAGACGCCCCCGACCGACCCCATCCCGACGGAGACCTGGCCGACCGACCCGACCACCACGGAGACCGACCCGACCGAGACTGCCACCGAGCCGCCGCTCCTGCGGGGCGATGTGGACGAGGACGGCGATGTGGATCTGACGGACATCGTGCTGCTGCAAAAGTACCTGCTGGCGGTGGCGCCGCTGGGACCGTCGGCCTATGAGAAGGCGGACATGGATGCGGACGGCAGGGTCGATGTCATGGACCTTGGCCATCTCAAACGCGCCGTTCTGTGGACGGACGACCAGTAAAGGAGCGAGACTATGGGATTTCTGAAAGACGACATCGCCGCGATCCTGGACTTCCCGGATCTGGCAGATAACAGCCATGTCCCGAAGGCCGTGTTCGATGTGATCTATTCCCTCGGACGCGACGCCGAGAACGAGGAGGAGGCACAGTACGCCTATGAGCAGCTCATCGCGCTCTGCAAGCGGAGCAGTCCGCATGTGCGGGGCTATTCGGTGATGTCGCTGGGGCTCCTCAGCCAGCGCTGGCACAAGGTCATGCAGGACGACTATGACGAGGTCGCGGCCATCCTCCTGCGCGAGCTCGAGACGGGCGACGCCTGGGAGCTCGGTCAGCTCGAGGCCGCAAGAGCGGACTTCCGGCAGTTCCTCGGGTGGAAATTCGAGTTCCGCCGTCCCGCGCCGCAGCTCCCGACCTCCCGCTACACGATGCGGGGCGCCCATCTGCGCAAGCTGCGTCTGAAAAAGCAGGACAAGCGCATCGAGGCGCGTCTGCGCTTCGCGGACGGCTTCTTCATGCCCGCCCCGGGCCAGGACGTGTCCATCAAGGGCAAGGTCATCGTGGAGGACGTGGATGTCGACGCGTCGAGCGTGGAGCTGTTCGAGCAGGGGAGCAAGTTCAAGGGCAAGCGCATCTCCCTGCGGACCTTCGAGGAGAAGTACCCGGAGGTCGACTTCGAGATCACGGAGGTGCTCTGCGGACACGGCGCGACCGTGCTCGAGGGGAACGCCGTCAAGCCTGCGGGCAAGCTGGGATTCCGGATCCGGATCGTCCACAAGGGACGGCTCATCTTCGCGACGGTGTGAGAGATGGCAGACTATATCATGGAGCTGCGGCAGCTCGTGGGACATCGCCCGCTGATCTATGTGGGCGCGAGCGTGATCGTGGTGGACAAGGACGGCGCCCTGCTCCTCCAGCAGCGGCGCGACTGCCTCGCGTGGGGCTATGCCGGCGGCGCAGTCGAATTATATGAGGACGTGCAGGATACCGCGCGGCGCGAGCTCTTCGAGGAGACGGGCATCCGCGCGGGGGAGATGACGCTCCTCGGCGTGTATTCCGGCGAACGGATGCGCCACGTCTATCCGAACGGCGACCAGGTGTCGTGCATCGACATCGTGTACGTCTGCCGCGACTGGACAGGGACACCGCGGGCGCAGGAATCCGAGGTCGCCGCGATCGGCTTCTTCCCGCCGGACGCGCTGCCGACGCCGCTCTTTGCCCCGAACCTCCCCGCGATCGAGGACTATCTGCAAAAATACCATCAGACTTGATAACGGCCCCCGCTATGCTTGCGCGTAGCGGGGGCGTTTCGTTATTTTTGCTCGGACAGATAGATCGCCGCGCGGCTCTGGATCATCGCGGCGGCGTCCTCGGCGGACGTGTCGCCGGCGAAATAGCGCTCGGCCTCCTCGGTGATGATGGCGGTGATGAAGCTGTCGCTCTCGTCATACATCCGCATGCCGTCGATGTAGTTGCGCAGGACGGCCATCTCCTGGTCATTGGCATTGTCCGAGGGGACCGCGCCGCCGCGGGTGGCACCGTCGAGGGCATTGTGCAGCGTCTCGGTCATGAGGGGGAAGCAGTTGCGCCGGTCGTCCCAGTCCACGACCGCGAGCTTGGCCTGACAGCGCGTGCCGAGCTGGTCGGTCAGGAACGTCATGACCTCGTCCACCCGCGCGGACTGCGCCGTGAGCGCGAGGGTGTACTTCATGCGGAACCGTCCCCCGTTGCCGCCGACCGGGTCGGGGTAGCCCACGAGCGTGATGTCCTCATAGGCGAAGTCGCCGCCGTGCGTGCGGTGATACTGCCGCGGCTCGCCGTAATTCACCGGCCGCAGGAGCGCACGGTCCTCGACATAGGCACGGTCGATGGCGGCCCTGAAGTCGCGCTCGTCGTTCCAAAGCTCGTCCGCTGTCGCCACGCCCGCCGTCAGCTCGAGCAGACGGACGAACGCTGGATCGTCGAAATGACAGGTCATCGTCTCCCGGTCGATGAACGAGCTCTGGCATCCCACCAGAAAGACCTGCACTGCATGCTCCCGGTCCATCCCCGCGAACGCATCGACGCCCTTGTCGCGGTATTCCTCGAGCAGGTCGAGATAGGCCGCCGGATCGCGTCCCTGCTTGGCGCCGACGAGGTCGCGCTTGCCAACGGTCGTGCTGATCGTGAAGCCGAAGCCGATCTCCTCGAGCCGGTCGCCGGTCTTGAGCGCCTCGAGGATGTTCGTCTGGTAGAGGGACGCGTCGAAGCGCTCGTCCGCCTCGAGCAGCGGCCAGAGGTCGGTCAGCAGGCCCTTGTTCGAGAGCAGCCGCGCGGGCAGGCCGTCCATGCAGATGATGTCCGGGACGGTGCCGTTCAGGAGGTCGTTCTTGAGGTCCTCGATCGCCTCCGGCCAGAGCGTCATGCGGGGGTAGCCGTAGAAATAATAGTCCACATCATCGGTCGTGTAGCCGCCCTTGCCGCCCGGCTCGCGGTAGGGGTCGGCGTAGTCCTTAAGAAGGATCTGCACGGACGGGTCCTCCCGATTCGACCGGCAGACCGCCTCGATCAGCAGCGGGTCGAGATCGACGCCCGCGAGCGAGACGAAGGTCGTGTCCCGCAGCTCCTCCTCCGTGCGCGGCCGCAGCAGGTGATAGGGGTTCGACTGCCGGTCACTGTAATTGATGACGAACCGATCCGTCCCCACCGGGTACACCTCATAGACCTCCTCGACGAAGCTGGAATTGTGGTAGTCGATGACCTTCCCGGTCGTGCCGTCCGCATCCAGATAATACAGCGCATCATGGCCCAAATTGTAATACAGCTCATGCGCCCCCGTGCCCGGGACGAGGATGGCGTCGGCGGGGAGCGGCGTCTCGAGGGGCGTGCAGGTCATCGCGTCGGTGTCGACCCGATAGAACTGCCGCCCCATCCCCTCGCCGGCGACCATCTCGGCGTAGAGCGTCCCGGATGCCCCGCGCACGAGGTCGTTCGCGTAGACGGAGCCCTCGACCGCGAGGGTGCCCTTGATGTCGAGGTCGGGCGTGAGGACGAAGATCTGCGGAAAGCCGTCCGCATCCTCGGCGGAGAGGAGCCATTCGCCGTCCCCGTCCATGCGGAAGTTGAATTGGAACAGCTCCTGCGTCGGGATGTCGTCGGGGAAGGGGACGTCCTCCCATGTGCCGTCGGTGAGGTCGTAGGTGCGGATGGCGCGCTGCTTGCCGTCAGCGAGATCCATGCCGTTCCTGCGCCCGACGGAGACATTGTACGCCAGACAGAGCTTGCCGTCCGGCCGCATCCCGGCGGCAGCGGGGCGGGTGGGCGTGGCCTCCAGCTCGGTGAAGGCGCCGGTGTCGGGGGCGTACCAGAAGAGATGGAGCTCGTTCGTGTTCCGGACGAAGCGCATGCAGACGAGGCCGCCCCCGACCGCGAACGTTGGCGCCAGGACGACGCCCTGGTCATCGAACGCCTGCGAGACGTAGGACGTGTCGAGGTCGAGCGCGAGGGTCGCGCCAGTGCGGACCTCACGGCGGCACCCGGCAGCGGGCAGCATGGCCGCCGCGAGGGTGAGGGCAAGGAGCTTGCGAGTGTTCATAAAGATACCTCCCATGTGGATCGTGTGCCGCACGGAGCGGCCTTTGCTTTCGATACACATGGGAGGTGCGGATCCTGACAGTTCGTTTGACTTTTTGGAGAGGTGCATAAAAACAAGGGAACACTTTTGTACAGGATGACGGCCTCACCCCTCCGTACAATTCCCCTCCCCATCGAACACCGCGTTCGGCGAGATGCTCTCCAGATACCGATAATACGCATCCTGCGCGCCGGTGTCCGTGATCGTGTAGACGCGGCAGTTGTCCTGCATCGCGGGGAGGTACTGGAGGGAGAGGGTATAGTCCGACTGCGTGCCGGTGACATGCAGCTCGGCGAGGGCGGTGCGCTGGGTCTTGCCGTTGAACCAAAAATTCCCGAGCGAATAGACGATCGGCGCGCCCTTGTAGAACTCGATGCCCTGGAGACAGTGCGTGTGGTCGCCGATCACAGCGTCCGCGCCCGCATCCACGAGGCCCTTGCCGACCTCCTGCTGGTACTCCTCGAGGTAGTCCACGCCCTCGATGCCCCAGTGCATGTAGACGATGACGAGATCCGCGGCCTCCCGCGCCTCCCGCACGCGCTGGTAGAGCAGCGTGGGGTCGACCGTGCGGAAGACGCCGGGGGAATCGTCCGTCGCGCCCTTCGTCAGCTCCGCCCACTCCACGCGCGAGCCGTTCAGGAAAGCGACCGTCAGGCCGTCTAGCTCCATGAAGCACGTCCGCGAGGCCTCGTCAAGATCCTTCCCCGCGCCCACGCGCTCGATCCCGGCGGCGTCGAGCGTATCGAGCGTGTCGAGGAGCGCGTCTGGGCCGTAGTCATACATATGATTGTTCGCGAGCGACACGATGTCCACGCCCAGGTCGAGCATGAGCTGGACATTGGCGGGGTCGGCGCGGTAGGTGTAGTCCTTGTTGGGGATGGCATGGCCGCGCGTGGAATAGGGGAACTCGTTGTTCGCAAAGCAGATGTCCGCGGCCTGCATGTGGGCCATCATCGTTTCATCGAAGCAGGCAGACGTATCGCGTCCGTTCGCGATCCAGCGGGACGTGGTGCGCGCGCCGTCCTCGACGCTGATGTCGCCGGTGAAGCAGATCGTATAGTCGAACGGCACCTCCGGCTCCGTGGTCGGCTCGGTGGGCGCCTCGGTCGTGGGGACGGTCGTGGGGACGGCAGTCGTCTCCAGCACGGCCTCCTCCTGATAGGTCGGCACCGTGCCGCACGCCGTCAGGCCAAGACAGCAGAGCGCCGCGAGAAGCAGTCGTTTCATGGCAGGATCTCCCTTTTGTGTTGATAGGTCTATTATAGCACATTTTTCGCCAGGATGCAACAGGGAACGCCCCTCCCACATGCAGGGAGGAGCGCCTGTCTCAGATAAAATACTCGATCCTGTTCTCCGCCTTCATGTGGAACAGCTCGAAGATCTTGTCGCGCACACGGAGGAAATCGCCGCTGGTGCGGTCGCGGTAGCCATGGAGCGGCACCTCGCAGATGCATTTGAGCCGCCCGGGATTCGGCGTCAGGATCACGATGCGGTCGGCCAGATAGACCGCCTCCTCGATGTCATGCGTCACGAAGATGATCGTCTTCTGCTGCTCACGAGAGATGCGGAGGATGTCGTCCTGGAGCTTCATGCGCGTGATGGCGTCGAGCGCGCCGAACGGCTCATCCATGAACAGGATCTCCGGGTCGACCGCCAGCGCCCGCGCGATCGCCACGCGCTGCTGCATGCCGCCCGAGAGCTGCCGCGGATGGACGTCCTTGTGTGCCGTCAGTCCCACCAGCTCGATGTACTGCGCCGCCCGCGCCGCCCGCTCTGCCTTGGAGAGTCCCTTCTGCTCGAGCCCCAGCTCCACGTTCTTTTGCACGCTCCGCCACGGGAGCAGGCCGTAGTTCTGGAAGATCGTGACATAGCGGTCGGAGGGCTCGCACACCTCTTTGCCGTCGATCTCGATGCTCCCGGACGTCACCAGGTCGAAGCCTGCCATCGCGTTCAGGAGCGTGCTCTTGCCGCAGCCGGACGGGCCCAGCAGGCAGATGAACTCGCCCCGCTCGATGGACAGGTCGATGTGCTCGAAGGCCGTGAACGTCCCCTCGTCCCGCGCGAACGTCTTGCCCGCGTCCTTGACCTCGATCAAACTCATGCGGCACCTCCCCATGCTCTCAGGATGCGCTTTTCGGCCATCTTCAGCAGCGTGTCCAGGATCAGGCCGATCAGGCCGATCACCACGATGTCTGCCAGGAGGATGTCCGTGCGCAGATCATTGCGTGCGTCGATGATGAGATAGCCCACGCCGGACTGTGCCCCGACCATCTCACCGGCCACCAAAAAGATCCAGCTCGTGCCGAGCGCCAGATGGATGCCGCTCGCGATCTGCGGGAAGGCCGCCGGGAAGATGACCTTCCACATGAGCTGCGGCTGCCGGATGCCGAAGCTGCGCGACACCTTCAGATAGATCGGGTCGATGTTCGCCACGGCCGCCACGGTCGTCAGCAGCACCGGGAAGAAGCCCGCGATGAAGATGATGACGATCGCCGGCACGTCCCCGATGCCGAACCAGAGGACGATGAAGGGCATCCACGCCGTCGGCGAGATGGGACGCAGGAGCTGGACGATCGGGTCGACGAAGCGGAACGCCTTTGAGAACCACCCCAGCACCAGTCCCAGCAGCACCGCCGAGACGACCGCGCTGCAATACCCCGCCGCGAAGCGGTAGAGGCTCGTGCCGATGTGGCGGAAGAGCGTGCCGTCCGCCGCCAGCTCGATCAGCGCCCGCAGCGCCTTGAAGGGCGAGGGGAACAGTGCCTCATTGAAATCGCTCACTGTGTACAGGAGCTGCCAGAGCGCGATCAGCACGATGAACGAGATGACGGCATACCGCGCTTTCAGAATCGTTTTCTTCATCTGCCTCACTCCCCGAGCCCGCTCGCCACGAACTCCTCATAGGTCGGCGGCGCGTCGGACAGGCCATAGGCGACCACCTTGTCGCAGAGGGTCTCGTAGGTCTCCGGCGTGATCGCAAGGTCGTCGTAGCGGATCCATTTCAGCGAGAGGTCGAGCACGGCCTCGTCCTGCTGGAGATAGTCGACGGCGATCTGCTTGGCGTAGTCAGGTGTCAGGTCGCGGCCGGCCTGCTCGTAGGCCGCCACGAAATGCGCGGCATCGTCATGGTGCGCGTCAAGGTAGCTGTCCGTGAGGACGAGGCCGCAGCACAGCGAATCCGGCCACAGCTCCTCGGACGTGTACAGCACATGCCCCGCGTCGATCGTGACCGCCTTGGCGCCGAACGGCTCCGCCACGCAGTAGCCGTTGATCTGCCCGGAGGCGAGCGCGGAGGGCATCTCTGGCGGCGCGAGCTCGGTGACATTGACATCGTCGATCGTCAGACCGGCCTGCGCGAGGGCGTCGTTGAGGAGGATGTTGTGGGAGGACTGGCGGTGCGGGATCGCGAAGGTCTTGCCCGCGAGGTCCGCGGCCGTCTGCACGCTGTCGTTCGTGACGATGACATTGCCGTCCTTATGGCCGAGCGCCACGGCCTTGATGCCGATGCCCTCCTGCCGGGACTTCATCGCCAGCTCGATCAGCACGGACGCGCCGTCCACGCGCCCGGTGTTGAGCGCGTCGAGCAGCTCCGGCCACGAGCCGTACTTCACCAGCTCGATCTGGAGGTCGTCGTCTGAGGCCTCGAGCGCCTCCTTGACGGCGAACACCGGCAGCGCGTGGGTGATCGGCAGATAGGCGATCTTGATCGTCCGCTTGGACGTGGTATCCGCGGCGGCGTCCCGGGCGCACCCGGTCAGGGCGGCGCCGAGCGCAAGGGCGGTCAGGAATGCAGTGATCTTGGACTTTCTCATCATAGTACCTACTTTCTCTTTCTGATGTCGGATGTGTGTGTCGGTAGCCTTGTATATACATCTGTTTACTAGGCTTATCGGTATGAGACACCGCCGCCATCCCGGCGGCGGATGTCTGGGAGCGCCACGGGGGAGACGTCATTCCGAGTCCCACCCGAGGGCGATGCGTTTTTGCTTGATGTCGGCGACGATCTTCTCGCCGAGGGCGACGGGGTCAGTATCCACGACCATGACGGAGCCGAGCAGATCGCGCGTGCCGTCCTTCAGGAACTCGATGACGTTCTTGGAGCCGTAGATCTGCGCCTCGACGCAGTGATAGGAGCTGATGCCCATGAGGCGGAAGCCGAGCGCGGCGTCGATGCCCTTCTCGTTGCCCCACTCGGGCGACGTGAACGCATAGGGCATCTCATAGAGCTTGTGCCCGAGGACGCCCGCGACACCGGCGAAGATGCCGGAGCTGCGCGTGTTGTCGATGCACTCGCCCACATGCCAAACGGGCGGGAGGTCGTCTCCGAGGAAGGCCGCGAGCTTGTCGCCGGCCTTGTGCTGGGCGTCCTTGCGGCAATAGCCGAGCTTCATCAGCGGGAAGGACGCGCATCCGTTCGACAGGATCAGGACGTTATTTTTCAGGAGGACGTCCGCGACATCGACGATGCACTTCTCATAGAGCACCTTGGGGTTGTTGCACCCGACCATGTTCACGATGCCGAGGATCTGGCCGGAGCGCAGCGCTTTCGCAAGGGGCTCCATGCTGCCGAACCGGCGACAGACATATTCCACCGAGAACCCGACCTCGGCCTCCACCTCGTAGGGCGGGATGTAGACCGGGATGCCCTTGCGGGCGGAAAAGCTCTCGATCGCGCGGTCTACGATGCGCTCCGCGAGGGCGCGGGTCTCGCCGATGTTGGCGTGGCGGTGGTCATATTCGTAGCGCTCCGCACCGGGGAGACGGGCGGACTCGCTCGTGGTCACGACCGCCGTCTTGAAGCAGCGTGCCACGTCCATGATGGCGGGGAAGACGTCCTGCACGTCCGCGACCCAGAGGTCGAGCGCGCCGGTCGCGAGCACCAGCTCCGCAGAGACGGCGTTCGAGAGCGGGATGACGCCGCTGTAGCGATACATCGCCGAAAGTCCCGAGCAGCAGATGCCGTAGAACTTGATTCCCTTGGCACCGGCGGCCTTGGCCTTTTCAATGAAGGCGTCCTCCTGCCCGACCTTGACGATCTGGCTCACGAGCGTGGGGAGATGGCCGTGGACGGCGATGTTGACATAGCCCTTCTCGAGGGCGCCGATGTTGACCTTCGAGGTCACGCGGTCGCCGACGCCGAAGAGACTGTCCGTCGCGATGTTCGCCCCGACGACGCCGCTGAACGTGAACGCCAGCCCGCAGCGCAGGAGCTGCTGGAGGATGCTCTTCCAGTCGCCGTCCGTGCCGCAGCCGGACTTGTGGTAGGCCTCGAACACCTCATGATACGCGCTGATCGGGAGGATGTCGAGATCCTCCCAGACCTTCTGGCGCTCGGGCGGCGCACAGGCGCGGATCGTGCGGTTCTCGGCGGGGACGGTGCGGGAGAGGTCCTCGAGGAGGGCGTCGGCGAGGTCGGAGGCGATGTGCTTGACCTGGCGGTGCTTGGTGGGGATGCCGAAGGCCGCGGCCGTGTCACGGATCTTCTGCTCGCCCATGATCGGGATGTCGAGCTTGCCCTCGGCGGCCCATTTCAGCGAGAGCATCACCTCGCGGGCGTGCATCCCGTGCTGGGCGGCACCGGCGGCGGCACTGCGCAGCAGGTTGCGCGCGACGATCAGGTCGGCATCCGCCCCGCAGACGCCGCGCGGCGCCTTGGCCGTGATGCGGCAGGGGCCCATGTTGCAGATCTTGCAGCAGATGCCCGCAAGGCCGAAATGACATTGCGGCTTCTGCTTGTCGAAGCGGTCGAAGGTGGTGTCGAGGCCGAGCTGCTCCATGCGGAGGATCATCTCCCGGACGGCGGGGTCGGGCGTCTGGTCGATCACGTCCTGCTTGGAGGGGAAGGTCTTGCGGTACTCGCTGACCGCGTTCATGTAGTCACGGATGAAGGCCTGCGGATCGTCGGGATCCTGGTGGTCGGCTTCGTGGGTGACGGTCGGGATGCCGTGGGCATCGAAGCCGATCAGCGCACGGTGGGAATGGATGTGCGCGGGGGAATGGTCATGCGCGTGTGCATGGTCGTGCTCATGCTCATGTGCATGCTCATGGTCGTGGTCATGTGCCATGGAGATGCCTCCTATCGTTTTTAATACCTAGCAAACTTATGGGCGTTGTCGTGTTTTTATTATAGCTGATCCTATCCCAAAAGTCAAGCCTTATAGATCCTTCTTTGACATATGCTTTTGTGAGCACGCGCGATAGACTGTGTCTATAGCATACGCCGCCTCTGACGTTCTTGACAAAATATGCACACCTATGTTATAATGAGACAGACGATATGTCCATGAAGGAGGATGCCGATGATCACTTCGCCTGTGACGCCCGCGCAGCTCGCTCGCTGGCGGTCGCTTTGGGAGACGCACCGCGCGTCCCTCGTCCCGAACAGGATCGACGGGGAGACGCTCGATGCCTATTTTCGGGAGCGATATGTCCCCGCGCCCTATGACGATGCCGCGTTTCGTGATGTCGTCCGCGAGAACGTGCGGCAGGCCGAGGGCGATGGCGCGGCCGACATCGCCTGCTATCAGACGCCGGACGGCGTGCTGGTCGGCATCGACCGCGTGAGCGGGGCGTTCCATGTGGAATGTGCGGACATCGGCCGCTGTGTCCCTGTCTGGGACGACCTCTTCGTCCGGCGGGGACTGGATGCCAAGGCACTGGGGAGCTATGTCCTCGTAGGGCAGTATCTGGCGCTGCGGACGGCGGAGGACAAGCGCCGTCTCGTCGAAAAATACCACCTCATCCACGAGGATGGGGCATGGTGGTCGGACCGGGAGAACGCGCACAGGCACCTCATCTTCAAGGATGCGTTCTATGAACGCAGCGACATCATCGGTCTGCTGTTCCGCATCAACAAGCTCTGTATGGCGAAGGTCAAGTATTTCCGCCAAAACATCGACCGCTTTGAGCCGATGAAGTACCATTGGCGGGAGGGATTCGTCCCCACGGCGCTCTGGGATGCCGACTTCCTGCGGCACCGCGCGTCGGGCCATATCCTCGACCTGCGGTATCTCCAGACCATCACGGTCTATGCAGAGTTCACGGCGCTGTGCGAGGAGCTGGAACGCTTGGGGCAGCAGCATGATCGTCAGGGATGAAAGGGGGATACGATGCAGGAGGATCTTCAGGTAGAGCGCGAATCCGCCGTCCTCGACCCCGAGGTACTGCGGCGCGCGATGGAGGACCCCGGCGGGATGCCGGTGGTCATCAACGGCGTCCCCGATGCGGGGATGCCACAGGAGGACAAGGGGAGCGGCATCAAGACCGCGGTCTTCCTCATCACGTTCGTGGGCGCGATCCTGGGGACGATCGTGTTCTCGCAGATCGAGCCGCTGCTGTGTGTGACGTGCATCGGGGCGGTGTTCCTCGTCATTGGGACGATGGGGGCGCTCCAGGGGCGATTCCCGGACGCTGCGCCCATGCTGATCGTGCCGCTCATCGGCCTGCTGATGACGGTGCTGCCCGTGGTCGCCCTCTACGGACGGCGCACCGGGACGACCCTTTTGACCGTAGACACGGTGGTCACGATCGCGCTCGGCGTCATGATCCTGGTGGGCGTGGGACTGGTCGTGCTCCCGCCGGTCATCCATGCAGCGAAGCTGCGGCGCTGCACCTGCACGGTGCCGGCTGTGTGCATCTTCCGCACGTTCCGCTTCGACCGTTCCACCGATGCACGCGGCAGGTCGTATACACGGCAGCTCTATTCGCCCGTCTGGCAGTATGCGCAGGACGGCGTCGTCTATGTCACGGCCGAGGAGGTCTACGGCGCGGACACGCCCGCGATCGGCGAGCGCCGCGAGATCCTCTGCGACCCGCAGCATCCCGCCGACATCTACCGTCCGCAGAAGGCGGCGCGCATCATCCCGACGATCATCGGCATCCTGTTCGTCGTGCTGCCGCTGGTCGCCCTGTTCGTGCTGCATATGCGATGACACGTCATCACGATCGACCAAATATAGATGATACTATAGATGATAAGGAGGCCCATCATGGGACTGACATTTCGCAAGAGCATCAAGATCTGCAAGGGCGTGATCCTGAACCTCAGCAAGAGCGGTGTGGGCGTGAGCGTCAACAAGGACGGCCTGCACTAATCGCTCAACACCTCCGGCCGGACGTCCGTCTCCGTGCCGAAGGTCGGCATCGGCTACACCGGGAACCTCAATTCCCTGACCAAGAAGAAAAAGACCTCCGGCAAGCGCACCTACAAGTCCGCAGCGCAGAAGAAAAAGGAGGAGATCGAGGCCAAGAAGGCCGCTGCCGCCAAGGAGGACGCCCAGAAGCAGGACGCCCTGCGCGTGGAGGAGCAGGAGAATTACTTCGACCTGATCCGCAGCGTCCACAAGGAGTGCGACGAGCCGATCGACTGGGCAGCCATCCGCGATGCGGCGCCGCCCTTCCAGAAGGATGCGCCCGGTCCCGCCGAGCAGGCCGCGGCCAAGGCACTCGCCGACTATGACCCCGGCATCAGCGCCAAGCTCTTCAAGAGCCGCGCCGAGAAGGAGCGCAAGGCCCTCGAGGACGCCGTCGAGGCCGCCAAGCAGGAGGACGCCGCGACCTTTACGGCCTGGCAGGAGAGCGTCAAGTTCGCGGCGCGGATGCTCGCGGGCGACACGGACGCCTACCTCGAGGCCATCGCCGAGGCCGACCCTTTCGAGGACTTCGCCGACTACGGCAGCGACCTCGAGTTCGGCACCGACCGCGGGGACGTCATCGAGGTGGAGTTCCGCGTGAAGTCCGAGGAGGCCGTCCCGGAGACTCGCCTGTCCCTCACCAAGACCGGCAAGCTCAGCGAGAAGGCCATGACCAAGACCGAGCGCTATGACCTCATCCAGGACTATGTGTGCAGCTGCTGCGTGCGCGTGGCGCGGGAGATGTTCGCGATCGTGCCGGTCGAGGCGGTCATCGTCCATGCGGTGGACGGGGCGCTCGACACGTCCACGGGGCGGCTCTCCGAGGACACGATCCTCTCCGTCTGCTTCACGCGTGACGGCTTCGAGGACATCGTCTTCGACCGCATCGACCCGTCCGACTTCGTCGACCGCTTCGAGATGAACGTCAAGTTCAACAAGACCACCGGCTATCATCCGGTCGAGCGCCTCTCCATCGAGGAGTGACGCGCCTTCAACACGAAAGAACGACGCCCGGGGCAGACCGTCCCGGGCGTCGCTGTGTCCTATGGGAGATGTCAATAGACCGTCGGATACGTCTCCGCCTTGGCGACCGCATCCGCGAGCGTCATCCCTGCGAAGTCCTGTGCCGGGAAGATGCGGCCGCAGTGCCCGTCGTCCACGAGCGCGCCGACCAGCACGCCGGGCAGGGCACTCTCCGGGGCATTGGGGGCGTTCGGCCCGCCAAGGTCGGTGCGGCACCAGCCGGGGTCGGTCAGGTTCATGAGGACGTTCGTGCCCTCATAGCGCTTGCCGAGGTCGCGGGTGACCTTGTTGAGCGCGGCCTTGGCGGCGGAATAGCCCGCCTGCTCCGGCTCGAGGTCGATGCCGCTGGTCGTGTTGACGATGCGGCCAAAGCCCCGCGCGGCCATCTGCGGCAGAAAATGATAGCAGATCAGCATGGGCGCCATCGTGTTGACGCGGAAGCTGATGTCGTAGTCCGACATGGGCGTGGTGAGCGGGTCGGTGCGGTAGGCGATCTGGAGTCCGGCATTGTTGAGGACGATGTCGATGGGATGGCCGAGCGCGTCGATCTCGTCGAGCATCCGCGCCACGGCGTTCATATCGGACAGCTCCGCCGCCACCGCGACGGCCTCTGCGCCCTTTGCCCGCACCTCGGCGAGCAGGCGCTCACAGTGCGCCGTGTCGCGGCTGTGCAGCACGAGCGAGCAGCCGAGATCGGCCATCTGCAGCGCCGCCAAGCGCCCGATGCCGCGGCTCGCGCCGGTGATGAATGCCCATTTTCCTTTCAAGTCTAGCATGGTGTCCCTCCTATATATCGGTATGTATTTCGTTTGGATGATGCTGCTCACGCCTCCCCGGCGATGCGGAAGATGTCGGCGACGTCGGCAGGGGACAGCGGGACGTAGCCGTCCATATGGCCGTCCTCCCCGAGGCCGAGCTTCGCGATCATCTCGGGGACGTCCTTGGGGTCGGCGCCGAGCTCGGCGAGCGTGGTCGGCATTCCGATGCGCGCGAGGAACGCGCGGAACCGCCGGATGCCCTCACGTCCCACCGCCGCAGGATCATGCGGGTCGGGCGTCACACCGAACACGCGCTCGGCCATCTGCGCGAAGCGCGCCGGCGCACGGCCGCAGCAGTGCGTCATCCACGCGGGCATGATGACGGCGAGTCCCGCACCATGGGCACAGTCGTACTTCGCGCTCAGCTCGTGCTCGATGCCGTGACTGTTCCAGTCCTGCGCGCGGCCGACGCCGCAGAGATTCGTGTGCGCGACCGTCCCCGCCCAGAGGATGTTCGCGCGGGCGTCCACATTGCCGGGATCGGCGATCACGCGCGGCGCCTCCTTCAGCATCGTCAGCAGGACGGCCTCGCAGAGCCGGTCGGTGATCTCGACCTCGGTGGTCGGCGTGAAGTAGCGCTCGAAGACATGCGCCATGATGTCCGTGATGCCGCATGCCGTCTGGTAGGGCGGCAGGGTACACGTCAGCTCGGGGTCGAGGATGGAGAAGCGCGGCCGCAGCAGGTCGGAGCCGGCCCCGCGCTTGAGGAGGCCGTCCTCCTTGGTGATGACGGTGTCGCCGGAGCCCTCGCTGCCAGCCGCCGCGATGGTCAGCACCGTGCCGACCGGGAGCGCGGCAGACGGGGACTTGCCGGAATAGAAGTCCCAGAAGTCGCCCTCATACGGCACGCCCATGGCGATGGCCTTGGCCGAGTCGATGACCGAGCCGCCGCCCACGGGGAGCAGGAAGTCCACCTGCTCGTGCCGACAGAGGCCGATGCCCTCATAGACGAGCGTGTCGCGCGGATTCGGCTTGACACCGCCGAGCTCCACGAACGCGACTCCCGCCGCCACGAGCGACTGCCGCACGCGCCCGAGCAGACCGCTGCGCTCCGCCGAGCCGCCGCCGTAGTGCAGGAGGACTTTAGAGCCGCCGTGCTTGCGGATGAGCGTGCCGACCTGCGCCTCGGCGCCCCTGCCGAAGACGAACTCGGTCGGACTGTAGAATTGGAAATCCAGCATATGTATTCTCCTCTCATGTTGATTCAGGATGACTGTACCTGCGATGTCAGTCTATCACTATCATACATGATTCTGAGCGGGATGTCAAGGATATTTGTGAGAACAGACGAAGATGACCTTGCGCTGTCAGAGGGAGAGACCATACGCGAGGACGGTCCTCACAAAAAAAGTGCCCGAATGGGCCTGTTCGTCATCGCATACCACATTTTAGAGAAATATGCAAGAGACGGTCGAATTTTGGTGCATGGGTAAACAAACTGGACAAGCGCGTCTTTCTGTGGTATACTAGTGATATGCTCCAAACGGACACATATCCGGCCGGATGTCCGAACAGGTCCGGCCGAGAACAGAAGCGAGGGAAACAGACTATGGCAACATTGAAGGATACCAAGATCGGACAGACCGTGCGGGTCGAGCGGCTCGGCGGGGACGGGGCGCTGCGGCAGCACTTCCTCGACATGGGACTCATCCCCGGGACGCCGGTCACGCTCGTGAAATACGCGCCGCTCGGCGACCCCATGGAGCTGCGGCTCCACGGCTACGAGCTGACGCTGCGCCTCGATGACGCCGCCAAGATCGAGGTCTCCGAGGCGGACGATGCGGACGAGGCCGCGCCGGCCAAGTGGACACACAAGCACGCCGAGCATCCCGGTCTCGGTGAGGGCGGCCGGTTCCATCCCAAGGGCAGCGGCGACCCGCTCCCGGACGGGACGGTCATGCGCTTCGCGCTCGTCGGCAACCAGAACAGCGGCAAGACCACGCTCTTCAACCGCCTCACCGGCGCCAAGCAGCACGTCGGCAATTTCCCCGGCGTCACCGTCGACCGCAAGGACGGCGCCATCAAGGGACGCCCGGACACGCTCGTCACCGACCTGCCCGGCATCTATTCCATGTCGCCCTACAGCAGCGAGGAGATCGTCTCCCGGAACTTCGTCCTCGACGAGAAGCCCCATGCCATCATCAACATCGTCGACGTCACCAACATCGAGCGCAACCTCTACCTGACCATGCAGCTCCTCGAGATGGACATCCCCATGGTCGTCGCGCTCAACATGATGGACGAGCTCACCGGCAGCGGCGGCGGCATCGACATCAATGAGATGGAGCAGCGTCTGGGCGTGCCCGTCGTGCCGATCTCCGCCGCCAAGAACGCGGGCATCGAGGAGCTGGTGCAGCACGCTGTTCATGTGGCCTACTACCAGGAGCGGCCGCTGCGGCAGGACTTCTGCGCCAAGACCGAGAACGGCGGCGCCGTCCACCGCTGTCTGCACGCCGTCTGTCACCTGATCGAGGACCACGCGGAGGCGGCGGGCGTGCCGCTGCGGTTCGCGGCGAGCAAGGTCGTCGAGGGCGACCGCCTCGTCATCGCGCGCCTCGGCCTCGACAAGAACGAGGAGGAGGCGATGGAGCATATCGTCTGTCAGATGGAGAAGGAGCGCGGCCTCGACCGCAGCGCCGCCATCGCCGACATGCGCTTCTCGTTCATCCAGCGCCTGTGCGCGAGCTCCGTCACCAAGCCCCACGAGAGCCGCGAGCATGCCCGCAGCCGCAAGATCGACGCCATCCTCACCGGCCGCTTCACCGCGATCCCGGCGTTCATCCTCATCATGCTCGCCGTGTTCGTTTTGACGTTCAACGTCATCGGCGCGTGGCTCCAGGGACTGATGGAGAGCGGCATCGACTACCTGACCGCCGCCGCCGATGAGGCATTGACGAACGCCGGCGCGAACGAGGCCATCCACAGTCTCATCATCGACGGCATCTTCGCGGGCGTGGGCAGCGTGCTGAGCTTCTTGCCCATCATCGTGACGCTCTTCTTCTTCCTCTCGCTCCTCGAGGACAGCGGCTACATCGCGCGCGTGGCGTTCTTCATGGACAAGCTCCTGCGCAAGATCGGTCTCTCGGGACGCAGCATCGTGCCGCTGCTGATCGGCTTCGGATGCTCCGTACCGGCCGTCATGGCCACCCGCACGCTCCCCAGTGACCGCGACCGCCGCATGACCATCCTCCTGACGCCCTTCATGAGCTGCACGGCAAAAATGCCGATCTACGCGTTCTTCATCAGCGCGTTCTTCCCGAAGAAGGGCGGGCTCATCATGGTGATGCTGTATGTCATCGGCATCCTCATGGGCATCCTCGCGGCCTGCCTCTACAAGGGCACGCTCTTCAAGGGCGAGGCCGTGCCGTTCGTGATGGAGCTGCCGAACTACCGTCTCCCGGGCGTGCGCAATGTCGCCCAGCTCCTCTGGGAGAAGGCCAAGGACTTCCTGCAAAAGGCCTTCTCCGTCATCCTGATCGCCACGGTCGCGGTCTGGTTCCTCCAGAGCTTCGACCTGCGGCTCCACATGGTCGAGACCGCCGAGGAGAGCATCCTCGCGAGGGTCGCCGGCCTCTTCGTGCCGCTCATGGCACCGATCGGCCTGGGCGACTGGCGGATCATCGTATCGCTCGTGAGCGGATTCATGGCCAAGGAGAGCGTGGTCTCCACCCTCGAGGTCCTCTACAGCGGCGGCGTGACCGGCGCGATGACGACCCTCACCGCCGCCACGCTGCTCCTCTTCTCGCTGCTGTACACGCCGTGCGTCGCGGCGGTGGCAGCGGTCAAGCGTGAGCTCGGCGGCAGGTGGGCGGCCGCGCTCGTGGTATGGCAGTGCGTGGTCGCATGGGTCGTGGCGTTCCTCGCCCATGCGGTCGGCATGCTGATGGGAGGTGTCTGAATGAACGGGATCGACATCGTGCTGCTCCTGCTGATCGCGGCAGCGCTCGCGCTGGCGGTGCGGCACATCATCCGCCGCCGCAGACAGGGTAAGGGATGCTGCGGTGACTGTGCCTCATGCAGCGGATGTGCCTGTAGGAGGACGCCGCAGTGACGGCGCTCCTGCTACTGCTGCTCGCCGCGGCCATCGCTGCGGCGGTCTGGATGACGGTGCGGCGTGTACGGAAGGGGAGCGCCTGCTGCGGCGACAAGGCCCCGACCGTGGCACGCACCGGCCCCAAGGACAAGCGCCGCGCCGACTACCCCTACACGGCCGTGCTGCACATCACGGGCATGACCTGTGAGAACTGCGCGCGCCGTGTCGAGAACGCCCTGAACGCGCAGGACGGCGTCCTTGCCAAGGTCGACCTGGGGACGGCGACCGCCCGCATCCGCACGGCTGCGCCTCCGGACACGCGCCGTCTCTGCGGCATCGTCGCCGCGGCGGGCTATATGGCCGAGACGGCGAAAAAATGACGAGAGGACGCTCCCGCGCGGGGGCGTCCTCCTGATGCGTCTTACAGCACGACCTTGACCGCGTATCGCACCATCCACCAGTCGAGGGCGAGGAGGTAGGCGATGGTCTGCGGCCGCGTCATGAGCTGGCCGTACCACTGGACGTCCTCGTCGCCGTAGAGGAGGCGTTCGAGCGCGTCTCGCCGGACGAGCTGCCATAGCGGCGCCTGCGGGTCGGCGAGACGTGCCTCCAGCTCCCGCGTCACGGCCGTGCGGAACGCGGGGTCGTGGGTCTTGGGATAGGGGCTCTTCTTGCGCCAGAGGATCTCGTCGGGGAGATAGCCCCGCATCGCCTCGCGCAGGAGCCCCTTCTCATAGCCGCCGTGCTCCTTCATCTCCCACGGGACATTGTAGAGATACTCCGCGATCCGGTAGTCGCAGAAGGGGACACGCACCTCGAGCGCGTTCCACATCGTCATGCGGTCCTTGCGGTCGAGGAGGGTCTGCATGAACCAGTCCGTGTTCAGGCGCATCATCTCGCGCATGCGGACGGCATCCGCACTGTCCGTGGGGAGAGTGTCCGTGTCGGCGAGGGTCGCGCGGTAGGCACGGTCGACGTCGCCGCGTGCCGCTAGGACGTCCGCGACCTCCGGCCGGAGGAGCCCCATCCGGTACGCCGTCGACTGTGACCAGGGGAACCCGTAGGCCGCCCGGATCTCCGGGTCACGGTACCACGGATAGCCCCCGAACAGCTCATCCGCACACTCCCCCGAGAGCGCGACGGTCACATGCTGCCGGATGTCCCCCGCGAAGAGCAGGAGCGACGCGTCCACGTCCGCCATGCCGGGGAGGTCGCGCGCCTCCGTCGCCGTGTAGAGCGCCTGCACGAGCGCGTCGTTCTCCACGACCGTCCAGTGGTGCTCCGTGTCGAGGTAGGCCGCCATCTGGCGGATATAGGCAGGGTCGCTGTTCGGTTGGAACTTCGAGGCCTTGAAATACTTGTCGTTCCCCTGATAGTCCACCGAGAAGGTCGGCAGGACGCGCCCCTCCTTTTGGAACATGCGCGACGCCACGGACGAGATCAGGCTCGAATCCAGACCGCCGGAGAGGAACGTCCCGAGCGGCACATCGCTCACGAGCTGGCGTTCGATGGCGTCGGTCACGAGATAGCGCACATGCTCCGCCGTCTGCGCGAAGCTGTCCTTGTGCTCGCGTGCCCGCAGCGACCAGTACGTCCACAGGTGCAGACCGTCTGCGCGGGAATAGTGGCCGCACTGTGCCGCCTTGACCTCGCGTATCCCGCGGAACACGCCGCATCCGGGACTGCGGCCGGGGCCGAAGAGCATGAGCTGGCTGACGCCCTCGGCATCGACCTCATGCGGCACGTCCGGCCACGCGAGGACGGCCTTCAGCTCCGAGCCGAACACGAGCCGTTCGTCTGTGAGATGATAGAACAGCGGCTTGACGCCCATGCGGTCGCGCGCGAGGAAGAGCCGCTCTGCCTCATGCTCCCAGACGGCGAACGCGAAGATGCCGTTGCACCGCTCCACGCACGCCGCCCCCCAGACCGCATACGCCCGGAGGACGACCTCGGTGTCCGACCGCGTCTCGAACGTCTCACCGGCCGCCTCGAGGGCATGGCGGAGCTCGGCGGTGTTGTAGAGCTCGCCGTTGTAGACGATGGTGAACCGCTCGCCCGCGCGTTCGACCGTCATGGGCTGGCGCCCGTGTTCCGGGTCGATGACGGCGAGGCGCGTATGGACGAGACCGGCGTGTGTCGTCGTAACGATGCCCTGCTGGTCGGGGCCGCGGCGGCGCAGGACGGCCTGCATCTCCCGCAGCGCCGCCGTCCGCTCCCGCATATCCTCCCGAAATGAGATCGCACCCGCGATACCACACATATTGACCACGCTCCCTTCTGGTGGACAGTGTATGCAGGAGGACGGGGATGTGTGAATAAAGAGGGGGTTTGGGGGAACAGGCCGCTATTGGGGCGTGACTGACCGTAGCGCAGCGGAGGGCAGTTTAGCCCCAATGATTCCGGCGGCCTGTGCCCCCATTATGATATGGGGTTTGGGGGAACAGGCCGCTATTGGGGCGTGACTGACAGTAGCGCAGCGGAGGGCAGTTTAGCCCCAATGTTTCCGGCGGCCTGTGCCCCCATTATCATAATTATAAAACAATAAAACCATAAAACGCCCGCAATATCCCGCCCCTCATCCGTTATACAAGACAGAGGCTCCCCGCCCCGCCTCAAACCATCCGACTGGAGGAACATACATGATCTATCTATTACCGCTCATCTGCTTCGCGGCTGCGGCCGCCTTTGTCCTGCTCCGGCAGCGGCACAGCGGAGCCGCTGTACCGAAAGCGTTCTGGCTCGAGGCCGTCCGGGACCTTGCGGCCGTCTATGTCCTCATCGGCGGGACGAGCGCGCTGGTCGGGACGCTCGCGCGCGGCACAGTGCCGGCGGCGGCGGTGGCCGTCATCAGCCTGCTCACCGCCGGATGGATGCTGCTGCGCCATATCCGCCCGGATGCACCGTCGACCGCGCTCGTGCGGGACACGGCCATCGCAGCGGCCGTCATCCTCGTCATCGAGTGCTGCGGGATGAACTGGGAGAGCTTCGGCCGCCAGACGCTCACGCCCGTCCCGCTCGACACCGTCTCCCATACCGGTGACGCCGCGCTGACGGACGGCGCCCTCGTCCTCACGAGCGAGACGACCCTCACGCTTGAGGACGTCCCCGCAGACGCCCGCTATGTCCTCGCGGACGTGGCTGTCGAGCAGGACCATCTGCCGACCCTCCTCCGCCTCAGGATGAAGGACGACGACTTCACCACGCAATACCAGGACGTGCAGGTGCGCTGGGCCCCCACCGGGCAGACCGTCCTTGCCTTCTCGCCCTACGGCCGCGCCCGTGCGCTCGAGCTGCGCATCAGCGACCTGGACGGCACCGTCACCCTCAGCGGCCTGACCCTCGCCGCGAAACGGCCCTTCGCATTCTCGCTGGTGCGGACGGGGACGCTCCTGCTGGTCTTCCTGGTGCTGTGCGCAGTGCGGCGTCTGGGACTGGAGCGGGTGCCGTATCGTCCGCACGACAAGGGACAGCTCCTCTGCATCGTGGGGACGATCGGCCTGTGCATGACGCTCACGGGCTACTTCGTCCTGCCGAACGAATCGGCCTACCCCTATGAGGACACCCCCTCGACCAACGACCCCTACGCCCTGACGTTCGATGCGTTCCGGAAGCACCAGGTCTGGCTCGACGTCGAGGCCGACCCCAAGCTCGCGGAGATCGACAACGTTTACTCCCGCAACGAGCGCGACGCTGTCGAGGACCTGGAAGCGCTCTGGGACTATGCCTACTACGAGGGCCGGTGGTACTGCTACTTTGGCCCCACGCCCGTCGTGCTCTACTACATGCCCTACTATGCCATCCACCACCTGCTCCCCACCATCGACATGCCGATCCGTTTCTTTGGCACGCTGGGCATCCTGTTCCTCTGCCTGGCGGTGCTGGCGCTCGTGCGGATGACGGCGCCGCGGACACCGCTCCCGCTCGTGCTCTTGGCGATGCCGACGGCGGCGAGCCTCTCCGGCGCG
The DNA here is from genome assembly GCA_902762785.1 of uncultured Ruminococcus sp. Lineage (GTDB taxonomy): Bacteria > Bacillota > Clostridia > Oscillospirales > Ruminococcaceae > UBA3855. The sequence goes on along the minus strand of CACWPL010000017.1, from coordinate 4,547 downwards.
TGGTGGATGATGGACATGGGCGGCCGGTACTGCGTCGCGACGGCGGCCGGGCTCTGCTTCCTGAGCCTCTGCCTGTGGACGGGGATGGAGGCCGTGATGACGCGCCGTCTCCCGCTGCGCATGGTCCTGCTCGCCGTGAGTGGGGCAGCGATGGCGGCCTGTGCGGGCGCCCGTCCGCCGATGGTGCTTTGTGCCGCCGTGCTCGTGCCGCTCTTCATCGGGCTATTGCTGGAGAGGCGGACGCGTCTGCCGCTGCGTTTGGCAGAGGCGGCGTGCTTCCTCGTCCCGGCGGCAGCGGGGGCGGCTGCGCTGATGTGGTACAATGCCGCACGCTTCGGCGACCCGCTGCAATTCGGCGCGGTCTACCAGATCACCGTGAACGATGTCCACGCGAACAGGCTCCGTCTGACCGACCTCGGGACGGCGCTCTGGCACTATTTCTGCCTCCTCCCGGCATCGCGCCCGACCTTCCCGCACATCGAGGGGGAGTGGGGCTATCTGGAGAACTACCGGCATTATGTCTACCTGGAGGGCGCCGTCGGATGGCTCTCCTATGCGGCCGTGACGCTCGCGCTGCTGTACCTTCCGCGCGTACTGCGCTCCCCGGACGGCCGTCTGCACGGGACGGCGCGTTGGCAGCGGCGGGCGGTCCTGCTCGTCGGCCTGGGGATGGCCGTGCTGCTCGCGTGGCTCGACTTCTCGATGGGCGGCGTGAACCAGCGGTATCTCTACGACCTCGCGCCGCTGCTGGTGCTGGTGTGCCTGCCTGTGCTCCTGCGGATGAGCCGAGCGACGACAGGCGGCGTGACGTGCGGACGGTACACGGCACTGGCGTTCGTCCTCTCGATGCTGCTCGCATGGATCCTGCTGATCGGGGTGCGCGGCGGCACGCTCCTGCTGCACTGTCCCCAGCTCTACACGACCCTCGAGCAGGCGTTCGGCTTTTAGACGTCCGGTCGGCTCGCGATACCGGTCGGGCGTCAGCACGGCTCGCGATACCGTGCAGCCTCCTCGGGGCGCGGGACGTGCGTTTTGTCCTCGTGCCCAAAAGCCGCCGTTGGAGACGTCCGCGTCTCTATATTTAATGGGGGCACAGGCCGCCGGAAACATCGGGGCTAAACCTCCCTCCGCTGCGCTCCGCTCGGTCACGCCCCGATAGCGGCCTGTTCCCCCATACCCCCTCGGGGCACAGGCCGCCGGAACCATCGGGCTAAACCTCCCTCCGCTGCGCTCCGCTCGGTCACGCCCCGATAGCGGCCTGTTCCCCCATACCCCCTCGGGGCGCCTGTAACACTTCTCGCGCCCCCGCGTATACACCTACGCGTACAGGCGTCACAGGCGTTCGTGATTCTCCTTGTGTCCTCTGTTTTATTATCTCTATATAGGATAAAGTTAAAAGTTAGAAATAACCGTTATCACCGATATATCAAACTATTCTTGCTAACTTTGCTCCTAACCTTCTCCTAACCTTCTCCTAACCTTTTTCAGCGCGGTAGACCGAAAGTTAGGTGCTCCTTTCAAAGCCTTTTTGCATACCGCAGTCTGCGCCGGACCACAGCGCCGCCGCCCCGTGACACATCCTCGCCCTCGCGTATACACCTACGCGTACAGGCGTCACAGGCGTGCTGTATTTCCCCTGTGTCCTCTGTTTTTACCTTTATATAGGGTGAAGTGTAGACAGTGTTGCTATTAACTGAATTTAGCGATATATCTCGGAAAAGCAGTCAACAAGGCCTGTCAACGGTTTTGCAAACAGTCTACCCTTCCACATTTTCCCAGTGTTGACAGGGCTTCCGAGTGTTGACACACGGCTTACCGCCGCACCCCCGCACGATGACACCTTGACGATCGCACCATTTTGGAGTATAATGGTATATATCCAAAACGAACGAAAAGGGTGAGCAGGATGGCAGAGCAGGACAACAAGTCCCCCAAGAAGAAAAAAGAGCCCTCGGTGCTGGACATCGCACGCGAGCTCGAGGCCAAGCAGCAGCAGATCCGCGAGGAGCAGGCCGCGGCCGCCCGCGCACAGGCCGAGGAGGAACGCCTCGCCTATGAGGAGCAGCTCCGGCAGGACCGCCTCGAGCTGATCCGCCTCAAGCAGGGCGTCATCGACGAGAGCGAGACCATCCACGAGGAGCGTCCCGAGGAGAAGCATTACACGCTCTGGCAGCGCCTCGGCAATTTCTTTTATCACAACAAATGGTGGCTCGGTATCGCGTGCTTTTTCGTCGCGATGACGGGCTATCTGACGTGGCAGTGGGTCACGACCGTCCGGCCGGACATGATCGTCCTCCTCCTCGTGGACGACGACTTCTTCAACGCCGCCTGCAATGAGCGCATCGGCGACCTCTTCGAGCAGTACATCGAGGACGAGAACGGCGACGGCAAGGTCGCGGTCGATGTCTATTACATCCCCGCCTCCGAGGCCGCCGCGGACAACAGCGGCTACACCGGCAACACCACCAAGCTCTTCGCGGAGTTCCAGATCGCGGAGGCGTGCATCGTCATCTCGAACGACGCCGCCGACCAGTTCATCGTCCCGGACAGCACGCTCTACGACCTCTCCGCGGACTACGGCCAGTATGCCCAGACCGAGGCGATGCGGTTCTATCTGACCGACACGGCGTTCTTCGACGACCTCGAATGGGACGGCGACCCCCTCGGCGACGATGTCTACATCGGCATCCGCAGCGTCCGCAAGACGCTCGACTCCGAGGAGGAGATGCAGAAGACCTTCGACATCTCCTACCCCGCCCTCGGCCGCTTCATCGAGGCCTACGGCACCCTCCGCACAGACGCAGCGGACTGATCTGACAGCACGCCCCTCGCAGCACGCGGGCGGCATCCTACCTCGCCCTCGGGCGTTCTTGTTTTGTGACGGCGGAGGGGGGGAGATGCTTTCTTTCTCGTGTTTTTTTACGAACGACTTGACAATTTAAAGCGTTTTGTTGTATAATAGTATCGTAAACTAGGCCGACTGTTACCGGGCGCCTAGATCTTTTCCCAGAAAGGAACGATGACCCATGTCTAAGGAGATTCCCTACAAGATCTATCTCGAGGAGAACGAGCTGCCCCGTCAGTGGTACAATGTCCGCGCGGATATGAAGAACAAGCCCGCCCCGCTGCTCGACCCCGCCACGCATCAGCCGGCTTCGCTGGAGATGCTCTCGCATGTGTTCTGCGAGGAGCTGGCCAAGCAGGAGCTCAACGTCGATGATGCCTATATCGACATCCCCGAGGAGATCCTCAGCTTTTACAAGATGTACCGTCCCGCTCCGCTCGTGCGTGCTTACTGCCTCGAGAAGGCGCTCGGCACCCCCGCGAAGATCTACTACAAGTTCGAGGGCAACAATACCTCCGGCTCCCACAAGCTCAATTCCGCCATCGCCCAGGCCTACTACGCCAAGAAGCAGGGCCTCAAGGGCGTGACCACCGAGACTGGTGCCGGCCAGTGGGGCACGGCGCTGTCCATGGCGTGCGCGTATTTCGGTCTTGACTGCAAGGTCTTCATGGTCAAGGTCAGCTACGAGCAGAAGCCCTTCCGCCGCGAGGTGATGCGTACCTACGGTGCGAACGTCACCCCGTCCCCGTCCGATACGACCGCCGTCGGCCGCAAGATCCTCGAGGAGTTCCCCGGCACCACCGGCTCCCTCGGCTGCGCGATCTCCGAGGCTGTCGAGGCGGCTGTCTCGCATGAGGGCTATCGCTATGTGCTCGGCTCCGTGCTCAACCAGGTGCTGCTGCACCAGAGCGTCATCGGCCTCGAGTCCATGGCGGCCTGCGACAAGTACGGCATCGTGCCGGACGTCATCATCGGCTGCGCCGGCGGCGGCTCCAACCTCGGCGGTCTGATCTCGCCGTTCATGGGCCGCAAGCTGCGCGGTGAGGCGGACTACCAGTTCATCGCCGTCGAGCCGGCATCCTGCCCGAGCCTGACGCGCGGCAAGTACGCCTATGACTTCTGCGACACCGGCAAGGTATGCCCGCTCGCGAAGATGTACACCCTCGGCAGCGGCTTCATCCCGTCCGCGAACCATGCCGGCGGTCTGCGCTATCACGGCATGTCCAGCACCATCTCCCAGCTCTATGATGACGGCCTGATCGAGGCACGCAGCGTCGAGCAGACGGCAGTCTTCGAGGCGGCAGAGAGGTTCGCCCGCATCGAGGGCATCCTCCCGGCGCCGGAGAGCTCCCACGCCATCCGTGTCGCCATCGACGAGGCCCTGCGCTGCAAGGAGACCGGCGAGGAGAAGACCATCCTCTTCGGCCTGACCGGCACCGGCTACTTCGACATGGTCGCCTACCAGAAGTTCAATGACGGCGTCATGACCGACTACATCCCCACCGACGACGAGATCGCCGCCTCCCTGGCCAAGCTCCCGAAGATGGACTGAGCTTTAGGATATTCAGACAGATCGCGCCTCCTGCATCACACAGGGGGCGCGTCAGCTTGTCGAAAAACCTCACTTTTACGATTTGACGCTTGTTGATACCGCCGCCGTAAGGCGGCGGAAAAAGCGGCGGCGGCGCGCAGCGCCGCCATT
>CACWPL010000016.1 GCA_902762785.1 uncultured Ruminococcus sp. | reverse complement strand
GTTCGTCGGCATCATCGCCCAGATCGTCACCTGCATCCGGCACCGCAGCGTGCAAAAGCAAGCGCCATCGGCCGATTCCTTCCACCGTCTCTCCCGCCTGATCGCGTGGCTCCTGGCCGCCGGTGGCCTTTGCGTCCTTGCAGTGAGCTGGGAACGCTTCCCCAGCGACCCCGCGCTTTATAACGACCCCGCCTATCACGGCCTTGCCCATTTCGCGAACCTTGGCACCTACCTCGACAAGCACCTCCTGCTGATCCCGCACGGCGCCGCCATCGCGATCCTTGCGGCCGTGGAGATCGTCTGCGTCAAGGCGACCAAGGCAGGGAAGGCGCCCCTCGCCGCGCTGACGGACAAGATCAGGCTCATTTGCGGGGTGTTTTTCTGCTGGTGGCTGTTTGTGCTGGACGTCGAGCTGCCCATCGGTATCGTGTCGGTCGGCCTGTTCGTGATCCTGATGGCGGTCGTGGTCGCGGGCTATGTCTTGAAGAAGAAGAATGTACCTCCTGCTCCGACCGAGTCGGAGGGTGAGACGTGATCAAGAGCCCTCTGTGTGATACACAGGGGGCTCTTTGGCGGCCGTTCTCTTATCTTTTGCACCCTATCACAAAAAAACACTTGCATTTTTGTATAAATTGTAGTATAATAAGGGTATATCCCATGCAGCGCGCTCGCGCTGCATCGCATGTGCATTATAGAAAGGAACGATATTATGACGACAGTTGGTTCGATCGGCGCGGGCAATATGGGCACCGCGATCCTCAAGGGCATCCTCGGCAGCAAGGCCGCACAGGAGACCCAGGTATTTGCTTACGATCCGAGCACGGAGCGCACCGAGCAGCTCCGCGCCGACGGTGTGACGCCCTGTGCGAGCGGGGTAGAGGTGCTCGCGAAGGCGAAGTATGTCTTCCTGGCCGTCAAGCCGCAGATGTTCGACACCGTCCTCGACGAGATCCGCGAGGGCGTCACGGCCGACACCGTGCTCATCTCCATCGCCGCCGGCATCACCGCCGACTACATCCGCAGCAAGACCCGCCCGGACGCGAAGGTCGTGCTCGTGATGCCGAACACGCCCCTGCTCCTCGGTGCCGGTGCCTCCGCGCTCGCATGCTGCCCGCCGACCACGCAGGAGGAGTTCGAGACCGTCCGCGGCTTCTTCGACGCCTGCGGCATCAGCGCACAGCTCCCCGAGGACAAGATGAAGGAGATCATCGCGATCAACGGCTCCTCGCCGGCCTTCATCTACCTGTTCGCCAAGGCCTTCGTGGACTATGCGGCAGGGGAGGGTATTTCCCCGGAAACATCGCTCCCGCTCTTTGCCCAGAGCCTGATCGGCAGCGCGAAGATGCTCACGGAGTCCGGCTACACGATCGAGGAGCTGATCCGCATGGTCTCCTCGCCCGGCGGCACCACGCTCGCCGGCCTCGACAAGCTCTATGCCGGTAAGCTCGAGCAGACGGTGGACGAGTGCTGCCGTGCCTGCACCAAGCGCGCCTACGAGCTCTCGAAGTAAGGAGGCGACAGGATGGCATTATTCGGCGACTACGAGAGCGCCGGCGTCGGCATCGCCAAGAACGCCCCCAAAAAGAAGCCGTTCTTCCGCTATTGGGAGCTGGTCTTCCGCAAGTTCTGGAAGCTCCTGGAGGTCAATATCCTGATGATGCTCTCACTGCTCCCGCTCGTGCTGGGCGCAGTGGTCATCGTCAAGCTGACGGAGGTCAACATCACCCTGACGTTCATCCTGCTGGGGCTCCTGGCCGTGATCTTCGTGGTCTGCTTCGGCCCGATCATGGCGGCGTGTACACAGATCCTCCGCAACTTCGTCCGCGAGAAGCCGTGCTTTTTGATGGACACGTTCTTTAAGACCTTCCGCAGCAGCTTCAAGCAGTCCGTCGTCCTCGGCCTCATCGACCTTCTGGTCGCGAGCTCCGCGGCGAGCAGCTTCTATGTCTACCCGCGCATGATCGAGCAGCAGATGGGCTTTTACGTCTATATCCTGTTCATCGCGACTTTGAGCGTGGCCATCGCGGTGCTGATGATGAGCTTCTACGGCTATCTGATGATCGTGAGCACGGACCTCTCGCTCAAGAACATCCTTAAGAACTCCCTCGCGCTGAGCATCCTCGCGCTCAAGAAGAACCTCATCACGCTCGGCCTGACCGCGCTCGTCATGGGCATCTTCGTCGTGCTGACGATCCTGTTCCCGTATATCATGCTCGGCTTCTGGCTCTTCGTGCCGGTGGCGTTCGTGGCGTTCATGATCGTGTTCAACTGCTATCCCGTGATCCAGCAGTACATCATCGATCCCTACTACGCCCAGCGCGGCGAGGTCAGCCCGGAGGCGTCCTATACCGATACCGATGGGCAGAACCTCTTCGAGGACCAGGGCGGCAAGGAGGCCCCCATCGAGCCCAAGAAGAAAGGCAAGAAGGGCAAGATCGTATCCTGACTGTGACGTGCCATGTCTCTTGACCGGGGCATGGCACGCGTTTTACAGAGATTTTTTTGAAAAAACCCTTTACAAATCCAAAATGATGTGTTATAATAATAATGTTCCGTGCGCTTGGAATGGGGATCATGCCCGCTCCTGGGAATTTTACCTACCCCACTCTATGACACGGCGCATGCCGACCGTATGGTCCGGCATCCTGGACCAGCGCTCTTCGCAGCTCCGTACCACGAGCGGAGGCGATATGCTGTGGGCAGATGCACAGCTCCATACAGGACACGACATGCGAAACAAGAGAATTTCGATCAAAGAGGTGAAACACAATGCTGCGTAAGGAAGAGAAGACGGCTGTGATCGAGAACAACCGTACCCACGAGACCGATACCGGTTCCCCCGAGGTACAGATCGCGATCCTGACCCGCCGCATCAACGATCTGACTGAGCATCTGAAGATGCACAAGAACGATCACCACTCCAGAAGAGGTATGCTGAAGATGATCGGCCGCAGAAGAAACCTGCTGGCTTACCTGAAGAAGAAGGACATCGAGAGATACCGCGCGATCATCGCGAAGCTGGGCATCCGTAAGTAAAATGGCCGCAGAAGGCAGCGGGGCGACCCGTCTGCCTTTCTGTGCATCATCCGTAAGGCTCGCTGAGTCAGACAGGCCTTAGCATCTGACCGTACCTCGCCCCATATGCTCTATGAGATGCTCTATGAGCAGGCCCGTACCGCCGGCACGATGCGGAAGGGACGAGGCAGGGTCATTTGCTAAACTCCTGCCTGACGATACGGCTCGCCATCGGTCCAGTTGATGAACAGGTAACAACAGTAATCAGAAAAAGTGAGGATCATTATGTTTGAGAACTATAGGACTTTTGAAACGACCTACGCCGGCCGCAAGCTGGTCGTCGAGACCGGCAAGACCTGTGCCCTGTCGAACGGCTCCTGCTGGGTCCGCTACGGTGAGACGACCGTGATGGCCAATGTCACCGCCAGCGCCAAGCCCCGCGACGGCATCGACTTCTTCCCGCTCTCCGTCGACTACGAGGAGCGCCTGTATTCCGTAGGCCGCATCCCCGGCTCCTTCACCAAGCGTGAGGGCAAGCCCACCGAGAAGGCCATCCTGACCTCCCGTATGGTAGACCGTCCGATCCGTCCGCTGTTCCCGAAGGACATGCGCAACGACGTCTCCGTCGTGATGACCGTGCTGTCCGTTGACCCGGACTGCGCACCGGAGATCGCCGGTATGATCGCGACCTCCATCGCCATCTCCATCTCCGACATCCCGTGGAACGGCCCGATCGCCGGCATCAGCGTCGGTCTGGTCGACGGTGAGATCGTGCTCAACCCCACCCAGGAGCAGCGCAAGCACAATGACCTCGTGCTGACCGTTGCCGGCAGCGCCGAGAAGATCGTCATGATCGAGGCCGGCGCCAATGAGGTCGATGAGAAGACCATGCTCCAGGCCATCCTGACCGGCCACGAGGAGATCAAGAAGATGGTCGCCTTCATCGCCGACATCCAGAAGCAGATCGGCAAGCCGAAGTTCGCCTTTGAGTCCCAGGAGATCCCGCACGACATGTTCGATGCCGTCGAGGCCCTTGTCGGCGAGAAGGTCAAGGTCGCTCTGGACACCAATGACAAGAACGTTCGCGATGCCCGCATGAAGCCCATCACCGATGAGGTACACGAGGCATTCGATGCACAGTACGGCGAGAACGGTCCTGCGAAGCTCGACGAGTGCCTGTACAAGCTGCAGAAGAAGATCGTCCGCAACTGGCTCTACAACGGCAAGCGCGTGGACGGCAGAGGCATCGACGAGATCCGTCCGCTGGCAGCAGAGGTCGGCCTCGTACCGCGCGTACACGGCTCCGGCCTGTTCACCCGCGGCCAGACCCAGGTCATGACCATCGCCACCCTCGGCCCGATCAGCGACGCACAGAAGCTCGACGGCCTCGATGACGAGACCACCAAGCGCTACATGCACCAGTACAACTTCCCGTCCTACTCCGTCGGCGAGACCAAACCCTCCAGAGGCCCTGGCCGCCGCGAGATCGGTCACGGCGCCCTCGCAGAGAAGGCCCTCGTGCCGGTACTGCCGAGCGTCGAGGAGTTCCCGTATGCGATGCGTCTGGTATCTGAGGTGCTGTCCTCCAACGGCTCCACCTCCCAGGGCTCCATCTGCGGCTCCACGCTGGCGCTGATGGATGCCGGCGTGCCGATCAAGGCACCTGTTGCCGGTATCTCCTGCGGCCTGATCACTTTCCCGGATTCCGACGACTTCATGACCATGGTCGACATCCAGGGTCTTGAGGACTTCTACGGCGACATGGACTTCAAGGTCGGCGGTACCCACAAGGGCATCACGGCCATCCAGGTCGACATCAAGGTCGACGGCCTGACCCCGGCCATCATCGAGCAGGCGTTCGAGAAGACCCGCAAGGCACGTCTCTACATCCTCGATGAGATCATGCTGAAGGCCATCCCGGCTCCGCGTAAGGAGGTCGGCACCTATGCGCCCAAGATGCTCCAGACGAAGGTACCCGTTGACAAGATCCGCGACGTCATTGGCTCCGGCGGCAAGGTCATCCAGAAGATCTGCGCCGAGTGCGATGTCAAGATCGACATCAACGACGAGGGCAATGTATTCGTCAGCGGCCTGAGCATGGAGAACACCAAGAAGGCCATCCAGATCATCGAGACCATCGCCCACGACCCGGAGGTCGGCGCCATCTACAAGGGCAAGGTCGTTCGTCTGATGAACTTCGGTGCGTTCGTTGAGATCGCGCCCGGCAAGGACGGTCTGGTACACATCTCCCAGCTCGAGAACCGCCGCGTAGAGCGTGTGGAGGATGTCGTTGACATCGGCGATGAGATCGTCGTCAAGGTCATCGAGATCGACAAGCAGGGCCGCATCAACCTCTCCCGCAAGGAGGCGCTCGCCGACATTGCTGCCAAGAAGAAGCAGCAGCAGCAGTAAAGCACCACACAGCGCCTGTCCTGCGGGGCAGGCGCTGTCCATTGTTACACGATATAGGAGGACATCATGGAGTTTCTGAAAACACATTTTCTCTCGATCTTCTTCCTGCTCGGGATCATCTGGGTCGGGAAGGTCATCTACACCCAGCTCAAATACAAGAAGAACGGCGTCCCGATCGAGGCACTGGTCATCGACCACAAGGTCGAGTCCGGCAACTATTTCCCGGTCTACCAGTTCGACTACGAGGGGCAGACGCTCACGGTCGACGGCTACAACGGCACCAAGTCGAACGCCGACCTCGGCCAGAAGGTGACGATCTACTATCTGCCCGGGAACGCGAAGGGCGTCTTCCGCGAGTCGGATCTGGGGATCAAGGCTTGGGAGATCGCCCTGATCGTGGTCGCGCTGGCATATATCATCCTCGACTTCACGCTACGGCACTGATGACAGCAAAACGGCGCCCCTTCCTGATGGGAAGAGGCGCTCTCTTTTCACAGACTGACGCCCGCCCCCAGCAGGGGAGCGGGCGTCTTCATGCGCTTAGGGGATGTCAGTCGAGGAAGAAGCCGCCCCACTCGACCATGGTCGTGCCCTCGCGGGCAAAGCCCTGCGGGACAGCGGTCGTGGCTGGCGTCTCGTCCTTGACGAACGCGAACCAGAGTCGCAGCACCGTATCCGGCGCGGGCGTCACGGTCACAGGCATCGCCGCATCGACGGTCTCCGTGAGCTGCGGGTACATCGCATAGTCGCAGCCGGCATCGAGCTTCTCGCACCAGAATTCGTTGAAGTCCGCGATCTCCTGTTCGTTCAGACCGTAGCCGGTCAGGATCTCGGTGAAGACGGCGGCGCGATCCTCCGCGGGGACAGTGAAGCCCGCCTCACGCTGGTAGTAGCGCTCGTTCGTGAGGGACTCGTAGAAGAGGAAGCGGTACGTCCCGTCCTTGGTCTCGAGCGTGCCGTCCGGCAGCGCGGTGCCTTGCCATCCGCTGCCGTAGACCGGGTCGGTGACGGTGAGCAGCTCCGGCCGCGAGAACGTCACGGCGAACGGCGTCGCTTCGGCAGGGTAGAGGTAGATGTTCGGCTTGTAGACGCCGACATCGTTGGCAGGCGCGGTCACGCTCTTGGCCTCCTTGACATTGGCGTTCTCCTGCTTGCCATTTTGCTCTTGTTTCTTCTGATAGAGACTTATGGCCATCTCGGATTCTTGCCACCAGTTCGGGACGTCATAGTAGAGCATCCAGCCAGGAGACCACTCCCAGCTCTTCTGTCCGAGCCAGTTCCAGCCGTGTGCGATGCCGTCCAGACCCCACATCGTCCAGTCGCCGATCCATGTCTTGCGGAATCTGCCCTCCAGATCATTCACGATGTTGATCGTGTTCTCGCTGCAAACGACCGCCTCAGCACCGGCATAGATCAGCGGGCCGACACCTGGCAGCACCACGTTCGATGCCGCCGACATGCCGCGGACGGTATTCGCACAAAGCTCTAAATACTCACTGTTATAGCCGACCCTTGGATTCACAGCCATCTGGTAAAAGGAATAGGCCGCGAACAGACCACCGACTAGTTTTTCAGCGCCTGTCATGACGAGCTTGTTACTCGCCACATACTTTTTGAAGGCCGCATATTTTCCACAGCCGATATTGTACAGATCCTTAAATAACTGGGAATCCTTGGGGAGATTCTTCAGCTGCTTGGCGATCTCATAGGCCTCAAGATAGGCATTCATTGCAGCTTTGGGATTCGCGAGCCCTTTTTTGATCAGGAACTTTTGCAGCTCGGTCGTCATGTAACCGCCCATCCTGTAGTTGAAATACTGCTGCCCCACGTTCTCAACGTCCTTGTCGAATGCCTTTTCCGCATCGGTGCGCGCCTCTTGGCTCTCGGCGTAATCATTGAGCGCCTCTTTAAAGATCTGCCAGTTCTTCTCACGATTCGCATAGGCCTGGGCATGGGCGGATCCCGCATCGCTGGCCTGGTACGCCTCGGCTCTGATCGTGTTCGCGGTAGGGAGCACGGTCATCGTCAGCAGCATGACGGCACTCAGCAGCACACACACCGCGCGGCGCATGAGTTCATTCCTCTGTGTTCGCATCATCAGCACCTCCATTGGTGGCCTTGGCACCATAGGCCAGTATCGCTTTCTTATAGTCCTCGCTCAGGTCGTAGGAATATGCCTCTGCCATCAGTTCAAGGCCCTTCTCCATGTCGCCCTGCTCGATGAAGGAGGCGCCGAGGAAATACACGATCTCGCCGTCCTCCTCACTGAGATGGTCGGAGGCATCGACCAGATAGGAGCGCGCACGGTCGTATTCCTTATCATAGAACAGCAGCACACCATAGGTCTTGAGCGCGTAGCCCCAATCCGGGTGGTAGTAGACCGCATCCTCGTACAGATCACGCAGCGCCTCTCTGCGGTCGGTCAGATCGGGATACCGCAGCGTATCAACGCTCTCCATGAGCGAGAAATAGTCATATCGGGTCTTGTCATCGAAATCATCGGCATACTGCTCCGCTGCATTGACATCCTTCCGGACGATCGCCGCCGAGCCCTCCCAAAAGCGGATCTCATCGGTCATGCCGTATTTCTCGACCAGCGCCTCGCGGTAGGGAGCAGCCTTTTCATACTTGTCCTTGACCATCAAGGCGGCATACGCCTCGAACATCTTGGTATAGTCGTCTGCACCATAGGCCGTTGGCGCCGCCGGGATCGCAAGGCAGCCGCATAGGATGACGATGCACCCGGCGATACCGGCTGTCCTGAGCTTCGGCTTTTTGCGGAGGACGAAGAGGTCCGCCGCTGCCAGCGCCGCCGCCAGCACCGCCACGACCAAGCAGGGGAGGAGGGCGCTATGGAACACGAACGCCGCCAGGATCGCGGTCACGAATAAAACGATACTACAAACAACGATCATCGTTCATCCCTCCAATTTTCTCAGAACACCAGAACGGAGCATCGCCGCATGTGCGCTGACGCCAAAGACGTCAAAGGTGTGGTCGGTACCGTTCGGGTAATGCGCGAGCGCCTTGTCGCAATACTCGAGCGCGAGCTCATACATCTCCGCGCCGTCATAGGCGTTGGCGAGCTGGTACTGGATCGTCGGGTCGTCCGGCTCGAGCTGATCGGCCTTCTTCAGCGCCTCGATGGCCTCCTCGAACTGCGCGTCATCGAAATAGATGTTGCCGCAGAGGAGCCAGAGACGCCCGGAGCTCTCCTGCGCGGCGAGCGCGCTCTTGACATAGGGGAGCGCCTGCTCCTGGTCGTTCTTCTGCTTCTCGTAGTAGACGGCGCGCACATAGTCGTACAGGAACGCATTCTTCTCGAGCGCCGCAAGGACCTCGGGCTCGGTAAAGTCGCCATCGTAGATCTCATGCGTCAGACCTGCCGTCCCGTTCGTGTAGGCAAGATGGAGCACGAGATTATAGAGCAGCTCGTCACGGGAATCGGCATTGTCTCCGAGATCTGTGCGAACGAGGTCGGCCAGCTTCCCGGCGGCCTCGACCGCATCGAGCGGCGCATGCTCCTCGAGCGCATTGAGGCAGTACGTCCAGAGGACGTTCGGATCGTCCGGGGCTGCGGCAAAGAGCTTTTTGCCAAGCTCATAGCCTTTTTTCGTCTCGCCGATCTGGGAATAGCAGAAGGACAGCGCCTTCATGGTCTCCAGATCATCCGTGCGCTGCTCGAGCACGCTCTCATAAAAGCCGGAAGCATCCTGATACATCCGCATATCCTGACACATCCCCGCGATGCTGAACAGCAGATCGGCGCGTTCGTCTGCGGTGGCAGTCTCTCCAAAGGCATCCTCCCACATCTCGATGTAGTGTCGGAGCACCTTGACCGAGCGCTCGTAATGTCCGCCGCTCTCCGAGGTGTTCTGCGAGCCGATGTAGCCGGCTGCGAGCTGGAGATCCCTATTCTGCGGGTATTTTTCCGCAAGGTCGAGCAGTTGACAGGCCGCAGATACACCGTCGATCTCGCCGCGCTGTGCACCGGCCACGACCTCCGCGATCTCGATCTTCTCCATGAGGGTCTCATCCGCGTTCAGGACCTTGTTGATCTCGTCCCTGTTGTCCTGCAGCTCCTCCGGCAGGGGATAGGCGGCTGAAAAGCAGTCCATAGCGATGCACTTGGCGACCATCTCGTCACGGTGTCCCTTTACCTCCTCGGACAGCTCACCGCTCTCAGCCTGTGCGTGGTACCTCTCGAGCATCAGCGGCGCCCAGAGCTTGACCTCATCATCCGGCAGCGCATTGATGAGATACTTCCGCAGTCCCTCCGTCGATGCGTCTGCAAGATCGAGATAGCGAAGGATGATGTCGTCATTGAACTTAGAAGGCGCCGTATAGCCAGAGCCGTCAGCGACCGCTCGCCATGCGGCGCAGTGCTCATAGGCGCTCTCGTAGTAGTAAAGGAACTGGACGATGTCGCCCTTGGCGGCCTCGGCCTCGCCGAGGAGGAGGAAGGTCTCCGCATCGTTCAGCACCGTATCCGGGATGGTACGCGGTGCCTCTCCGACAAATGTCACCACGACAGCCGCTGCAGCCAGCACGGCGCCGAACACGCCGGACGGCCCGAGCGCCTTCGGAGAGGGAGGGGCCTTTTCCTCACCGAGATGCCGGAGCTGGTAGTTCGCCGCCAGCGTCATGAGGCCGGCCTCGAGGAATGCCCCGACCATCGAGAAGCCCATGGTCGCAAGGAAGGAGCTGACATCGTTGACGGGGGTCAGCACCATCAGGAGCGGCATTATGATCGGCAGCACCGCTGCGAGCTGTACCAGCAGATAGGCCAAGATCACGCCGCGGCGGCGGCACTTTCCCTTCCCGGAGAACAGATCGCACAGCGGCGCGACCGTCAGTATCGAGAATACGACATAGACCAGCACATCCAGCGCGATCATCACAAACGGCTGCCATGTGCTCGTGATGTTCACGCTCCGCATGAGCAGGACATGGAACGCACGGATGCCGCCCCAGAGCGCCGGGATCAGCATGGCAGGGGAGAGGCGCGCCTTCCCTGTCACGAGCCGCGAGCCCAGCAGCAGGATCACGCCCGCCGCCACATACCCGAGGACATCGAGCAGCGTGACGAGGGTGGGAGCGAACGTCCTGTGCGTGGCCGTCATGAGGAGCGACTTGAACAGATACGGCAGGCACTCCATCGCAAGGCACGCCCCCACGAGCACCCCGCCGACCGATGCAACAGGACGCTTGCCGTCCGCCGGTGCTTCCGGTGCCTCGGCCGCAGGAGCAGCGTTCTCAGGTGCCTTCGAGGCCTTCTCTTTCTTCGGCTTCTTGGCCTTTTTGGACTTTTTCTCCTTCTTCGGCGCCTCCTCCTTTGGCGGCGCCGGCGCAGGCGCAGACTCCGCCGCCGGTGCAGATGTCGGCTCCGGCAAGGGAGCGGGTGTTGGCTCGGGCAGGGGAGCGGCAGCAGGGGATGGCGTCTCCGTGAGGGGAGCTTCGTCATTTGCGACGGGCGTCCCGCATTTCGTGCAGAAAGCGGCTCCCTCCTTCAGCGGCGCACCACATTCAGAACAAAACTTCGCCATGTCATGACCTCCTGTTCTTCTAGAACGTCCACGCACGCGGCATCGCACTTGTGGGATGCAATGACCGCAGAAGTGGCAATTTGTGTACAATGGTAAATAATTGACAAGCATTTGTCTGGAATTTGTGTTACTTTCATTATAACATAGCATAGGCCGATCGTCAAGTCGAACAGACACAAGTCATGATAAAAAAACGCCCGAAAACGCGTGAAAACGTTTTCGGACGTATCGTTTCAGTGGAGATCGATCAAACGCTGATCTCGGCCTTGTCATCGGAGACGCCGTTGGCATCCAGGACGGGCTTCACGCAGTTCTCTATGAACTCCTCGACCTGCTGCGGGCAGCGGCCGATGAAGTTCTCGGGCGCCATGATCGCGTCCATCTCCTCGCGGGTGATCTGGAACATCGGGTCGGCCAGGATGCGCTCGCAAAGGTCATTGTCGAGGCCCTCGACCTTGACGCGGCGGCCGGCCTCCATGGAGAGCTGGCGGATGCGCTCGTGCAGATCCTGCCGATTCCCGCCCTTGGCAACAGCGTCCATCATGATGTTCTCGGTCGCCATGAAGGGGAGCTCGGCCATCACGCGGCGGCGAATGATCTTCTCGTAAACGACGAAGCCGTTCTCTGGGTCGGTGACGTTGAGCATGATGTTGAGGATGGCATCCACGCCGAGAAAGGCCTCAGCCACAGAGATACGCTTGTTCGCGGAGTCGTCGAGCGTGCGCTCGAACCACTGGGTACCGGCGGTGAATGCCGGGTTGAGCACGTCGCACATCACATAGCGGGCGAGCGAGGTGATGCGCTCGTCACGCATGGGATTGCGCTTGTAGGCCATCGCCGAGGAACCGATCTGCGTCTTCTCGAAGGGCTCCTCCATCTCCTTGAAGCTCTGCATGAGGCGGATGTCGTTGGAGAACTTCATCGCCGACTGCGCGATCCCCGCGAGCACGGAGCAGACCTGATAGTCCACCTTGCGGGAATACGTCTGGCCGGATACCGGCACGACGGCATCGAAGCCCATCTCCGCGGCGATCTTGGCCTCGAGCGCCTTGACCTTGTCCGTGTCACCGTGGAACAGCTCCATGAAGGACGCCTGCGTGCCGGTCGTGCCCTTGGAGCCGAGGAGCTTGAGGGACGCGATCCGGAAATCGAGGTCCTCGAGGTCCATCAGCAGCTCATTGCACCAGAGCGTCGCACGCTTGCCGATGGTCGTGAGCTGTGCCGGCTGCAGATGCGTGTAGGCCAGGCAGGGGAGCGCCTTATACTTGTCCGCAAAGATCGCGAGCTGGGAGATGACCTTGACCAGCTTGCGCTTGACGACATTGAGGGCGTCACGCATGATGATGATGTCGGTGTTGTCGCCGACATAGCAGGACGTCGCACCGAGATGGATGATGCCGGCGGCCCCCGTGTCCGGGTCGAGGACATCGCCATAGGCATGGACATGCGCCATGACATCGTGACGGAACTGCTTCTCATAGGCAGCCGCTGCCTCGTAGTCGATGTTCTCGACATTGGCCTCGAGCTGGTCGACCTGCGCCTGGGTGACGTTCAGGCCGAGCTCCATCTCTGCGCGTGCGAGCGCGACCCAAAGGCGGCGCCAAGTGGTGAACTTCTTGTCAGCAGAGAACAGATACTGCATCTCCTTGCTGGCATATCGGGTACAAAACGGGCTCTCGTAGCTTTGTGTTGTAGACATAGGGTCTCCTCCATATCAAATGATGTTCTTTCCTGCATCGTCCGCCCACACGAGGACGGGGAGCTGCGGGTCGTAGGGACGCACCGCCTCCGGATGTGCTGCCGCATAGGCGAACGCCGGCGCTGCCAACGTGTCCCGTGCGAACGCGACGATCTCGCCGAACGGCAAGGCCGCCACCGCCTCACACAGCGAATCGACCGTAAGGACGATCCGACCGTCCAGCGCCATCACACGAAACGGCCACAGTGCGCAGTCGAAAGGCTTGTCCGCGCCCAAACGACATCCCGCAGCCGCATCGAGCATGGGACACGGCACCAGACCGTCCGCATCCGGGCGATCCAAACGGAACCGCGCCGAGCCGCCGACCGTCAGGAACACGGTCTCCGGCCGCAGCGCCAAGATCTTCTCGCGCACCTCCGGCACGATCGCCGGCGTGTCCCAAACGTCATAGCCGTCGAACGCGCAGCACTGCCGACACTCCGCGCAGGTCTCCGGCCGGAGCAGCGCCCTCAGCATGCAGCATCCCTCCTTGGCAGGTCTATCTTTATTTTAGCATATTTTAAGGGGAAATGCAATAGGGGGAAAGGAAAATAAGGAGATGGATGCGAAAAAACCGCCATCCAGGCATATGGATATAATTGCACAAAATATAAATTTTGTGCAATTATCAGTGGTGAAAACAGTATCTCGACCATCCCCATAAAACAACGCCTCACTGCCATCCCGACAGTGAGGCGTTCCATTGAGCGAAAGACGATCAGGTGTCCATCTCCTTATGGCAGCACTTTCTGCTGCACTTGGTATCGAAGGACGGATTGAACGCGTAGAAGTTCCGCGCATCCATGTTGTCCTGCACCATGCGCATGGCCTCGCCGAACCGCTGGAAATGAACGACCTCGCGCTGGCGCAGA
Organism: uncultured Ruminococcus sp.; assembly: GCA_902762785.1. GTDB lineage: Bacteria > Bacillota > Clostridia > Oscillospirales > Ruminococcaceae > UBA3855. Next base: position 46,125 of record CACWPL010000016.1, on the reverse strand, counting down.
TACCGGATCGGGTCGATGACGTCCGGGTCGTCGGCCAGACGCAGGATGTTGTCATAGGTCGCGCGCGCCTTCTGTTCAGCCGCCAGATCCTCGGTCAGGTCGGCGAAGGCGTCGCCCTTGGACTGGAAATACGCTGCCGTGAACGGCACACCGCTCGCCGCCACGGGATAGACGCCCGTCGTGTGGTCGACGAAATACGTGTCGAACCCGTTCTTCTTGATGTCGGCCTCGGACAGGTCACGCGTGAGCTGGTAGATGATCGCGGAGATCATCTCCATGTGCGCGAGCTCCTCGGTGCCGATGTCGGTCAGGAGCCCGCGGATCTCGTTGGTCGGCATGCTGTAACGCTGGCTCAGATACCGCAGCGACGCGCCGAGCTCGCCGTCCGGCCCGCCGAGCTGACTCATGATGATCTGCGCCATCTTCGGATCCGGACGCCGGATCTTGACCGGGTATTGCAGCTTCTTCTCATACATCCACATGTCAGTTCGCCTCCTTTTCCCAAGGCTGCGGGCCGCAGCCCCAGTCCCAGCGTGTCTCCGTATCGGCCTGGAGCGCGTTGATCGGGCCGAACTCCGCCACATAGGCCTTGACCGCCGCCTTGCGCTTGGCCTTGTATTCCGCAAACAAACGCCGTCCCTGCGGGCAGCGCGGATGCGTGTCGAGATACAGCATCAGGTCGTAAAGTGCAAAATCATACTTGCGAACGGCCTGCATCAGCTCCTCACGTCTGTTCATTGCAGGCACCTCCATAGAACGGGTAGTCCAGGACAGGGAACATCGTCCCCTGCCGCAGTCCCCTGTCAGATTCGTAGATCTCGCCCCACTGCTGGTACGGCACATACGCCATGCCCGGCGGCGTGACCGGCGGGAACACCGAGGTCGGCGCCTCGGTCAGCGCGGTCTCCAGCGCCTCCGCCATCTCCTCATAAGCGTGCAGTTCCATCTATCACATCGCCCGCCTTTCGGCGAGCGCTCCTTTCTGAGAGATACACATGTTCCCATGTGTACTGCATCCTATGCGGCAGGCAGACATAATGTGAATCCCCTTCCCTCAGAAAAACGCCCTGTTCCACGTGGAACAGGGCGTGAATTGCAGAGCATCAGCCAACATCCTGCTGATCTGCGGGAGCCGCAAGGGCTTCCACAGGCTCCGGCACGGGAGGCGTCTCGAGCCCCTCGGCCACCTGCGGGATGTCGGTCTGGACTGCCTCGACAGGCTCCGTCTCGTCCGGGAGCGCTGCCAGGGCGGTATCCTCCGTCTCGGAGGATGTGATCTCAGCCGCGGGCGATTCCTCATCGTCCGCCTCGGTCGTTTCCTCTGTCGTCTCCGACCGAGCGCTGCTGTCATCGTCCTCCAAAGAACAGATGTAAGTGAATTTTGGCGATTTCAAGCCCATCACGGAGCGGAACGGATTGCCGCGCACGGTGAGCTGATCGTCGATGTTGACGCGGTTGACATAGCCGCCATTGCCCTCGACGATCTGGATCCACTTGGTCGGATCGTCGCCGAGCTTGATGTTGTACGCATTCTGGATGCGCTGCCGTACCTGGTCGACCGTGTAGTAGGTCACATCGCCCCAGTGCGGGTCGTAGGCCGCGTCGTACTCGCTGGCCACGCTGCGCAGATAGGGCAGGTCGGCGGAGAAAATGTCGTAGCAGTTCGCCGTGATGCCGCCGCAGGACGCGTAGAACATCGTCAGACAGAAGCTGCCGTCGTAGTAGAGCGCCTCGCCTAGGACAGAGGCACACAGATCCACCAGACTCTGCGGCGGGTTGGGCTTGCCGCGGAGGTCGTGGGCATCGTCATTGTGATACTTCATGTAGGTGTAGACCGCGACCGCCTGTGCCTTGATGCATTCCGGCTCAAAGGACGGGCCTACCTCGATGTTGACGATCTCGGACACCTGCTGGAGCACGTTCCCGGGAACGCCTTGTACTGTGACGATCTCGGTCTCGGCCGTGCCGGTGTTCATCAGGGTCGTACCAGGATAGTAGTGGAACAGGATGTCCTGATAGCTCCACCCGGCGTACTTCGCATAGAAGTTCGCGCCATTCTGGCTCATGCCGACGCAATGTCCCCAGCCATAGCTGGTGAATGCGAACGTGCCCGGCGTGGTGGTCTCGACGGCGGAGGCCGTCGGCATATTCGATGTGATGGAATCATCCTGTCCCTCTGCGATGAAGGTCGCCTCCTTGGGGGTCGGCGCGCTCACCGCCTCATGGTCGACGAGGGATAGGTCGTCATCGTACTCCTCCAGATCGGCTTTCCACCAATCCGTCGGTTCATAATCATGGTCGGAGATCTCGGCGGTATGGACCACGGTCACGGTGCTCATCGAGAGCCCGTTCTCCGAGGTCGTCGCCTCGCTCTCCCCTGCTGTATCAGAGACCGTCGTCTCCTCCGCAGCAGCTCCCTCTTCCGCGATGACGGGCGCCGCCTGGCAGAACGCACTTGCACATGCGAATGCCACGGCCGCTGCCGTCAAGCGGTCGAGAAGTTTCCGTATCATCATGCTAAACTCCCATGCCGGCCGAGCCGGCGGTCTTTACTCCGCATATACCTTGGTAAAGCTCTCTGCCGTCTCATCCGGGCGGACACGCCGCGCGATCACGAGGAAGCGCGAGTCGTCTGCATCGGAATAGCAGGTCGAGAGCGTCAGCAGCTTGTCCCCATACGTCACGTCGAGGGGGATGTCTGCCATGTTCTTGAGCCGGACGGTCTCGACGAATGCGTCGAACTCATCCTGAGACTCGAAGTCCTCCATGTCCCAATAGCGCCAAGTGGCCTCAGCGCTGCCATCCGTGATGACCAGGCCAAAGATGACATAGGTATAATGCTGGTAGTTCGATTCGAGCTCGATGAAGGGCGCACGCTTCCAATAGGTGAGATCCTGGCGGTAGCGGCGCAGCGAGCCGAACATCGTATTATTGGCCATATTGTGGCCATACAGTACGATATTATCCGACTGCGAGGCCTCGTCATAGCCAAAGTTATTGCGAAAGTCCATGAACACCGTACCTGCCCGGTAGGGCTTGTGATCAAAGCCGGTGTCCAGGTAAAACGCATTGTCATCCGACTGGACGATGGGCTCATCGACCAGCGTATTCGGGATGGTGATCCATCCCACCGTATCGGCATTGTACTCGAGCAGCACCTTCGCCTTGCCGGTCAGGCCGGGCTCAAAGCCGATGGGCGCACCGAGCGTGTAATGCCGGTCGACCTCCGCAGGAGCCTCTGTCGCGAGGGTCTCCACCGGGAGCGTCTCCTGCGGCACCTCCGGCGCGGTGGCCGGACGGCGCAGCATAAAGTATCCGCCCACACCGCACCCTGCTGCCAGCAGCACGATGGCTGCCGCAGCGAGGCCGGTCTGCAAGCGTTTTTTCGGACTTTTCTTTTTCGTCCCCCCGGGACGTTTTGGGGTCTGGGCCATGGTATCTCCCTTCATGCAGATCTGGTCTGCTGTGTTTCACATGAAACAGCACTCGTCCCTTCGCTGCGCGATATACGCACATATACGCACATAAACGATGCGATTCCCCGATGTGGCAGAGGGAAGGGCATCTCAACAGGATCTCACATCAGATACAAAACAACTCTCAAAAAACAAAAAACGAAAGGGCAGCGTGTTCATCCTCACACAGCATGGCCGTCAGTTCTATGCACACGCACAGAGGTCATCAGCCATATGGTACAAATTCCGCATTGGGATCATACGTATTCTTGCGCCATTTATAGTAGCTGTTAGGCCATTTGATATTGGGGTTCGGCGTACTCGGACCCACCTCTGTCGATTCGCCATCCCGCAGCAGACGTCCGAACACGACTAGTCGTCCGTCAGTGAAGGTACTGTTGCAGGTGGAGAGGGTCAGGATCTGGTCGCCGTAGGTGACATCGACATCCGTCAGGCGCACAGTACGGCGCTTGATCTCGTTGACGTAGTTGTAGAAATCTTCTTCCGTTGCAAAGTTGAGCGTGTTCCAATAATCGAAGGCCGTCTCGGTCGTGTCGTCGATGTCGACGATGATCATACCGAAGATCTTGTACTTATAGGCGCGATAGTTGGAATTGAGCTCGATGATGGGATGGGCGTCATAATAATCCGCTTCGTTGATATACTTCTTCAGGCTGCCGAACATGTTATAGTCATGCATGTTGTGCCCGTAGATGATGATGTTCTGCGAATTATCATAGAGCCTTTTGTCACCGACCACGAAGTCAAAATAATTACGGTAATCCATGAAGATGGAACCGGCCTTCTCAGGCTTTAGGTCGATATTCTTGTCAAGATAAAAAGAGTTGCCGTCCTCCGCATTGCGATGCTGGAGCACCGCATAGTTCACAGGCGTATCCTTGATGGTGATCCATCCCACGACCTCGGGGTTGATCTCCAGCATCCTGCGCGCGTTATCGAGCAGGACATAGGCCTCATAGGGCGTGCCGTAGTCATCGGTCTTGGTCTTCTTCTCGACCTTGACGCTGCCGGGGTCATAGATGCTCGCCTTCTCCTCGTTCATGAGTTTGTTCTGGTAGTTCGTCCAGAAGTAGTCTCCGATGAGGAACATGCAGACCATAAAGATGGCCGAGGACATCAGGAAGACGCTCTTGCGGATGACCTCGAAGGCACTGTCGCCCTTGGCCGGGAACAGGGCCGCGAGACCGCCGCTCTTTTTCTTCTTGGTCTTCTTTTTCTTTTTGGCAGGACGGCGTTTCTTCTTCGGCGGAGGCGATGCAGCGATCATCGCCGCGACCTCCGGGGCATCCTCGTCCTCGGGTGCCTCCGGGAAGCCGGGGGACACCTCTAGCTCCTCCCCTTCCGGTGGTTCGTAGTTGCCTGCCTTCATGCGCTGGATCTTGTCAGCGATGGAGATGCGGGTCTCCTCCTGCTGATCGGCTGCGTCCTGCTCACGGAGCGCGGACCTGATCGCATTGAACTTATCCTGTTCGGACAGCGGTGTCCCATCAGAGGTCTTGGATCGTTCCGCTCCTTGTGCCGAAGCGATGATAGCGTCCAGCTCCTCCTCTGTGAACTGCTGCCGTCGGTCGTCCTGCGGATGCAGGGGCTCGTCCGGTGAATTGCGCATGCAGCTTCCTCCAACGTGATCTGAAAAATGATCGAGTTTCATTGTTGGCACATATCAGACACACGATGCCGGCCTTGTGGATGGCCGCGGTGCTGACTGTGCCGGATAGGATACCGTCCGGCCGCCATCTTGCGCGATGGCTCCTGACAGTTTTCCTATTATATTATTGTACACCTTTTGCCGTAGACTGTCAAGGCTGTGAGACGGAGAAACAGAAATTTCAACAACATCTACAAAGATACCCTGTCAAGATCCAGCAAGATCCACGAGATCTTTGCCTTACAGCTCCACATGGAAGGTCTTGCACGTCGTCCCCTCTACCGCGCGGGCGATCATCTCGCCGAGCTCGGCCTTCTCCTGTGCCGCCTCGATCAGCTCGAGCTGCGGACGGATCTTCGGGTGACGGGGCGTGAAGACGGTGCAGCAGTCCTCATACGGCTGGATGGAGATGTCGAAGGTGTCGATCCTCCGCGCGATCTCGATGATCTCGGTCTTGTCGAGCGCCACGCACGGCCGGAACACCGGCATCCTGCACACTGCATCCGTGCAGACCATGGCCTGCATGGTCTGGCTGGCGACCTGGCCGATGCTCTCGCCGGTGATGAGCGCCTGGTCCTCATCCTGTGCCGCGATCTGCTGTGCGATCAGCATCATGACGCGGCGCATGAGGATGGTGAAATACTCCTCCGGGCAGCGGCGGCGGAGCTGCTCCTGGATCTCCGTGAAGGGGACGCAGTAGAACTTGATGTCGCCGCAGTAGGCGGTCATCTTCTGCGCGAGCTCCTCGACCTTGAGGAGGGCGCGGTCGGAGGTGTAGGGCGGGCTCACGAAATGGATCGCGTTGACGAGCACGCCGCGCTTGGCCATCATGTAGCCGGCGACCGGGCTGTCGATGCCGCCGGAGAGCAGCAGGAGCGCCTTGCCGCCGGTGCCGAGGGGCAGACCGCCCGCACCGCGCAGCTTGCCGGCATACACATAGGCGTTCGTATCGCGGATGTCGACCATGACGGTCACGTCCGGCTCGTGGACATCCACGCGCAGATGCGGGAACGCCTCACAGAGCGTGCCGCCCAGCTCCCGGCAGATCTCCGGGGACTTCATGGGGAAGGTCTTATCGGCGCGCTTGGCCTCGACCTTGAAGGTCTCGACATCCTCGAGCGTCTCGCGGAGGTAGTCCACGGCACGGGTGCGGATGTCATCGAAGTCTTTCTCGCAGGTCACGGCACGGCAGAGCGTCGCGATGCCGAAGACCTTTTGCAGACGATCGATGATGTCGTCGATGCGGATGCTCTCGTCCTGCGGCTCGATGTAGACCGTGGACTGCGCGCGGCTGAACGTCATCGCGCCGAGCGGGCGCAGACGGCGCTTGATCTGCTTGAAGAGCACGTCCTCGAAGGTGCCCTTGTTCAGGCCCTTGAGCGCCATCTCTCCATATTTTGCTAAAACAACTTCTTTCATTTGCGATGCTCCTTTATCATATATCGGTCAGAGACCGTCATGTGTCGATACGCCGCATCTCGCGCAGCGTCTTGTTCCGGTAGACGAGGTCCTCGCGCTCCGTGAAGCCCATCCGCTCCCAGAAGGCGTTGCCGTCTGCATTGCGGGAGAACACGACCAGTGCCGACTTGTTGATCCCCTCCGCCTTCAAAGCGTCCATCGCCGCGTCGAGGAGCCGTGTGGCGATGCCCTCATGCCGATGGTCGGGGCTCACGGCGGTGTGGTAGAGATAGCCGCGTCTGCCGTCGTGACCGGCGAGGATCACGCCAAGGATGGCGCCGTCCGCCTCTGCCACCAAACAGGTCGTGGGATTCCGTTCAAGATACCGTCCGATTCCCTCCCGGGAATCGTCAAGATCGTTCAGGCCCATCCCCTTGCAGGAGAGCCAAAGTGCATAAACGTGCTCATAGTCATCGAGCGTCATGGTACGGATCAGCATGGGATCGCTCCTTTCATATATAAGACACGTATCATGCCCAATAAGGGAGGAAGAGCTGGCACAGCACCGCCGCCGGGACAGAGATCCCGAGCGCGATGAGCGTCTGTTTGATGTCCCGATGCAGGACGATAGCCCCGACCACCAAGATGACGAGCTCCGCGGCGTGCGTCAAACAAAACCCCGAAGGCCCCTGCACGAGCCAAAACGTCTGCGCCAGCAGGACACCGAGGATGCCGCCCGAGATGACAGTCGAGACTCGCCCCTCGCCTCTCGCGTACCAGCAGATGTACGCCAGCGGCAACGAAACAAAGGCGAGCACGACCCAGATCATCATATACGAGACAGGCAGAAAGCCCAGGACGAACTGGCAGTACACATAGTACCCCGCCAGCATCCCGACAAAGAACACGAAGGTGTTCAGAGATGCCCGCCGCGGGGTCGGTGAGAACACAGCGATCACGGTCGCGAGCAGGATCCAGATGGCGATCCTGCCGAAGAGGTTCGTCAGGTCGATCATCTGGAAGAGCCGCGGCAGCTCATTGACCGCCATGCTGTCGAGCCATTTCTGGAACACGCCGAGCAGCGCCCCCGCGACGCCGATCCCGGCCGTGACGGCCAGCTTTCGCCCGATCGTACCCTCTGGACGCGGTGCCCGGATGTCCGTGAGCCGCTCACGGAGCGTTGTTTTCTGCGTCATCATGACTTGTGGATCAGCGTCTCGTGCGCCGCCTGGACGGCCTCAGTCAGACGCGCAGGCGCCTCCTCGGGCGTGTCCCCGCAGAAGCTCACGCGGATGGCACAGTCGGCCAGCGAATCGGGGATGCCGTAGGCCGTCAGGACGCCGCTTTTCTTGCCGCGCGAGCAGGCCGAGCCGCTGGAGACGTAGATCTCCCGCTCCTCGAGGTAATGCAGCATGATCTCCGAGCGGATGCCCGCTACAGAGAAGTTCAGGATGTACGGTGAACCGGCTTCGTCGCTGTTGATCGTGACGAAGGGGAGCGCCTGGAGACGCGCGATCGTCTCCCCCCGCAGCTTGGCGACCTTCTCATAGCGCTCGCGCACGGTCGGCTGCATGTACTGCACCGCTGCACCAAATCCGCAGATCAGCGGCACCGCCTCCGTCCCGGGACGCAGCCCGCGCTCCTGCTCTCCGCCCGTCACAGACGGCACGAGATGCACGCCCTTGCGGACGTAGAGCACCCCCACGCCCTTGGGGCCATGGATCTTGTGTGCGCTCATCGACATCAGGTCGGCCTTGAGGTCCTCGACATGGACGGGCAGCTTCATGAACGCCTGGACGGCGTCGCAGTGGAGCAGGATGTCGGGGCGCTTGCGCTTCACCGTGCGGAACACGCGCTCGACCGGGAGGATCCGTCCCGTCTCGTTCTCACAATACATCATGGTGATGAGGCAGGTGTCGGGCGTCACGGCGTCGAGGAAGTCCTCCGCATAGAAACGCCCATCCTCGCGGGGGAGGACTCGTGTCACGCGCATCCCCTGTGCCTCGAGCGCATCGACCGTGCTGCGGACGCTCGCATGCTCCACCGCCGAGGTGACGATATGGGGCTTGTGGCGGCCGCGGCTCGCCGCCGTGCTGCGGATGGCGAGATTGCTGCTCTCGGTCGCGCCGGAGGTGAAGAGGATGTTCCCCGCCTCCGCCCCGATGGCCGCAGCGATCGTCTTGCGTGCCGCATCCATGCCGAGCTGGGCATCGAGCCCAAAACGGTGCAGCGAAGAGGGGTTCCCCCAATGTGCCGTCAGGCAGTCGGTGACCGCCTCGATCACGGGCGCCGCCGGCCTTGTGGTGGCGGCGTTGTCCAGATAGATCATCATGCATCCACGCTCCTTACATCCAGTCTGCTCGGCGGCGCAGTCTTCCCTGCCCCGCCATATCACATAACTTTTATTATACCACATCCCGCGCCACATTTCCAGTGGTTTTCAGAAAAAATGCAGGTTTTGAAAAAAATTTTTAAAAACCCCTTGACAGAACGCCAAGATCGTGCTATAATAGCTATTGTTGAGTGCAGCGCTCGACAAAAGAAAAGAGAATATGCGGATATGGCGGAATTGGCAGACGCGCTAGCTTCAGGTGCTAGTCGGGGCAACTCGGTGAAGGTTCAAGTCCTTTTATCCGCACCACCTTTTCTTTTACAATTTCATATGAAATATGCGGATATGGCGGAATTGGCAGACGCGCTAGCTTCAGGTGCTAGTCGGGGCAACTCGGTGAAGGTTCAAGTCCTTTTATCCGCACTTTTTATTTTTTCCTGTCTCATGTCAGAGGCAGGATCTTTTTTTGCCCTCCCCTGCCCTGTACGCCCTAGGACGCGCGGACAGAGCAACGAAGGACGATCATAGTATCAGAGGCAGCGTGACCTTGGCGGTCAGGCTGCCTCTTTTCGTCATCAAGCCAGGTCGGTCTTCCAAGACGGTACCGGCATCTCACCACCGGAACGTCGCCCAGCGGTCGTTGACCTTCGGCAGGAGCAGCGCGAACAGCTTCCCGCGGAGGCTGTACTTCTGCATCTCCTCATTGAAGCTGTGCTCCTCCACGAGCGTGATCCCGTCCGTCAGATCGGCGATCTCCTGGGCCGTATCGGTGCCGGACATGAAATGGGCGCGGGTGTTCTTGACCGTGTCATGATGCTTTTCGTTCTTCTGCATCAGCTTGCTGTTCTGCTCCGCGATCAGGGTGCCGCCCTGCGGGAAGCAGCGCTTGAGGATCTCCAGGAACTGCTTGATCTGCTCGAGCGTCAGGTACATGAACAGTCCCTCCGCGATCACGACAGGCGCGGCGTCCCTGCCGGCGAGCGCGGCACGCACCGGCTCACACCAGGCATCGTCCAGCGCATCCCCCGCGATCATGGTCACACGGTCGCGCTCCGGGAACGCCTTTTTCCGCGCGGCGATCGCGTCCGGGAGGTCCAGGTCGAACCACAGGATTCTGCCGTTGTCCACCCGAGTGAAACGGTCATCGAAGCCCGCGCCGACGTTCACCACGACCGTGTCAGGCCGCTTTTGGAGGATGCCCTTGAGCTGCCGATCCAGCATGATCGTCCGCGCCACGACTCCCTCGTGGGACATGAACTTGTCATAGGGCTTCGTGTCGATCTGCAGCGCCTGGATGATCTCGACTGCCTTGCGATCCTGGATACGTGCGTTCTTGCGCAGCGTCTCGTTCGCCTTGACCGCTAGCGGGATGAGCGCGGTCGTCTGTACGTCACCGAGTTTCAGTTCCATCGTACTCTCTCCTTATCTCCTATATGATTCGTTATCGAAGTAAGCATCTGCTTACTATCACCGTATCATTATAACACATCCTGCGCGCTGATGCAAGCCATTTCCCAAAATAGAAGTAAGTCTTAGCATACTGCCGAACATTCGAAACATACTGCGCCATGATATGATGCAAGATACCGATTTTTAGGAACGGCACTTGACAAGCAGACAAGAACGGTGTGATCTATAATATGTAGCAGTATGCTATCGCTAACTATATAAGGAGGTCCTGCATATGGGATGGCTCATGGAGAACGGGATGACCGTTTTGTTATCGCTCGTGGTCGCACTGATCGTGGTCTTGATCGTGCGGTCGAAGATCGCGGCGAAGCGCTCGTCCAAGGGATGCGGATGCGGCTGTTCCGGGTGCAGCGGGTGCAGCGCGTGTGCCTCCAAACAAGACCACAGATCGGACGAAACGTCTGTGAGATAGATCTTAGGAGGGAAGCCATGAAGCTAACAGAAACGAAGGCGGACACGTTGGGAACGATCGTCCGCGTCGATGGAGACGATCATTTCTTGGACCGCATCACATCCATCGGCATGACGGAGGGGACGGCTTTCCAGACCGTCCGCAATGACAAGGGCATGAAGTACGACAAAAAGAGAAAGGCTGCGTAACCAAGGCGGTTACGCAACCTTATCTTCAAATCATAAAAACTTCTTTATGAGTACCCGGCATACGGAGAGCCTGTTTTTTATGACAGATCATGCGTGACCGTCCCGCCCTCGATATGCAGGAGATGCGTACAGCAGCGGTCGATCAGCTCCATGTCATGTGTGACGATCAGCACGGTCAGCTCCCTGCCGACGGACCGCAGGAGCTGTGCCGTCTGCTCCATGCTGCGGAAGTCGAGGCCGCTGGTCGGTTCGTCGAACACGAGCAGGCGCTTGCCCGCCATCAGTGCCGACGCGATCGCCACGCGCTGCTTTTGGCCGCCGGAGAGCGACATGGGATGGCGGTCCTTGCACGCCGCGATCTGCAACGTCTCGAGGATCTCCATGGCCGCGGCGAGGTCGGTCTCCTCCGCGCCGAGCATCGTTTCCTCGAGCACCGTCTCCGCGAAGAGCTGGTGATCCACGTCCTGCATGACCATGTAGGACTGCCGCAGCATCTCCCTTGGACGATACGTCCTGCCCCCGATCGTGACTTTGCCCTTGAAGCCCTTTTGCAGGCCGCACAGGCATCTGGTGAACGTGGACTTCCCTGCCCCGTTGTGGCCGATCACCGCGATGACGGCGCCCTGCGGCAGCGTCAGGCGGTCGATGGCGAGCGCGGTGTGCTTCCCGTAGGCATAGCGGAAGCCCTCGAGCGTCAGGACCTCCTGCCCGTCGAAGGGCTTGATCTGCGTGAGCCCGGTCCTGCTCGTAAGGTAAGGATGCGCCGTCCGAAGCGCACGGAGGCCCATCTCGTTCAGTTGTTCCGTATCGAAGGAAAAGAACCTCTCGCCCGTGAACGATCGCGTGATCCTGCCGTCCTCCATATAGAGTACACGGTCACACAGGCCTTCGAGCCATCCGAGGCGGTGCTCCGTGATGACGATGGTCTTGCCCTGCGCGCGCCAGTTACGGATGATCTCGCGCAGCTCACCGATCGCATCGAGATCCAGGTTCGACGTCGGTTCATCGAGCACGATCAGCTCGGGCAGCATCGCCGCGACACCGGCACAGGCGATCTTCTGCTTCTCGCCGCCCGATAGGTCGAAGATGCTCCTGCCGAGGAGCGGCCGGATGTGCATATCCTCCGTCGTCCTGTCGACACGACGGAGGATCTCCTGCTCGGGCAGGCCCATGTTCTCGCAGCCGAACGCGATCTCCGAGGTCGTGTCCACACAGAAGAACTGGCTCCGCGGATCCTGGAACACGCTCCCCACGGTCCCCGCGAGCGCCTCGATGGCCGTCTCGCGGACACTTTTCCCGAAGACCGTCACCGTGCCCGTCAGATCACCCTCATAATAGTGCGGGATCAGGCCGTTGAGGAGGCGGGTCACGGTCGTCTTCCCGCAGCCGGAGCCGCCGCAGAGGAGGACACATTCCCCCTGTCCTATGGTCAGATCGAGACCGTCCAGCGCCCCGGCATCGCCGCTGGCATAGCGAAAGGTCACGTCTTGGATCCTTGCTGCTTCTTTCATCCTATCACCCCGATCATCCCAAGGATCCATGCGCCATACAGTCCCACCGGCAGGGCGAGGGCTGAGAGATCCTGCCAATGGAGCCCGATTCGACAGATATTCGTGCGCCGCACGCCTGTGCCAAGGCCTCTGGTCAGTGCCGCGGCGGAGAGCTCGCTGCCGATGTTCACCGAACAGACCATCAGCGGCACGAGGCGGTATTCGATGAGCTTGCCCGCATGCTTGCCGCCGAGACGGATGTCCCGCATCCGCATGGCCGTGTTGATCGAGGCGAATCCCTCGAGCACGGTCGGGAAGAAGCGGAACATCACCGAGAGCGGGATCGTGATCTGCTGCGGGACGTGCATCCTGTGCATGGCGGCGATGAACTCGCTGACCGTCGTGGTCGAGAGCATGTAGGTGCCCATGAGCAGACCCGGCATCAGGCGGATCACGATCATGCAGCACATCCCGCAGACACTGAGCGCAGCGCCCGTCATATGGGGGACGAGGCACAGCTCCGCCGCCTTGACCAAGGCGTACAGGCAGCCGGACACTGCCGCCGTCTTGTACGACCTCGCAGTCAAGAGCAGGACGATGGGCAGCGCGGAGACCGCGACCGTCCCCCAACGAACGGCCGCGGTATCGCTGCCCGCGCCGCCGAGCGCGAACACCACCAGTGTGATCATGATGAACAGCTTCGTCCGAGGATCGAGGACAAGGCCTCTGTTCTCGATGTCGGCTGTGAAGAGACCTGCCATCTCACAGCCTCCAGGAGGCGGCTTCGCGCCGGCTCGCGACGAAGCTGCGGTAGATGCCATCCTGCGCCATGAGCTGCTCGTGCGTCCCCTGCTCGGCGATCCTGCCGCTGTCGATGACGAGGATCTGATCGGCATGACGAACGGTCTTGAGGCGGTGCGCGATCATGATGATGGTCTTCTCCTTGGTCAGTGCGTCGATCGCCTGCATGAGGTCTGCCTCGTTCTCGGGATCGACGTTCGCCGTCGCCTCGTCGAGGACGATGATCGGCGCGTCCTTCATGATCGCACGGGCGATGGAGATGCGCTGCTTCTCGCCGCCGGACAGGCTCGCGCCGCCCTCGCCGATGACCGTCTCATAGCCGTCCGGGAGCTGCATGATGAAGTCGTGGCAGCAGGCCTTTTTCGCCGCTTCGATGACCTTCTCCATCGGCGCGTCCGGCTGGCCGAAGCGGATGTTGTTGGCGACCGTGTCCGCGAAGAGGTATACCCGCTGGAACACGAAGCTGTAGTTCCGCATCAGCGCGTCCATGCTGTACGTCCGAACATCGCGGCCGTCGAGCGTCACCCTGCCCGCGTCCACGTCCCAGAAGCGGGAGAGCAGGGAGGTAAGGGTCGTCTTGCCGCCGCCGGAGGGACCGACGATCGCCGTGGTCGTGCGCTCCGGGATGCGCAGCGAGATGCCGTCGATGATCCGGCGTTCCTCATAGGCAAAGCCGATGTCCTCGGCCTCGATGTCATGATGTGCCGGCCGGATGTCCTCGCCGGAGATGTCCATCTGCGGCGTGCGGAGGATCTCGCTCGCCTGGCTGACGGACACGTCGACCGTCCGCAGGAGCGCCGAATAATTGCCCGCATTATCGAGCTGTGCATAGATCAGATAGGAGCTGACGATCATGATGATCGCGGTCAGCAGGTCCATGCTCCCGCCGATGTGCAGCAGCACGGAGACGAGCACGATCACCGTCCCTACGGCCTTGAGCCAAAAGCTCTGCATCGTCATATAGGGGATGAGCTTGAGCTCCATCGCGGAATTGGCATGCTCGTTCTCGTCGATGGCCGTATTGAGGTCACGGCTGCGGGTGCCGGTGAGGCGGAACGTGCGCACCTCGAAGATGCCCTGGATGTACTCGATGACCTTGGCGACGAGCGCGGCGTCCTTCTCCTGCTTTTGCTTGGCCATGGACGCCGATGCCTGCATCATGCCGCTGTTGATGAGGAAATACACCACGAGCCCGCCGCAGAGGATGAGTCCGATCCGCCAGTCGAACACGAGGATCATCGCCGTGATGACCGCCGTGGAGAGCAGGCCGGAGCATACGATCATGACCACGCGGGTCGCGACGTTCTCAAGATTCTGCATCGTGTTCGTCGTAACGGACATGATGCGGCCGAGGCTGTTCTCATTGTAGTAGCCCATGGGGAGATAGCGCAGATGCTCCGCGATCTGCATGCGCTTTTCCGCGCAGGTATGATAGCCGCCCTCGGTCTGGAGCATGGTCGCCTTTGACTTGAACGAGCCCGAACCGATGATGCTCACCAGCATGATGCCAAGGCAGGTCAGGCAGGTCTTCGCGGTCACGTCCTTCTCCAAGAGCGCCGTTACCATGCAGGCGATCGCCGGGATCTTCAGTGCCTCGAACATCGCCTGTAAAAGGCTCAGCACGATCGACGTATAAAAGCGCTTTCTGTCCTCTGCATCGCAAAAAGCGAAGAAATCCCGCAGGATCTTAAACATCGTCCTCACCGTCCTTTGCTGTGATATGTGCCGCCCACATCCTGCTGTAGAGCCCGCCGGCAGAAAGCAGCGCGTCGTGTGTCCCCTGCTCCTCGATCTGGCCGTCGCGGATGACGTAGAGACGGTCAGCGTTCTTGACAGTCGAGAGCCGGTGCGCGATGACGATCAGCGTCTTGCCCTCGACGAGCCTTGCGACGCTGCGCTGGATGACCGCTTCGTTCTCGGGGTCGGTGTAGGCGGTGGCTTCATCGAGGATGATGACCTCCGCGTTCTTGAGCATCGCCCTTGCGATCGAGATCCGCTGACGCTCGCCGCCGGATAAGTGTCCGCCCGATGCACCGACGACCGTGTCATAGCCGTTCTCCAGACCCATGATGAACTCATGGCACCCGCAGCGCTTGGCCGCCTCCTCCACCTGCATATCGGTCGCGGAGGGGTCGCCGAGGCGGATGTTCTCGCGGACGGTCAGGTCGAAGAGGTAGTTGTCCTGCGAGACATAGGCGATCCTCTGATGATAGTCGTCGAGCGGGATCTCCTTGATGTCGACGCCGCCATAGGTGATACGCCCGCTGCCGACATCCCAAAGGCTCGCGATGAGGCGCGCCACGGTCGATTTGCCGCTGCCGGAGGGACCGACCAGCGCGATGAACGCCCCCTTGGGGATCGTCATGGAGATGCCGTGCAGGATCTCCTTGTCCGCATAGCCAAAATGCACGTCCTCGAGCGCAATGTCGCCGCCGTCGATCGTATGCGTGAGCGCGGCAGGACGCACCATCTCTGGCGCATCGAGGATGCTGCGCACCTCGGTCACGATGGTGTCCATCTGGGCGATGTCGTCCGAATAGCTCATCACGCGAATCAGCGGCTCGATCAGGCCGACCGTGAGGATGATGACCGTGATGAAGTCGGCCGTACCGATCGTGCCGTGCATCGTCATGATGCCGCCGATCGGCAGGACGGAGAGCATCGTGGCCGGCATGATGACCATCGCGAAGGTCATATAGACGTTACACTTGCGCATCCAGTCCACGAAGCTCGCGGCGCTCTCCTTGGCGGCGGCTGCGAAGCGCTCATAGCTCGCCTGCGCCTTGCCGAACACCTTGATGACCTCGATGCCGTTGATGTATTCGGTCGTCACGGCGTTGAGCGCCTTGGTCGCGCGGACGGTCCTGCTGTAGTTCTCCGTGTAGCCGAACATCATCAGTGCATAGCAGACGATGCCGAGCGGCACCGTGATCAGCGCGGCGAGCCCGAGCTTCCAGCTAATGATGAAGGTATACACAAGGATGATGATCGGGGCGCCGATACCGGTCGTGAACTCCGGGAGGATGTGCGCGAGCGTGGTCTCGATGCTGTCGATGCGCTCGACGATCGTGCTCTTGAGCGCGCCGGACGGCTGCTCGATGACGTCGCCGAGCGGCATCTTGGCGAGCTTGTCGAGCGCCCTCTTGCGGATGACGGCGAGCGTGTGGAACGTCGCGAGGTGGGAGTTCGCCGTGCTCAGTGCATGGAACAGCGCGTGTCCCAGCCAAAGCGCCAGGATGATGACCGCATCCAGGACATACGCGCCCTTGTCCGTACTGCCGGCGAGCAGGCCGCGGACGATCCTTGCGATGGACCAGTACGGCACGATACCGCACAGCATCGAGAACGCTGCGAGCACGACGCTCGCGATGAACTTGCCCTTGCGCTCGCCCGACTGGCCGAGCAGCCAGACGAACGATCCGTTTTGGTCCTTACCCATTATGTTTCCTCCTGTCTGCTGCGATAGATCTGCGGTGTGACGCCCATGACGTCCCGGAACGCCGCCGAGAACTTGGAGGCGTTGTCATACCCTGACCGCTGCGCGGTCTCGGCAACGGTGATCGGCTCTGTGATCAGCATCTCGGCCGCAGCCTTCATTTTGTAGCCCTTGATGTACTGATAGATCGGCGCGCCGTAAACTGCCTTGAAGACCTTGCGCAGCGTCGCCGGCGGCATCCCCGCGATCTGGGACAGGGCGTCGACCGTGAAGGTCTTGTCGAGCCTGCCCGTGATCAGCGCGTGGATCTCCTTGACCTTGTCGGTCTGACTTGCAGGGAAATACTGGTGCTTGCCGGCATACGCGGCCGTGTCGACATCGGACAGCAAGAGCAGGAGCTCGGCGATCTTCACGCGGAAATAGTCGATCCGCACGCATTTTGGGACTGCGTAGAGCTGCGCGAAGAGCACGTTCAGCGGCTCGTTCCCCCGCAGCAGGAACGCCTTCTCGTCCGGGCAGAATCGCCTTGCCAGCGCCTCGATGTCCGTTTTCAGGAACGGCATCTCGCGCGTCAGGGACTGCTGTGCGACATCGCCAAGGAATCCGATCGAGATGCCGTGATAATGCGACAGCGGCAGCTCGACCCTGCCCTCATGATGCACGCGCCGGTCGATCCGGAGGTCTCCGGCCTCCATATAATAGCGGCCGCCGAACAGGTCCTCATGCTCGATGCGTCCCTCGCGGCAATGGTCGATACAGAGCACCGTCTCCGCGTTCTGGTATTCCGAGACGCAGCGGCGCAGATGGAAGTCGTCGTACATCACATAGATGCCGTCGAAGACACGATACATCGTCATGAAGCCCTCGCCCGAGCCGTCCTCGAGGCGGAGCACACGGCAGTCGTCATCCGCAGCGACCTCATGGACATTCGATCCGAAGCCCGCCTGGTCAAGGGAATCGAACAGGTCGCGGCTCACGCGATGCCTGCCTTTTCAAAGTGCTTCTTCATCAGCCTGCGCCCGAGCAGACCACCGAGGATGCCGCACACGAACGCCGCCAGGAACATCACCGGGCACATCCAGGTCGGCATCAGCTTCGTGACAGTGTCGATATAGTCCTGTCCGAAGCTCTGCCGGGTCGACCAGTAGCGCTCAGCTGCGAAGAACAGCGGCAGATAATTGGCCGCCACCCACAGGCTGAAGACGCCGTTCGTGAGGACGGCCTTCGCAGCGCTCTGATAGTTCCCGCTCCGATAGACCAGCTCCGCGAGCAGGCCGCTCACCACAGAGACAGCGAGCGGCGGCCAGCTCATGCCTGTCAGCAGCATCAGCAGGCCCATGATGACGCTCATGATCCAGATCATGCCGAACTTCTTGACCCGCGTCAGGAACAGCATGAACGGGATCCCGCCGAGGATCGGCACGAGCACACAGAGCAGCGGCAGGAAGATGGGGATGAAGCCCAGCATCGCCACGATGAACACGATGACGAAGTAGATCGCTGAGAAGATACCGATGTTGATCAAGTCTTTGCCTTTCATGATGACCTCCGTTTTTGTTAGCTATCGCTAATTCGTAGTGGATGAAAATGGTCTTGCGTCCAAGACCATAGCTATTATAGCATGATCCAAAGCGGCTTTCCACTCCATTCCATCCCGGATGCTCCATTCCGCTCATGGGTCTTGATGCTCCACAGAAAACAGCTCTGCCGTATGGATGCAGAGCTGTTGCTGTCCGATCTTGCAGTCCCTCATATCTTCTCCAGGTCCGCGAACGCCTTCGCCGCGTCGCTCTTGTCCCCGACATACCAATAGTCGCAGCAGTCGCCGCCGAGGATCTCCGTTTGCGTGCGGATCAGCTTGGCATGGAGCACCTCCGCGAGCGCATGGTCGGTCTTGCAGAGGTACGGCAGCAGCGCCTCGTAGCCATGTGCCTTGGCGTGCTTCGCGATCGGACAGCCGACCAGATGGAAGGCACACCCCTCCTGCCGATGATCCGGGTCGATCACGACGCCCCATGCATCGCGCCACTCCCCCTTCGCCCGGTGCGCGCGCCATCGCTTCTCATAGCGCCGATAGATGCGCGTCATGAGGCGGAAAGGGAGCTGCTGCTCATTGGCATTGATGAGCTTGCCCAAGAATCGCAGCTTGTCGACATGCCAGCCGTGGATGATCTGGAACGCCTCCCCGTCGATCAAATGATCGCTCGCTTCGTAAAATGCAACGATGCAGTACCAGGTATCCATCGTGTCGGCCATCATGCCCTTGCCGATGTCCGGCTTTTGCGCGATCAGCTTTTCATAGACCGCATCCGCCCTGCGGCAGATCTCCTGCTTTCTGTCGGGCAGATACTCGTCGATATAACGTTCAAATAGCTTGCCCCATGCTCTGGGATAGCTGTGCCTGTTCATCATACACGCTCCATTTTGAAGCTGACGGCGATCAGTCCCGCGAACACGAAGCACAGCAGACCGCCGGTCAGCATAAGGATACCGTTCCCCGCGCTCACATTGCTGCGCAGGGTGACGGCAGATAGGATCGCCCCGAGCGCGCCGCCGATCGTCAGCGCCCCGAAGCCTCTCCAAAAGCGGACCGCCGGGAGCCGTCTGTCCAGCTTGCAGATGCGTTCACTGACGAGCTCTGCGATCCCGATGAGCATGGCGACCGCCGGGATCGCGAGCAATATAGCCGTGGATACGGAGGCCCCGCCTTTGGCAAGGTACCTCCCGAGCCCGACAAAATAGAGGATCCACCCGATGTTCCCGGGGATGTCATACGCCCACCATAGGGCGTCCTTGATCTGTGATACATACATGATAATGCCCCTTCCTGTTCTTCCATACGAACGATCTGTCATAGTTAGTTTTCGCTGACCACATACTATTATAACACGGTCTGCCGGAAAAAGCAAGATGCAGGTGACGGAAGATACAAAAAGGACAGACGCCCATGGGCATCTGTCCTTATTACTAATGCATATCGTCGAGGCTTCCTCACGCCTGCTTCTTGTGCTTGGCCGACTTCCTGCGGCGGCGCTTCTTTTTGCGGGAGCGTGCGATCGTCAGGATGCAGATGAGTGCGACGATCACGACGAGCAGACCGACCGCGATCCAGATCAGCACCGACGTGTCCGGCATCTGGAACGGGCGGCGCAGGGAGAGGATGCCGTCCTTCTCCTTGATCTCAAAGCCCTCCGTGGCCGGTGTGAAGATGGAGGAGTCCATATTGGCCGCAAAGACCATCTCGCGTCCCTTGCCGCTCGTGAAGCTCACACCGATGCGTGTCGACGAGGAGACGCCGTCGTCCTCGATCCGGGGGCCGTTATAGGGGTTCTCGCTGTCGAGCCAGAAGGACAGGTCGCTCGTGACGCCGTTCGAGAGGCGGTTCGAGGTGACGTCCACCGTGCCGCTCACGCGAATCGCGCGATAGCTCATGGCCAGGATGCCGCCGCCGGCGCTCTGTGTCTCCGAGGAGCTGGCGATGTTCTTGGTGACGGAGGCGCCGTTCTTCAGCGAGAGGGCCGCCTCCGTGCTGGTGCAGATACCACCGCCGCATCCGGCCGTGTTCGCCTCGACCGAGCAGGCGTTCAGCTCCGTAGCACCGCCCTGGAGGTACATGCCGCCTCCGTTGAGACCGGCAGAGTTCTTTGTGAACTGACCCGATACCACGCGGATGGAGCTGTTCACGGCCGCCATGCCGCCGCCGCTCTCCGAGGCGCGGTTATCCGAGACCGTCCCGCCCGTCATATAGAAGGTGGACTGGTCGCCAAGGAAGACACCGCCGCCGGCACCCGCCGCCGTGTTGCCGCTGACGCTGCCGCCCCACATGTTGAACGTGCCGCCGCCCTCGACAAAGATACCGCCCGCATCGCCGGCCGTATTGCCGCCGGTGACCTTGCCGGAACGCCCGGAGGCGCTCTTGGTATCGGTCAGGTTGAGCGTGGCACCGCTCTGCACGAAGATGACCTCACCGTCCGGGATGGCGGTCACGAGGGTACGGTCGATGTTATAGCCGTTCAGGTCGATCGTGATCTCACATCCGAGCGGCACACAGATGACGCCGTCATTGACGAAGCCGCTGTCCGCAGTACCCATGCGGGTGCCGGTCACGGCCTTCCAATCCTGATAGAGCGTCACGGTCGCGTTCTTCTGACGAACGGCCTCGACCCACATGGCCTCCAAGCCGCCCGAACCGGGGGTATCGTAGAAATACATCGTCTTCCCGCCGGAGGTCACGGAACCGACAGCCTCCTCCGGCACCGTCTCTGCCGCAGCAGGCAGGATGGGCATCGCTGTCAGCAGGCAGCTCCCGGCTAGGATGGCTGAAAAGAAACGTTGTAATTGCGTGCGAAGTCTCATGGTATCTCTCCGTTTCGTGTTGATCGTATGGGATATGCGGCAGGCCGCAGATGCTGCCCGATTTCGGGCATTCCTATTTATATTATACAAGAAAACAGACAAAAATACAAGCAGGGAACGAACGATTTATATAGAACGAGCCGTTGATTTTTTGTACAAACTGCCAAAGCTCACACATCGTCTCCCCCAAGACCGACCATATCGACGATCGCGTCCTGAACAGACCGCCCATAGCCTTGACAGGAGAGCGCAGTTCTGGTATAATGATAGATAGGATAAGACAGGCCGCATCTCCCGCGGCACCCGATAGAGGAGGCAATGCATCGACTATGTACAGACCAAAACTGCTCGACCGCTTGGAACGGAAGCTCGGACGGTTCGCGATCCCGAACCTCATGACCGTCATCATCTTCGGCATGGTGCTGGTGTACCTGATCGACACCTTCACGAACCCCGACTACACCTTTGACCTCAGCTCCCTGCTCTACTTCGACCGCGCTGCCATCTTCTCCGGCCAGGTGTGGCGTGTGCTCACCTTCGTGTTCATGCCGCCGAACGAGAACCTGCTGTTCATCGTCATCGAGCTGTATTTCTACTACCTGATCGGCTCCGCGCTCGAACGGCAATGGGGCAGCTTCCGCTTCAATGTCTACTACCTCACCGGCGTCATCGGCACGATCATCGGCGGCTTCATCACCGGCTTTGCGACGAACGAATACCTCAACCTCTCGCTCTTCCTCGCCTTCGCGATGCTCTTCCCGAACTTCCAGGTCCTGCTCTTCTTCTTCATCCCCATCAAGATCAAGTATCTGGCCTGGATCGACGCGATCTTCATGTTCGTCCAGCTCATCTTCTCACCGTGGTCGGCGCGGGTGATGCTGATCGTGGCGTTCGCGAACTTCCTGCTCTTCTTCGGCAAGGACCTGCTCTACCACATCAAGCTGCTCCTGCGGCGGATCGGGCTCAAGCTCCGGCCCAAGAAGTACAGCAGCACCCAGGAGCCCGAAAAGCGCTGGAAAAACCACTGGTGGAACGACAAGGACAACGACCCCTTCCACTGATCGTACAAGACAAAAAGAACACCGCCGCGGCCTTGTGATGGCCGCGGCGGTGTCTTGCTATCGCTCGTGAGCCCACAGCTTGTGGGGGATAGCTGTTATCTCGCTCACAGGAGCGAGCGATAGAGCTCTGCGATCTCCTCGACGGAGGTCTCACGCGGGTTGCCCGGACGGCACGCATCCGCATAGGCCGACTCGGAGAGGAACTGGATGTCCTCCTCCTTGACGATGGACTTAAGGTCCTGCGGGATGCCGACGTCCAGAGAGAGCTGGCGCACAGCGTCGATCGCTGCCTTGCGGTACTCCTCCTGGGTCATGTGCTCCGTGCCCTCGACGCCCATCGCAGCGGCGATGTACTTGTACTTGTCCCCGGTCGTCTCGGCGTTGTAGGCCATGACGGTCGGAAGGATGATAGCGTTCGCGACACCGTGAGGCGTGTCATACAGCGCGCCGAGCGGGTGTGCCATCGAATGGACGATGCCAAGTCCGACGTTCGAGAAGCCCATGCCGGCGATGTACTGGCCGAGCGCCATGCCCTCACGTCCCTCCGGCTCGTTCTTGACGGCGCTGCGGAGCGAGCGGGCGATGATCTCGATCGCCTTGAGATGGAACATGTCGGTCATCTCCCAAGCCGCCTTGGTCGTGAAGCCCTCGATGGCGTGGGTCAGGGCATCCATGCCGGTCGCGGCCGTGAGGCTCTTGGGCATGGTGCTCATCATATCCGGGTCGATGAACGCAACGACAGGGATGTCGTGGGTGTCCACGCAGACCATCTTGCGATTCTTCTCTTCATCGGTGATGACATAGTTGATCGTCACCTCGGCAGCCGTACCGGCCGTCGTAGGGACTGCCAGGATCGGGACGCTGCGCTTGGCCGTGGGGGCGACGCCCTCGAGGCTGCGCACGTCGGCGAACTCTGGGTTGGCGATGATGATGCCGATCGCCTTGGCCGTATCCATCGAGGAACCACCGCCGACGGCAATGATATAGTCCGCGCCGGAGGCCTTATATGCCGCGACGCCGTTCTGTACATTGTCGATGGTGGGATTGGGTTTGATCTCGGTATAGAGCTCGTAGGGAAGATCGTTCTTCTCGAGCAGCGCGCTGACCTTCGCGGTCACGCCGTACTTGACCAGATCGGGGTCGGAGCATAGGAAGGCCTTCTTGAAGCCTCTGCCCTGGATCTCGCCAACGATCTCGGCAACTGCGCCCGGTCCGTGATAGGAGATCTCATTTAATACGATCCTTTGTGCCATGGCTGAAAAACCTCCGTTGAAACGAATTTGCAGCATCACGATGCTTACTCTTTTATTATAGCACTTTGCTGTGATCTTGTCAATAGAAAAGCAGCATTTTTAGTGAAAATAGGACTCATCTCCGGACATTTCTCTGCAAAAAAGACCGCCGGTCGCGATGATCGGCGGTCTTTTCGATCTTCTGTCGCGGGTAGACGCTCAGGCCGTGATGCCGAACCAGGCGGCAAATCCCAGCAGCGTCGCCAGCGTGATGATGACGGCGGCCAGTGCGCAGCCGCAGACCACGGCCAGCACGCTCTTCTTGAAATCCAGGTCGAGCATGCTCGCCGCGAGGGTGCCCGTCCAGGCACCCGTCCCGGGGAGCGGGATGCCGACGAACAGCATCAGCGCCCAGAACATGCCGCGGCCGGCCTTCTCCTTGAGCTTCTCGCCGCCCTTGCGTCCCTTTTCGAGGCACCAGGTGAAGAACTTTCCGATCACCGGCTTATTGGCGCCCCATTCGAGCACGCGGCGTGCAAAGAAGAAAATGATCGGCACCGGGATCATGTTCCCGATCATCGCGATGATGACGGCGACATACCACGGCACGCCCATCCCGACTCCGATCGGGATCGCACCGCGCAGCTCTACGAGCGGCACCATCGAGATCAGCAGTGTCCAAACATATTTCATAGATCCATCCTCCAAACGATCCTATCGTCTTTTCTTATCTTGGCGTCACATCATCCACATGCTGAGCAGGAACCACCCGAGCCCCACGGCAAGCGCCAGACTGACGGGCAGCCCCACACCGATGACGATGTAGCTGTACCAATCGAAGAGCATATAGCTCTTTTTTCCTTTGTGCAGGCGGGCAGAGTAGGTCTTGCCCTCCTTGTAGATGCGGTCGACGAACATGATCTCAGCCGGGAAGGTGTTCTTGAACTCCTCCCCGTCGATGCGGTAGATGGCGTACGTCCCGACGACCTCATGCTGGAAGATCCGCAGGAACTCGGCCTTGACCGGTTTCGAGATCAGCAGCAGGATGAACGTCACCACGAAGAACAGCGTCATGATGATGAGCAGCAGCTCCGTCAGCACGAGCACACCGCCGATGATCGTCCAGGGAGAGACACCGAGCACCAGCAGCAGCACGATGATGACGATCGCAGCAACGATGAATTCCATGTGTCACTCCTCCTGCAAATACCGGCTCGCCAGATACAACGAGCCGAAGATCACGACCGCGCCGCCCTTGGCCTTCGCCCACGCCGACGCCTCCGCGAGCGCCGCCTCCGGGTCGGAGGGCGCGGCGGGACAGGTGAACGCCTCGCAGAGCGTCGGTGCGGGGACGGCGTTCACGATGAAGCCGTCCACACAGAGCACACGGTCGAGCAGCGGCGAGAGGCGCTCCCCTGATGCCGTCACGGCGTCCGCATGGGTCATGCCGCAGATGCCGCACCAGCGCCGGATGCCGCTCTCCTCCAGGACGTCCGCGAGCGCGGAGATCCCGGCGATGTTATGGCTGCCATCGAGGAGGACGAGCGGGTCTGTCCGCAGCGTCTGCATCCGGGCGGGGACGGCAGCGGCGTACAGTCCCTCCTGCACGGCCGTCTCCGGAATCGTCAGACCGCGCTCCCGCAGAGACTGCACGGCACAGACGGCCGTCACGGCATTGTAGATCTGATGGATGCCGCCCATCCGCGTGCGATAGGTCACGTCCCCGTATCGGAACACGTTCCCCGCGATGCCGCCATCCTCGAGGATCCGGCACGGCGGCGCGTAAGGGTCGGCAACGACATAGGGAACGCCCGCCGCCTCCGCCGTCTCCCGCAGCACGCGCAGCGCACCGGGCGCTGAGTCCGCCGCGAGGACAGCGCAGCTCCCGGGCTTGATGATCCCAGCCTTCTGGGCGGCGATCTTCTCGACCGTGTCTCCCAGGATGGCCATATGGTCGAGGGAGACGGACGTGATGACCGCACAGAGCGGCGGGGCGATCAGGTTCGTGCAGTCGAGCAGACCGCCCATCCCGACCTCGAGGACGACGATGTCTGCGCCCGCCTCGGCGAAATAGAGCATCGCCGCCGCGAACGTGATCTCGAACTGGGAATAGCCCTCCCCCTCCCGGACGGCCTCTTGGATGCGCGTCAGGTGACGGCAGAGCGCGTCCTGGGGGATGTTTTCCAGGTCGAGACGGATGCGGTCCTCATAGACACGGATATAGGGCGAGGTGAAGGTCCCCGTCCGATAGCCGCTGCGGATCAGGATGTGCGAGAGATACTCCGCGACAGAGCCCTTCCCGTTCGTCCCCGCGATGTGGACAAACTGCAGCCGGTCCTGTGGATCGCCGAGCCGATGCATCAGCCCCGCGATCCGCGACAGATCCCGGACGGGCGCACCCGAATGGGAGAAGCCCGCCAGGAACGCTGCCGCCTGTATCGGATCCATCATCAGGAATACGCCTGGATGGACTGCATGATCTTGTCCATCTTCTCCTGTGCCTTCGCGAGCTTGGCACGCTCGGCAGCGACGAGCTGCTCCGGCGCCTTGGCAAGGAAGCCGGGGTTATCCAGCTTCTTCGAGAGGAAGTCGATGTCCTTCTGTGCCTTCTCGCGCTCCTTGGCGAGGCGTGCGAGCTCCTTCTCCTTATCGACGAGCTGGTCGAGCGGGATCAGGATGCGGGCAGCGTGCGTCACGGCACCGGCACAGTCCGGGATGTCGAACTTCTCGCCCGTCTCCACCTCAGAGGCGGAGGCCAGCTTCTCGAAGAACTGCTTCGCGGCCTCGAACACGGCCGGCTCCTGCGTCTCGATGTAGAGCTTGGCCTTGGCCGACGGCGGCACGTTCATCTCCGTGCGGGTCAGTCGAACGGCCTTGATGGCGTCTACGACCTTCTCAAAGTCGCGCTCCTCCTGCGGGAAGTCCAGTGCCTCCTCAAAGACAGGGTAATCCTGGAGCATGATCATGCTGCCATCGCCCACGAGGGTCTGCCAGATCTCCTCGGTGATGAAGGGCATGAACGGATGCAGGAGCTTGAGCATACGGCGCATCGCCCAAACGAGCACCTGCTGTGCGGTCTCCTTGGCGGCACCGCCGGCCTGGATGCGCGGCTTGGTCAGCTCGATGTACCAGTCGCAGAACACATCCCAGATGAAGTCATACAGCTTCGAGCAGGCCACACCGAGCTCGAAGGCCTCCAGATTCGCGCCGACCTCCTTGGCGAGGGCGTTGCACTTGGAGACGAGCCACTTGTCCTCGGTGGTCAGCTCCTTGGGCAGGCCGGTGTACTGGAAATCGTCCGGCAGGTTCATCATGATGAAGCGGGAGGCGTTCCAGAGCTTGTTGGCGAAGTTGCGGGCGGCCTTGACCTTATCGTCGATGTAGCGCATGTCGTTGCCGGGCGCATTGCCGGTCGCGAGCATGAAGCGCAGCGCATCCGCGCCGTACTGGTCGATGACCTCGAGCGGGTCGATGCCGTTGCCGAGGGACTTGGACATCTTGCGGCCCTGTGCATCGCGCACGAGACCGTGGATCAGGATCGTGTCGAACGGCACCTGTCCCATGTTCTCCATCGCCGAGAACATCATGCGGATGACCCAGAAGAAGATGATGTCATAGCCGGTGACGAGGGTGTTGGTCGGGTAGAAATACTCGAGGTCCTCGGTCTTCTCCGGCCAGCCGAGGGTCGAGAAAGGCCAGAGCGCGGAGCTGAACCAGGTGTCGAGCGTGTCGGGATCCTGGCGCATGGGCTTGCCGCACTTCGGGCAGTAGCAGGTGCTCTCCTTGGTGACGGTCATCTCGCCGCAGTCGTCGCAGTAGAACGCCGGGATCTGATGGCCCCACCAGATCTGACGAGAGATGCACCAGTCCTTGATGTTCTCGAGCCAGTGATAGTAGATCTTGTCGAAGCGCTCCGGGACGAACTTGGTGTCGCCCTTCTTGACGGCCTCGATGGCGGGGCCGGCCAGCGGCTGCATCTTGACGAACCACTGGGTCGACACGCGCGGCTCGACGGTCGTGCCGCAGCGATAGCAGGTGCCGACATTGTGGCTGTAGTCCTCGATGCGGACGAGCGCGCCCTCAGCCTCGAGGTCGGCGACGATGGCCTTGCGTGCCTCGTAGCGGTCCATGCCGGCATACTTCGGATAATCGTCGATGATGCGGGCATCCTCGGTCATGACGTTGATGACGGGCAGATCGTGGCGGCGGCCGACCTCGAAGTCGTTCGGGTCGTGCGCGGGCGTGATCTTTACGACGCCGGTACCGAAGTCCATCTCGACATACTCATCGGCAACGACCGGGATCTCGCGGTGTACCAGCGGCAGGATCAGCGTCCGGCCGACCATAGACTTGTAGCGCTCGTCGTTCGGATTGACGGCCACGGCGGTATCGCCGAGGAGGGTCTCCGGGCGGGTGGTGGCCAGCTCCAGATACTCGTCGGAATCCTTGAACTTGTAGCGCAGATGCCAGAAATGTCCTGCCTGATCCTCATGCTCGACCTCGGCATCGGAGAGCGAGGTGCGGCACTTGGGGCACCAGTTGATGATGCGCTCGCCGCGGTAGATGAGGCCCTTCTCGTAATACTTGACGAAGACCTCCTTGACGGCCTTGGAGCATCCCTCATCCATCGTGAAGCGCTCGCGGTCCCAGTCGCAGGAGGAGCCGAGCTTCTTGAGCTGCTCGACGATGCGGCCGCCGAACTTTTCCTTCCAGGCCCAAGCGCGCTCCATGAACGCCTCGCGGCCGATCTGCTCCTTGGTGATGCCCTCCTCACGCATGGCCGCCACGATCTTCGCCTCGGTGGCGATGGCGGCATGGTCGGTGCCGGGGAGCCAGAGCGTGCAGTAGCCGCTCATGCGCTTCCAGCGGATCAGGATGTCCTGGAGGGTCTCGTCGAGCGCGTGGCCCATGTGGAGCTGACCCGTGATGTTCGGGGGCGGGATCACGATGGTATAGGGCTTCTTCTCGCGGTCGATCTCTGCGTGGAAGCACCCCTTCTTCACCCAGTCCGCATAGATCCTGTCCTCGAACTGTTCCGGGGCGTAGGTCTTTGCCAATTCCTTTGCCATGATAAAACTCCTTTCATTTTGCACGACCGTGCCGTGGCCATACTGTCGCGCATGGCATCCGGCGACATCGCGCTTTTGGAACATCGGGGCCGAAAAAAGCCCCGAAGCATCGTCAGCTTCAGGGCGAATATCATATGCTGCATGAAAAATGCGCGGATATCCGTGTTACCACCTGAATTCGGATGTCATCGCATCCGCACTCTACGCAGCAGGACAGTCTCTCTGCCTTGTGACGGCAAGATCTTGCTCTCCGACTGCTCGTTCTGTAACGGGAACTCCCGTCGGTGACTACTGACAGCGTATCAAAATGACACACCGCGTTCGAGCCGAAGCTCCGGGGCTACCTTCACACGCTCTGCTCACGCGCCGCTCACACCAGCCGGGCGCTCTCTTGGCTTCCGCAGAGGGCTACTCCTCCCCTTCATCGCTTTTGAAAGGTATGACTTTATTATAACGCATCTGCGGCAGTTTGTCAAGTGCTTTTTTCAAGAGACGAAAACGCCCCACCTGCCGCGCAGATGGGACGTCTGAGATCTTATTTGGACTCATCCTTCCTCGAGGACGAGTCTCCTGACGGCCGCGGGTCCCTCCGCGATGAAGTCCGCGCCGGCCTCGGTCAGCTCCGCGCGGGTGCCGTATCCGAAGAGGACGCCGATGCAGGGGATGCCGTTGGCATGGGCGCCCTCGACATCATTGTACCGATCACCGACCATGACGGCCTCCCCTGCTCCCGCCCCGCAGAGCGCGAGCGCATCGGCCACGATCATGGGCTTCTCCGTCTTGGAGCTGTCCATGCTCGCCCCGGCCGTGTGGGCAAAATAGCCGTCGAGATGGTAGTGCTCCAGGATCTGCGCCGCAAAATGCAGGGGCTTTGCCGTTGCAAGGACGCACTGACAGCCTGCCGCCGTCAGCGCCTCGAGCAGCGCCGGGATCCCCTCGATCACGCGGTTCTCGAAGATCCCGCGGTCGCGGTAGTATTCCCGATAATACGCCACGGCGCGTAGCCCGTCCTCACCGGTGATGCCGTAATATTTCGCAAAGCTCTCGAGCAGCGGCGGCCCGATGAAGGGGTACAGCGCCTCCCGCTCCGGCGGATCGATCCCCATACGCCGGAGGGCATGCATCACGGAATTCGTGATGCCCTCGCCGGGGTCGGTGAGCGTGCCGTCTAGGTCGAACAGGACATACCGATACATCATCCTCACCCCAATACGACCTGATAGCAGACCCCGAGCCATTCGCGCACCCAGTAGGTCGGCACGAGATACCACGAGGTCGGTGCAGAGACGGCGCTGCAATGCAGACCGGCCTCCTGCCCGATCATCGAGGCGCGGAGCTGGTGATAGCCGTCCGTGATGATGGTCACATCGCGGCCCCACTCGTGCGCGTCGAGGATGTCACAGGCGTTGCGGAGGTTCTCCTGCGTCGTGGTCGAGGCCGATTCCTGCGTGATTCGCGCCGCGTCGATGCCGTGCGCCGTCAGGTAGTCGGCCATGCACTGTGCCTCGGTCATCGGCTCGTCCTTGCCCTGTCCGCCGCAAACGATCACAGGGACGTCAGGATGTGCCTTCAGATAGGTCACAGCCGTGTTGAGACGGCGTGCGAGCATCAGGCTCGGACCGTCCGGCCGTACCTTGCAGCCGAGCACGATGACAGGTGTCTCTGTCTCCGGCGCCGCCCGCATCTGACGTATCATCCCGACGCTGATCACGACAGCGAGGATGCCGCATACGCAGAGCAGTCCGATGACGATGCACAGGATGACGCGTCCCGTCCCGTCCTCCCAGATCCTATGGAGGACCGGCGCGATGACCGGGTCGAACAGGAAGAAGGCAGCGCCCAGCAGACTGGCCAGCGTACCGACGACGCCGCCGGCATTGTGGATGCCAAGGAAAAATGGATTCACGAACAGTACGAGCAGGATCCCGCAGACCACGATGCCAACGATCCGCCCCCAGAGCGGCATGACCGTAAACATGGCCTTAAAGCGGGCTGACTTCCAGACCAGCCACACCGGAATCGATGGCGGCCTGTGCCACGGCCTTGGCGACGGCGAGCGATACGCTGCGGTCGAAGGCATCCGGCAGGATGAAGTCGGGCGTGAGGCGGTCATCGGAGACGCAGGCGGCGATCGCCTTGGTCGCGGCGACCTTCATCGCCTCGTTGATGTCGCGGGCGCGAACGGCCAGCGCACCCTTGAAGACGCCCGGGAACGCGACCACGTTGTTGATCTGGTTCGGGAAATCGCTCCGCCCCGTGCCGACGATATAGGCGCCTGCCGCCTTGGCAAGGTCGGGCATGATCTCCGGGGTGGGGTTGGCCATCGCGAACACGAGCGGACGCTCCGCCATCGTCCCGATCATCTCCTGCGTGAGGAGGCCGGGCTTCGAGACGCCGATGAACACGTCTGCACCCTTGACCGCATCGGCGAGCGTGCCGTGACGGCGGTCGCGGTTAGTGCGGGCGGCGATCTCGTTGTGGGCGGGATTGTCATAGGTCACGTCGTCCGCGAGGATGCCCGGGAGGTCGACCATGATGATGTTGCCCACGCCCATCGACAGCAGGTGCTTGGCGATGGCGATGCCCGCAGAGCCGGCACCGTTGATGACGACCTCGAGGCTGTCCAGCGACTTGCCCGCGCACTTGCAGGCGTTCGTCAGCGCGGCCGCGACGACGATGGCCGTCCCGTGCTGGTCGTCATGGAAGACGGGGATGTCCAGGCGCTCCTTCAGACGTGCCTCGATCTCGAAGCAGCGGGGCGCGGCGATGTCCTCCAGATTGATGCCGCCAAAGCTCAGGGCGATGTTGGCGATGGTCTCCA
Source organism: uncultured Ruminococcus sp. (assembly GCA_902762785.1). Classification (GTDB taxonomy): domain Bacteria; phylum Bacillota; class Clostridia; order Oscillospirales; family Ruminococcaceae; genus UBA3855. The sequence continues at coordinate 14,935 of CACWPL010000016.1, read as the reverse complement.
CGATGGTGTCGGTATCCTTGGAGTCGACACAGATCGGGAACGCATCCACATCCGCGAACTCCTTGAACAGCGCGCACTTGCCCTCCATGACGGGCATGGCCGCGAGCGGGCCGATGTCACCGAGGCCGAGCACCGCGGTACCGTCCGTGATGACGGCCACGAGGTTATGGCGGCGCGTGAGCGTGTAGGAGAGCGCGGGATCCTTCTCGATCTCGAGGCAGGGCTGCGCGACGCCGGGGGTGTAGGCATGCGAGAGCGCGTCACGGTCGTTGATGGGCGTGCGGGACACGACCTCGATCTTACCGCCCCACTCGCGGTGCTTCTCCAAAGATGACTGCATGATATCCATAGTTCCGATACTCCTTATCATTTCTTTATATAGTTACCAGACAAAGCTGTCGATGGTGACGTTCGGATCCACGCCCGCTGCGGCGATATAGCTGAGCAGCGCTGAGGCGTCGACCGCGTCGACACGGCCATCCCCATTGAGGTCGGCAGACTCGCGCAATCCCTTCGAGGTGCCCACACTGACGCCGACGGCCAGCTCCGAGGCATGCGTGAGGATGTAGGTCGCGTCAGCGGCGTTGATGACGGTGTCCGCATTGGCATCTCCGCGCGCGCGGGTCGGATAATACTCCCCATCACGCACGTCCGGCTGACCGGCCCCGTCCACACAGACCGCGAGGATCATCGTCCAAAAATAGTAATACCGCCCCGCGTTCGGGTCATAGCGGTAGCCGATGCCGATGTGGGTGAAATTCTCGCCCTCGAGGTTCAAGCGATGCCCCTCCGAGCGCATGAACTGTCCAAAGGTCCCTGTGGGCGTATTGCTCCCCGCCGCGATGTTCTGCGCCGCGTAGGAATAACGGAACCCATTCTCGATCAGAACGGTATCCCAATCCACATCACCGGGACGCTTTCTATTGCAGTAGACCGTCATCTCTTCGGCGCGGATCTGTGCAAGATCGGTGAGATCCGGCAGGAGCATGAGCTCTCTGAGCCCACACGAGGCACGGTGGTCATTGACGAGACACGCGATGGTATTCGCATATTGCAGACGCTGGGCGGTCTCTTCCTCTGTTTCTGCTGCTGCCGTCAGCGGCCGGATGATGCCCCCTCGGCAAGGTAGCGGGAAACATGATAAAGCCGCCAGTCCGAGCGCGAGCGCTCCAGCGAGCAGTCGATCCCTTGCTTTCATATCCTCCACTTCCCTTCCTGCGGCGACCGTTTCGCCGCATAGCTTGCTATCTTAATTTTACAATAAAACCGGGCGATCGTCAAGTGGTTTTTTGTGAACGTCAACAAAAAACACATCCCGCCCCGGAGATGGGAGCGGGATGTGTCATCGGTCCTCGCGAAGGATGAGCACGCTGTAGGGCGGTACGGTCACAGCGCCGTCGATAGGATACAGCGGCCGATCGGAGGCGTGCTCGCTGTCGGCGTAGACAGCGCCGTGCAGCGCCGTCGGATAGGGCGTGCCGCCGGGCGTCATCAGGATCGTGAACGCCCCGACCTTTGCCGCGAACACGCCCTCCGGCGCCTCCGGGAAGGTCACGGCCTCTCGGATCGCCTCGGCGTCCCGCAGACGGAACACCGCAAAGCGCCGCCGCAGCGCGATCAGGCCGCGATAGTACGCCACGAGTCCGCGATGCGCCGTCAGGCCGTCCCAACGGATGGCGTTCACGCTGTCCGGGGAGCGATAGCTGTTGTGGTCGAAGCTTCCGTCCGGGAGGGGCTTGGAGCGCATCATCTCCTGCCCCGCCATCAGGAACGGCGTCCCCTGCGCCAGGAGCAGGAGCGCCGCCGCCATCCGCTCGGCACGCGCGATCCGCTCGGGATCGGCATCGGGCATCGAGAGGACGAGCTTGTCGTGCAGCGTCAGATCGTCGTGACAGGCCAGATAGTTGACCACCTGCCCCGGCGCGTCCGCCCAGGCATCCTCCCGCAGCACGCCGCCGCAGAATGCCTCCTGCATCGCGCGGATGCAGTCCGCATCAGCCGCCCCGTTCACGAAGCCCTGCGCCGTGTCCAAAAAGACGGAGCCCTTGGCCGTATCGCGGAAGTCGTCAGAAAAGCAGGCGATGCCGTCGAGCTGCCGCGTGTTCCCCTTGACGGCGCGCCGTTCCTCCGACAAGGGGGAGAGGCCGCCCGTCCATCCCTCGCCATAGAGGAGGATGTCGGGATCGATCTGCCGCAGAGTACGGGCACATTCGTTCATCGTCTCGATGTCGATGAGCCCCATGAGGTCGAACCGAAAGCCGTCCACCCGGTACGTCCTGGCCAGATGACAGACTGCATCGACGATGTGACGGCGCATCATGATCCGCTCGGTCGCGATCTCGTTGCCGCAGCCGGAGCCGTTCGCCCATCCATCCTCGTCGCGGCGGTAGAAATACCCCGGCACGGTCGCCTCGAACGCCGACTCGGCACGCAGGAACGTATGGTTGAACACGACGTCCAGCACGACCCCGATGCCCCGCCGGTGCGCCGCCGCGACCAGCGCCTTGAGCTCCCGGATGCGGACGGCGCCGTCCTCCGGATCGGTCGCGTAGGAGCCCTCCGGGATGCGGTAGTGCTGCGGGTCATAGCCCCAATTGTAGGTCGGTGCCGCCTCGTCGACAGAAGCGAAGTCAGTGACGGGGAGGAGATGGATGTGCGTCACGCCGAGGGACGCGAGGTAGTCCATCCCCACGAGATCGCCGGCCGTGTTCGTGACGCCGGTCTCACCGAACGCCAGGAGCTTGCCGCGATGGACGAAGCCAGCCGCCTCGTCCATCGAAAAGTCCCGCACATGTACCTCCCAGATCACCGCGTCGACGGGATGCGCCAAGCGGACAGGACGCGTCTTGTCCCATCCGGGCGGGTCGGTGCGGGAGAGGTCAAGGACCATGCTCCGCTGCCCGTTCAGACCGCAGGCATCTGCCCAGATATCGGGCGTCTCGGTCTCTTTCCCGTCATGCGTGAGGACGTAGGTGTAGTACACACCGTCGAGATCGCCTGTGACAGTCGCCTCCCAGACGCGCCCGCCGTCCGCACGCGCCAGCGGGACAGTGCGCGGCGGCACCGTATCAAAGAGCCGTACCCGCACGGCCTCCGCCCCCGGCGACCACACACGGAACACCGTGCGCTCCTTGGCATACGACGCGCCGAGCGGCCCGTCATAGGCCAGCGCGTCCAGCGCCTCGGGCGTCAAGGGCTTAGATGATATAGAACCAGGCATCGTCCTGCGCGAGGGGCTTGGGGGAGGAGGGGTGCTTGGGGTCGAAATTGACGCGCAGCTCCGGGTTCTGGATGCTGACGCGCGCACCGGCCGGCACCGAGCGCGTGATGAACGCATTGCCCCCGATCACGGCATCGCGGCCGATCACGGTCTCACCGCCGAGGATCGAGGCGCCGGAGTAGATGGTCACATTGTCCTCGATGGTGGGGTGGCGCTTCTTGTTGCGCAGCGCCTGACCGCCGCGGGTCGAGAGCGCGCCGAGGGTCACGCCCTGGTAGATCTTGACATTGTCACCGATCGTGGTCGTCTCGCCGATGACGATGCCCGTGCCATGGTCGATGAAGAAATACTTGCCGATCGTGGCGCCGGGGTGGATGTCGATGCCCGTGCGGCTGTGCGCGTGCTCGGTCATGATACGCGGGATCATCGGCACCCCGAGCACGAACAGCTCATGCGCGATGCGGTTGACGAGGATCGCGTAGAGGCCGGGGTACGAATAGATGACCTCCGTCTTGCTGGTCGCGGCCGGGTCGCCGTCGAAGGCCGCCTGGACGTCCGTGTCGATGTACTCGCGGATCTTCGGGATCTTGTCGAGGAAGGCGAAGGTCAGCGCCTCGGCCTTCTCGGTGATCGCAGCATCGTCGAGATGGGCGCACCCCTCACTGAACCGCAGTACGATGGCGATCTGCTTGATGAGACGATAGATCACGTCCTCGAGCAGCATCGAGATCTGGTTGCGGACGGTGTAGACCTTGAAGGTCCTGTTGCGGAAATAGCCGGGGAAGATGATGCGCTGGAGACTGCGGAGCACGTCCTCGATCACGTCATTGTCCGGCAGATCAAAGGTCTTGACCTCGTCGATGGTGCGGCCGCCCTGGTAATCGGTGAGCAGACGATCCACGACGGATCCGATCTCAGTTTCGAGCTTGTGCATGGGAAGACCTCCTCTTAGTCGGCGCTCAGGCGCCTTTTTATCAGTATAGCATATCCCGCGTCAGTGTGTAAAGATTTGTGAACATAGGCAACATGTCAGATCGCGCGAAGATGATGCTCCGCCGCCATCACCGCGTTCGCGCCGTCTGCGGCGGCCGTCACGACCTGTCGGAGCGGCTTGACGCGGACGTCTCCTGCGACGAAGAGCCCCGGCACGGGCGTCATGCCGTCCTCCCCTGCCACGGCATAGCCCTCGCCGTCGAGCGGGATGAGCCCGCGGAGAAGGTCGGTATGCGGCACCATGCCGATGGCCGTGAACACCGCACTGACCGGCAGGATGCGCTCGCCCTCGCGGTCACGCAGACGGAGCCCGGTCACACGCATGTCGCCCTCGATCGAGACGACCTCCGTCTCCGAGAGCAGGACGATGTTCTCCCGCGCGGCCGCCTGCTCGGTCAGGAGCCTTGCGGCGCGGGGCTGACTGCGGCAGATCAGATAGACCGTCTCGGCGATATTGGCCATATACAGCGCATCGTCGAGCGCCTTGTCCCCGCCGCCGACGACTGCGACAGCCTTCCCCGCATAGAATGCCCCATCGCACGGCGCACAGTAGCTAACGCCCATCCGCTCCGTCCCCGGGACGGGCAGGCGCCGATGGTCACACCCCGCAGCATAGATCACCGTCCGCGCGCGAAGGTCGCCCCCGCGTTTCTGCGTCAGTCGAAAGCCGCCCTCCTCCGGGATGATCGCCGTGATCTCGGCCTCGGCGAACTGCGCGCCGAGCGCCTTGGCCTGCCGCCGGAACGAGTCGGCGAGCTCGAAGCCCCCGATCCCCGGAAGGCCGGGGTAATTGTCCACCCGCTCGCTCGACGCGATCATGCCGCGTCCGCCGTAGTCCTTCTCGACCGTGAGCGCCGAGAGCCGCGCACGTCCGGCATAGATGGCGGCGCTCAGTCCCGCCGGACCGCCGCCGATGATGAGGATGTCCCAGATCTCCGTGGCCATGATTCCCCTCCTTATTTGGGATAGAGCGAACAGCACCCACGAGGGATGCTGTTCACAGGACTGATCAGTTCTTGATGCTGTGCATCGGTGCCGGGATGCGGCCGCCTCTGGCGATGAACTTCGCCGGGGACTTGCGGTTGATCGGCATGACAGGGCCGGAGCCGAGGAGTCCGCCGAATTCGAGCATGTCGCCCTCCTGCTTGCCGATCGCGGGGATCAGGCGTACAGCGGTCGTCTTGTTGTTGACCATACCGATGGCTGCCTCGTCCGCGATGATGGCGGAGATGGTCTCGGCGGTGATGTCGCCGGGAACGACGATCATGTCCAGGCCGACCGAGCAGACTGCCGTCATAGCCTCGAGCTTCTCGAGGCAGAGCGTGCCGGCGAGCGCCGCGTCGATCATGCCGGCATCCTCAGACACGGGGATGAACGCGCCGGACAGACCGCCGACGTTCGAGCTGGCCATGACGCCGCCCTTCTTGACGGCATCGTTGAGGAGTGCGAGGCACGCGGTCGTGCCGTGGGTGCCGCACTGCTCCAGACCCATCCCCTCGAGGATGTGTGCCACAGAGTCACCGACAGCCGGGGTCGGGGCAAGAGACAGGTCCACGATGCCGAACGGGACGCCGAGCATCTTGGACGCGCGTGCGCCGACGAGCTGGCCCATGCGGGTGATCTTGAACGCCGTCTTCTTGATGACGTCCGCGAGCTGGTCGATGGTAGCGTCGGGGTACTTGGTGATGGCGGCGCGCACGACACCGGGGCCGGAGACGCCGACATGGATCTCACAGTCCGGCTCGCCGATGCCGTGGAAAGCACCGGCCATGAACGGATTGTCCTCGACCGCGTTGCAGAACACCACGAGCTTGGCAGGGCCGATGCACTGACGGTCGGCCGTGATCTTCGCAGACTCGAGCACGACCTCGCCCATCAGGGCCGCGGCGTCCATGTTGATGCCGCTGCGGGTCGAGCCGATGTTGACGGACGAGCAGACATTGTTCGTCACGGAGAGCGCCTCGGGGATCGAGCGGATCAGCGCCAGGTCGCCCGCAGAGAAGCCCTTATGTACCAGCGCGGAATAGCCGCCGAGGAAGTTGACCCCGCAGGTGTCCGCCGCACGCTGGAGCGTCCGCGCGAACTTCACCGGGTCGCCGTTCGGGCAGGCAGCCGCGAGCATGGCGATCGGCGTCACGGAGATGCGCTTGTTGACGATCGGGATGCCGTACTCCTTCTCGATCTGCTCGCCGACCTTGACCAGATCCTTGGCCTTGGTGGTGATCTTCTCGTAGACCTTCTCGCAGGCGCGGTCGATGTCCGGGTCGATGCAGTCGAGGAGCGAGATGCCCATGGTAATGGTACGGATGTCCAGACACTCATCCTGGATCATCCGGATGGTCTCTAGGATGTCGAATGTATTCAGCATGTTTTCACCTCAAAATATGGCTTGCGCGGCGCGCTCAGATCTTGTGCATGGAGTTGAAGATGTCCTCATGCATACAGTGGATGGCGAGGCTCTCGGTCTTGCCGAGCTCGCTCATCTCGTCGGCGAGGGTGGAGAAGTCCGAGGTCATGCCGCTGATGTCCACCAGCATGATCATCGCGAACATATCCTGGAGCACGCTCTGCGTCACCTCGACCACGTTCACGCCGCGTCTCGCGCAGATGCCGCTGACCTTATGCAGGATGCCGACGGTGTCCTTCCCGATCACTGTGATAACTGCTCTCATAATCGTTTACCTCCTGGAATGGGTTGACCTGCCGCATCCGACCGACGCGGCGGCTCACATATCACTATTATACCACATCTCACGGAAAAAGAAAAGTGATTTTTGAAAATTTTTCTGCACGTTCTCTCCAGACCTCCTCAAATGTGTCCGGAAAGCCGGTGATACCGTAAAAAAACGCCTGTCACACTTGCTTTTCTTTCTTCGATATGGTAGGATAGAAGCAGCAAAGGAGGGATGCCTATGACAGACGAGATGCTGCTCACACTGCTGTACCAGTCCCCCGAGGAGGGGCGCGCGGCGTTGTTTCGCACCTATTATGGCCTCGTCTACACCATCGTCCACGGGCGGCTCCGGCATGTGGCCAAGCGGGAGGACGAGGAGGAGTGCATCAGCGACGTGTTCGCCGACCTCTTCCTTGCCCTCGACGAGACGCCCACGGACGACCTGCGGCGGCTGGTCTGCACGGTCGCGTCACGGCGGGCGATCGACGCCTGGCGCACGCTCTCGCGGTCGTTCGGGAGGACCGTCCCGCTCGAGGACATGCCAGAGATGACGTCCGGGGAGGACCCCGCCGCCGCGGCCGAGAAGTCTGCCGTGCAGTCCCACCTGCTCGATGCCATCGCCGCCCTCGGCGAGCCGGACGCGACCATCGTCATATGGCGTTACTGGTACGAGCGGAACGCCACGGAGATCGCCGCCGCGCTCCACATGAAGCCCGCGGCCGTCCGCAAACGCCTGAGCCGCGCACTGAAGACCCTGCGCGGCATGCTGGATAAGGAGGCATTATGAAAAAGCTGCATTTCCCCGGGATCCCGGATGACAAGGCCGCTGCCCGCCTTACAGAGGCAGCACCGCCCGCGCCGGACGACATCCTGCGCCGGAGCGAGGCGAAGTATCAGGCCAAAAAGGAAGGACTCGCCCCGCCGCCGCGCGTGCGTTCGACCAGGACGCGGCCTCTGCGTGCCGCCGCGATCGCGGCATGTGCTGTCCTGATGTCGGGGGTCGCGGCGGGGATGGCAGTCTATCTGCATAGGGCGCGTCCCGTGTCCACGCCCGGCGCGGTCGTGCCCGCGTATGATGCTGACCCGGCATGGGCGTTCCCGAAGCTGGATCTGGCGTCGGCGCGGCTCTATTTCCTGGTCGATCAGCTCGGGGACGGACCGGCGCACATGATGGACACGCCCGTGTTCTCGACGCTCACGCCCGAGGACCAGGCCGCGCTCGCCGAGATCCTGACCCATCCCGAGACGTGGGAGGATCTCGCACACCCCCTCGACCCCGACCAGGGCATCATGATGGGCGGCCGCGCCATGCGGCTCTACCTCGACTGCGACGGCCTGCGCACGGAGGTCCGATTCTATTCGGACGGCAAGATCTGTCAGGTCTACGGCCGCGAGCGGTGGTACATCCCCGCGCAGGACGGCCTGTTCGAGGAGGTCGCCGCGATCCTGGACAACGCGCAGCCGGGGCGGCCCATGCCCTTCCAAACAGTCGAGGCCGCGATCGAGGACTGGCCGGAGCTGCCGCATCTCCTCTTTGACGTGACGGCGCCGTGTGATCTTGCGGACGCGGAGGTGCGCGTGATGACGCCGGCCTATGCGCCCTGCGTCCTCCCCCTCCCTGATGCACAGCGTGTGGCGCTCGCTGACGCCCTGACTGCCGCCGCGTGGCGTGAGGTGGCCTATGAGGGGACAGAGCCGGATGGCGAGCGGCACATCCTCTATCTGGACACGGACGGCGTCCGCACGACGCTCACGGTCTGCGCCGACGGGACGGCGTTCTATACGGCCGACGGAGTCGGCCATCGCTATGTGACGTCGGCTGATACGCCGATCTATGAGGCCGTCCACGAGGTGGTCACCTACCCCGGCGCGCCCGAGGATCTGCTCCTTTGCGATATGGATGCGCCTGATCTCGAGGCCGCTGTCTGGGAGGCCGTGCCGCTGGAGACGGAGACGACCGAGGAGACGCTGCCAGCGACAGAATGAGCCGCGTATAAAAATTCTCCACATCTTTGTGCAACATGACAAAAACCGTAGAAAACGCTTGACGTCCGCCCGCTCTTGTGGTATAATATACAAGTCAGCTAAAACAGCAGACAGCCACAAGATAGATGGTGGGTATAGCGTAGCTGGTTAACGCGTCAGTTTGTGGCACTGAAGACCGTCGGTTCGAATCCGACTATCCACCCTCCAAAGCACCTGCATCTCGCGGGTGCTTTTGTTTTTATCATTTTTCCGACGATCCAAAAGGAGGCCACGATGGGACACGTCTACCTGCTCGAGATGATCGACCGCGGCGCCTCCTCCGGCGCGCACACAGAAGGCTTCATGATCGGACTGTTCTCCTCATACAGCAAGGCAGAGCAGGTCGCCGTGCGCTATCTGCGCGAGGTGCCTGGCTTTCGAGACTACGATGTCACCTATCAGATCCGCGAGAAGCGCGTGATCGGAGACGCGAACGGCAGCTCTTCCCTGTACCTCATCTGTGGCTGGGACTTGGACGAGTCCCTCGATGAGGTCGACATCGTCGAGAGCGACTGCTATGCCCTGCGCGAGGATGCCGCGGCCGCCCTTGCCCGTCTGCGTGCCCGTCACGCCCGCGCGGAATGGAGCCTCGACCGATACACGCTCGATGCCTGTCTCTGGGAGGATGGCTTCGTGCGTGCATAAAAACAGACCCGGGAGCGGCGCTCCCGGGTCTTGTCTTTGCGTGTGGAGATCTGCGATCACTTCTCGCTCTCGAGCCACTTGTAGCAAACTGCTGCGAGCGCTGCGCCGACCAGCGGGCCGACGATGAACACCCAGAGCTGTGCGATCGGGGTCGTGTTGCCGGTCATGGCAGCCACAACGGCAGGGCCGAAGCTGCGGGCCGGGTTCACGGACGTGCCGGTCAGACCGATGCCCAGGATGTGGACGAGCACCAGCGTGAAGCCGATCACGATGCCGCCAAAGGAGCCGTGGCCTGCCTTCTTCGAGGTCACACCAAGGATGGTGAGCACGAAGACGAAGGTCAGCAGGCACTCCACGAGCAGGCCGGCGATGGCGCTGTCATGGACACCGCCGAGGCCGTTCGAGCCGAAGCCGCCGGTCTGGTCGGTGACGCCGCCGAGGCCGAAGATCGCCGCCAGCAGGCCGGAGCCGAGCAGCGCGCCGATGCACTGGGAGATCACATAGCCGACAAAATCCTTGACGGTCATGCCCTTCGAGAGCAGGACGCCCAGCGAAACGGCCGGGTTGATGTGACATCCCGAGATGTTGCCGACGCAGTACGCCATGCCGACGATGGTCAGACCGAAGGCGAAGGCCGTCAGGATATACCCGCCGCCGTTCACCGCATCGCAGCCCACCAGCATCGCCGTGCCGCAGCCGATCAGCACCAGCACCATCGTGCCGATACACTCCGCTACATACTTCTTCATCGCATCCATTTTCTTTTCCTCCTTTTGTATTATTTCAGAGTTGGACGTTTTGCGTCTCTGTATCTTCATTATAACAAAAAAACATGGGTTTGTAAATAGAAGGCAAGAAAGATGCGGTGCCTCTGGACGGCGAAATTGAGATACAAAATTTGTGCAATTTCCCATTTTTGAAAAAATTTTCATTTAGGGCTTGACAAACGCTTCGAGATGTGCTATAATATAAAAGATGTGATACAGCAGATGGCGGCATAGCTCAGTTGGCTAGAGCAATCGGTTCATACCCGATCGGTCACTGGTTCGAATCCAGCTGCCGCTACCATATTTTTGAAAAAGCCCGATTCTTTCGGGCTTTTTTGCTGTTCTGACCATGTTGGCCATCAAGGATAGGAGGTCAAAGGCGATGGATGCAAAGAATCTGAGTGGAAAACGATATGGATACGGTATGCCGATCGTCCTTGGTGTCCTGAGCTTGGTCCTGCTCGTGCTCTCCTTCATCAGCGTGCAGATCTTTGGGAAGAGCTGCTCTCTCACCTTCTCGACCGACGAGCCGCAGCGAGCCGTCATCCGCATGGACCCGCCGTCCGTCATCGAGGTCGTCGGCACGCACAGCAATGGGACGACGCTCACGCTCGACCTGCACGCGGTCTCTCCCGGGAACACCTTTGTGATCGTCTCCGAGCACGGCACCGCACATGCCGTGCGCCTCTATGTCCACCGTACCGGCATCATCACCATCGAGAACTACTTCGGCCGCTGCCGCGGGGACATCCTCTTCTCGGCCTCCTTCGCGCTCATTTTGCTCGCGGCCATCCTCATGCTCACCGAACGCTACCGCCGCAGCACCCGCATCAGTCTCTGCCGCTATGAGAACGCCTGGATCCTCGGCGTGCTGATCTTCCTGGTCTCTCTGCTCGCCAAGCACATGATCTCGTTCTTCCTCCTGAGCCTCGACGGGAGCGCGCCGTCTGTCCTGGAGCTGTTCGAGAGCACGCTGACCTCCGCACAGCTCTTCACCCTGCTCCTGCTGCCGGTCGCGCTCATCATCTCCATCGTCATCAGCATCAGCAATGTCATCCTCATGAAGAACGAGGGCATCGGCTTTCGGAACATGCTCGGGCTCTTCCTGGGCATCACGCTCTGTATCGGCTCGGTCGCGCCGTTCATCGTCTACCCGCTCATGGAGAAGATCGGCCTCGATGTCCATCGGTACTCGAGCTTTTGGGTCCTGGTCAGCAATTTCCTCGAGGACGTGATCGGCGTCGTCATGGCGTATCTGGAGTGCGTCCTGCTCGGGACGGCCATCTCCGCGATCCGCGCTGCCAAGCATGTCCCGACCTTTGATAAGACCCACATCCTCATCCTTGGCTGCAAGATCACCAAGGACGGCGGCCTGACGAAGCTCCTCCAGTCCCGCACGGACCGCGCAGTCGAGTTCGCACGGATGCAAAAGGAGAAGACCGGCCGCGACATCTTCTTCGTCCCCTCCGGCGGTCAGGGCAGCGACGAGGTCATCGCAGATGGCACGGCGATCGGGCGCTATCTCGCCTCCATCGGCATCCCCCACGAACAGATCCTCGTGGAGGACCGCTCCACGAACACGATCGAGAACCTCCGCTTCTCAAATGACCTCATCCGTGCCCAGGCGCCGGATGCGAAGGTCGCTTTCTCCACGACGAACTACCACGTCTTCCGCGCCGGATGCTACGCTGACGAGCTGGACATCCCCATGGAGGGCATCGGCGCCCGAACGAAGTCCTATTTCTGGATCAACGCCTTCATCCGGGAATTCATCGCCACGCTCCATTATGAACGTCGGTCGCACATCCGCATGCTGCTGGCGATCCTGTGCTTCGTGCTGCCTCTGGAGACCGTGATCTATCTCTCCTTTATGAACTGAATCCAGGAAAAATGCGCTGTACGATCGAAGGGTCGTACAGCGCTTTTCTCATCTTGTGATCTGCCAGAACGCCACCGCCGAGGCAGCCGCGACATTGAGTGAATCGACGCCCGGCGACATCGGGATCAGGACGGTATAGTCGGCATCCTCGATCGTATGGTCGTCGAGACCATAGCCCTCGGAGCCAAGGACGATCGCGAGCTTGTCCTCACGCAGGAGCGCAGGGTCGTCGATCGGGACGGAGTCCTCACGCAGCGCCATCGCCGCGGTCGCAAAGCCCATCTCACGCAGATACGCCAGATCGACAGGCCCCTCCCCCGGCAGATACCCCCACGGGATCTGGAAGACCGTGCCCATGCTCACGCGGCAGGCGCGGCGATAGAGCGGGTCGGAGCAGCTCTCCGTCAGGAGCACGGCGTCGATGTGGAGCGCCGCAGCCGAGCGGATGATCGCACCTACATTGGTCGGATTCGTCACGTTCTCCAAAACGGCGATACGGCGGGCATCCTTGCAGAGCGTGGCCGCGTCCGCAAGAGGACGCCGCCGCATCATGCACATGCAGCCGCGCACGAGCTTGAAGCCGAGGATGCGTCCGAGCTCCGGCTCATCCTCGATATAGACCGGGATGTCGCCGCAGCGCGCGATGACCTCGGCATCCTGCACGGTCGCCGTGCGGCGCTCGGTGATCATCGCGACGGCCTCATACCCCGCATCGAGCGCACGTCCCACGACGAGCGCGCTCTGTGCGACGAACAGTCCCAGGTCAGGCTCATAATAATGCCGGAGCTGTGCCTCGGACAGCTTGACGAACATCTCGAACAGGTCCGGCGGGATGTCATGCAGTTCTCTCAGGTCAGCCATGGGGCGCCTCCTTCTTGGTCTGGTCGCACCGGCGTATCAGCAGGCGCTTGTATTTGGTCTTGCCCGCGAGCTTCGGCGTCACGATGTCGCAGATCTCGAACTGCTCCGGGCAATGATAGGGCAGATAGCTCACGGGGACGCCGATCATCCCGACATAGTCGTCCGGCAGCAGGCGGGTGGCGCTGCATTCCACGGCGTCCACATCGTCATAATGAGGATAATGCGCCGAATCAAAGCGCTCCTTCAGCGCGAGCGGCGTGTGGCGCTTGGGGATGTCGATGTTCGTGAACCAACAGCTATTCCCCATCCTACGCCATTTTTGGCCGGTCTCATCCTGCTTGTAGTCCGTGCCCTTCGCCTCGTAATGCGGCGGCACACGGAACCAGAAGTGTCCCGCATCATAGCCCAGCCAGCATCGTCCGCCAAGTATATACGGCTTGATCTCGCCAAGGGTGATATGGTTGACATTGCCCACGATGATGAAGGGCTTTCCGCGCTCGATCAGGAGCGGGAGATAGGTCTTCATCAAGGAGAATGGCGGATTCGTCACGACGATGTCCGCCGTGTCCAGGATGGCAAGGCACTCCTCGGAACGGAAATCGCCGTCCCCCGCGAGCGTCATGAGCGTGTTTCCCGAACAAGATAACAGACGGTCGATCAGCGTGTCACGAGGAAGATCCTCGTCCAAAAGTCCCTCCGGCACCTCCGTGATGACGAGCTTTCTCGCGCGCTCCCCTGCCACGGCCGACGGCTCCTCGAGCAAAGAGAGCTGGCGCTCCGGCGCGGCGGCGGCGGCATAGCAGGTACATGTCAGCGAACAAAGGCCTAGCGCCGTGAAGCGTGACACGAAATAGTAAAAGAAATTGCTGACGAAGGGGTCGTCACAATTACAGAGCACTGCTTTTCCTCGGAAATGATCCGCATAATGACGGAGCTCGGACTCGATGGTCGAGAGACGCGTGTAGAACTCATCCGTGCGGCCGCTGCGGGACATTTGCAGATTCTCGTTTCCCATCAGCTCGTCCTCGGGGCAGCGCGGTCCGGCGTACAGCAGGAGATACACCAGTCCGACGTCGCAGACGTCAATGTATGGCAGGCATCCACCGGAATGAGATACGCCGGATGCCCATAGCCCTCCGCAAAGACGCTGAGCGGGATGCCGTGCCATCCATTCGCCACGAGGGAACGCACCTCGGCCAGACTGATCGCCATGATATTCTCATGATCCTCGGTCACGAAAAACAGCAGGAAGCTCTCCTCAGGGATCCCCGTGCGCCTCGTGAACTCGCACATGTTCGTGTAAACGGGCTCGACATCCAGATAAAAGCTCTCGCAGCCATACCGCGCGACGGTGCTCCCGCGCTTTGTGATACCGCCTGTGACCGTCTTATGGTAACGCTGCGCCTTGATCTTGATCTCCGCATACAGATACCCAGCGTCCCACCAGAGGACATAGTCCGAGCAGCCGCGTACCCAGTCGCACGTCTCCGGCGGAAAGACAGAGAACCACTCCACATCGTAGCGCTGGAACGTGACAGGCACCTGCACGATGTTCGCGATCTGCTGCGCCACCGCGCTACAAGCCGCCTCCTCGCCGTCCCTCGCCATATCCCAGCGACGAGCACGCTCATTGACATAACGGATCTGATTATCCATAGGTACGCTCCTTTTTATCCTTGTGTTTTCTTGCCTTACTTATGATACCATAGGAACGCCGTTTTTGCAAGAGCGATGTGTCACAACAGGGACAATAAAACGCCGGGATAAACAATATCACCCCTCCACAAAGTGGAGAGGTGAAGGAAAGGTGTCGGCACCTATCTAATTTCCCGGGCCGTCGCCAGCCAAGTATTTTCGACGTGAAGGAGCTT
>CACWPL010000015.1 GCA_902762785.1 uncultured Ruminococcus sp. | reverse complement strand
GACTTCTCTTCATACCATCCGTCTCCAGATGGCATTGACAAGGGTTCCAGTTTTTCTTGCCTTTCAAGCATTGTTCAGTTTTCAAGATGCAGTTCGCTGTTCTGTTCGCCTCGCTGTTTTATCAGCTCGTCTCTCAGACAGCTTATTTATTATACCACATCTTCTCGAGTTTGTCAAGAGGTTTTTGAAAAGTTTTTTCAAAAGTTTTTCAGATCCTCTTGGCCGCTCTCCGTGGTATCTGTCGTTTTGGGTCATCCCCTGACGACTATTTAATTATAGCACGATCTTGGCAGAATGTCAAGCCAAATATTCCCTGCCGATAGCCGCAGAAATTGTATAGATCTCCCTATACGACCGATATATAATAAAGAGGAGCGCCGAAGCGCTCCCCTTCTGCTGTATGCTTTATGCCTGGTCGCCGCCCATGAGCTTGACCATGACGGCCTTCTGTGCATGGAGACGGTTCTCAGCCTCATCAAAGATCTCGGAGGCGTGTGCCTCGAAGACCTTGGCGGTGATCTCCTCGCCGCGGTGTGCGGGCAGGCAGTGCATCACCATAGCGTCGGAATGGGCCGCTGCCATGATATCGTCATTGATCTGGTAGCCCTGGAACGCGATCTTGCGCGCCTCGATCTCAGACTCCATGCCCATCGAGGACCATACGTCCGTGATCAGCACGTCGGCATTGGCTGCCGCCTCGAGCGGCTTATCGGTGATCGAGAAGCCCTCTCTGGCCTCTGCGAACGCCATGACGGCGGGATCCGGCCGATAGTTCTCCGGGCAAGCCACAGAGACCTCCATACCCACCTTCAGGCCGCCTACGATCAGGGAATTCGCCATGTTGTTGCCGTCGCCGATATAGCACATCTTCAGGCCGTCAAAGGTGTCCTTCTTCTCGCGGATGGTCAGCAGGTCGGCGAGCACCTGGCAGGGATGGCAGAAGTCGGTCAAGCCGTTGATGATCGGGATCGAGCCGTATTCTGCGAGCTTCTCGACCTCCTCCTGGGCGAAGGTGCGGATCATGATCCCGTCGAGATAGCGGGAAAGGACGCGTGCGGTGTCTTCGACCGGCTCGCCGCGGCCGATCTGGAGGTCGTTCGCGGACAGGAAGAGCGGGTAGCCGCCGAGCTGGTACATGCCCGTCTCAAAGGAGACGCGCGTGCGCGTGGACGCCTTCTGGAAGATCATGCCGAGGGTCTTGCCCTGTAGGATCGGGTGCGGGATACCGTGCTTGGTCTGGTATTTCAGCTTGTCGGCGAGATCCAGGATGTCTAGGATCTCCTGCTGGCTCAGGTCCAGCATCTTGAGCAGATGTTTCATTGTTAGTCCTCCTAGTTACTTGTTCTTGCCGCTGAAGCTCTTGTCGGTGGCGACAGCGAACAGCGGGATGAAATCGTCAAATGCCTTATCCTTGATCGTGAGCGTATAGATCGGGTCACCGTTGGCCTGATCCTCCGTGACGAGCTTGCCGATCTCCTCGCGATCCTTCGTCAGCGTCAGCTCACTGTGCTTCTTGCCGCGGAGCTTATAATTGATGTCCTTGCCCTCAAAGGTGATCGTGGGATCGACGTAGAGCGAGGTACACTGTGCCTTCATCAGGAGCGCATCGTTGAAGATGATGTCAAAGGAAGGCTTCATACCGGCGGCAGTGCGGATCATGGTATAGAGCGCGTAGCCGTTGGCGTCGTGGAGCGTGGTGATCGGGTTGCCGATCAGCTTGCGCTTTTTGGTGACATAGTAGATCTTGCGCTCCTTGCCGTCCAAGATGTCGTATTTTCCGGAGCCTCGGGGAATGATATGCAGCTCGATATCCATCCTTATCCCTCCAATACTTCGATCAAGATCCGAGTGCCGGCAGCGAGCTCCTCCTCAGAGATCGTAAGCGGCGGCAGCAGTCTCACCTTCTCCTTTGCCGTCAGCACGAGCAGGCCCTTCTCCAGGCAGGCCTTGAGGACGTCCGGGGCCTTCTTGGTCTTGAGCGTGATGCCGATCATCATGCCAAGACCGGAGACCGCCTCGACCTCATCGACCGCTGCGAGCGCGGCGCGGAGCTTCTCGCTCTTGGTGCGGATGCCCTCGAGGAAGCCCGGCTGCGCGAGGCGCTCGAGCACCTTCACTGCACCGGCACAAACGACGGGATTGCCGCCGAAGGTGGAGCCGTGGGCGCCCTTGCCGAGCACGTCGGCACACTTCTCGCCTGCAAGGCATACGCCGATCGGCAGTCCGCCGCCGATGCCCTTGGCGATGGTGGTCACGTCTGCCTTGACACCGAACCATTCACCGGCCAGCAGGCGCCCCGTCCGGCCGATGCCGGTCTGTACCTCGTCTGCGATCATGATGAGGTCGCGCTCGTCGCAGACCTTGCGTACCTCGTCCACGAAGGCCTGGTCGAGCGCCATCACGCCGCCCTCGCCCTGGACATATTCCAGCATGACCGCGCAAACGCTGTCATCGAGCTTGGCGTGGAGGTCGTCGATGTCGTTGGCCTTGACGTAGTCGAAGCCGCCCGGGAAAGGGAAGAAATAGTTGTGGAACACGTCCTGCCCGGTCGCCGCCAGCGTGGCCAGCGTCCGTCCGTGGAAGGAGTTCACGAGGGTCAGGACCTTGCCGCGTCCCTCGCCGTATTTGTCGAAGCTGTACTTTCTGGCGACCTTGATCGCGCACTCGTTCGCCTCGGCGCCGCTGTTGCCGAAGAACACCTTCTTATAGCCGGTCATGGCGCAGAGCTTCTCAGCCAGCTCGGCCTGCGGCTGGTGATAGAAGAGGTTCGAGGTGTGCTGCACCTTGCGCACCTGCGCGCAGACGGCGTCCGCCCAGGCCTCGTCGCAGTAGCCGAGCGAGGTGGTGCCGATGCCGCTGCCGAAGTCGATATAGGTCTTCCCGGTCTCGTCCTGCACGGTCGCGCCGATGCCGTGGTCGAGCACGACGCTGCTCCGGGCATAGGTACCCATGATGTGTTCGTTCGTCTGTTCAATGACGTTCTTCATTGTGCTCATACTCCTTTTATGCTGATCCTTCTGATCTTCTGATCTCGTTCACGGTGCCGGTCGCCGTTACAGCGATGCACGCGTTCAATACATGACACGCAGGACGATCCATGCGAGGAGCGTGCCGACGCCCAGCGTCAGCAGCACGCCCTGCCGCCATCCGCCCTGCTCGAGGATGCAGACATCCTCCTCCTGCACGGCACTGTAGCAGACCGTCACCTGCTCGCCGGCACGGTGGCGATACTGCCATTCCGGCACGAAACGGCGGAGCGTGACCGTCCGCTCGCCCGTCTTCGTCCGATAGCGGACGACGGGGGCGTAGGCCGTGATCTCGCTGCCGTTGCGCCAGATCCTCTGCTCTGCGCTGCGCACCACGGTCCCCTCGGTCTTGACCGCACGGCGGATCCCGGTGTATGGCGGCAGGAATGCGAGGAGGATGCAGACCGCCGCGATCCCGAGCGGGAGCAGCGATACGGCATCTGCCAAGGTCATCGGAACATGGTGCCGATGCCCTCATTGGACAGGATCTCAATGAGGATGGAGTGCGGCACACGGCCGTCGATGATGACGGTCTTCTTCACGCCGCGGCGCACGGCCTCCACGCAGCAGTCGATCTTGGGGATCATGCCGCCGGAGATGATGCCGCGCTTCTTCATGAACGGCACCTCGCTGACGTTGACCTCCTGGATCAGCGTGGACGGGTCGTCCTTGTCGCGCAGCAGGCCGCGGATGTCGGTCAGGAGGATCAGGTTCTCTGCGCCGAGCTCGGCAGCGATGCGGGCGGCGGCAGTGTCGGCATTGATATTATATGCCTGACCGTCCTCGTCGCTCGCGACGGTCGCGATGACGGGGATGACGCCATTGTTCAGCGCATCGCGGATGGGCTTGGCATTGACCTTCGTCACATTGCCCACGAAGCCTAGATCCTCTTCGTTCGGGCCAAAGGTGCGCTCGGCGGTGAGCATGTGCTCGTCGAGGCCGCACAGGCCGACCGCATTGCCGCCCTGGAGGCCAAGGAGCGAGACGAGCTCCTTATTGACCTTGCCAGCCAGCACCATCTTGACCACGTCCACCGTGGCGGCGTCCGTGTAGCGCAGACCGCCGATGAACCTGCTCTCGATGCCGAGCTTGCCCAGCATCTCATTGATCTCCGGGCCGCCGCCGTGTACCAGCACGACCTTGACGCCGACCAGCGTCAGCAGCACGATGTCGCTCATGACCGCCTGCTTGAGGGCCTCATTGGTCATGGCATTGCCGCCGTACTTGACGACGACGATCTTGTCGTGGTATTTCTGGATATAGGGCAGGGCGTCGTTCAGGACGCGCGCCCGCACCTCGTTCGAGATATTCAGCTCACTCACGTTTTGCACGCTCCTTGTCCCCTCCGCGGAGGGTCATTTTGTTGATCCGTTTTACGAACGGTAATCCCCATTGATGCGGACATAATCATAGGTCAGGTCGCAGCCCCACGCTACCGCGCTGCCCGCGCCGGTGCCGATGGTGACATGCACGAGGATCTCCTCCTCGCCGAGGATCTCCTTGGCGGTCTCCTCGGAGAAAGGCACACCTGCGCCGTTCCGGCAGACCTCGATCGTCCCCTTCTTGGAGCCGAGTGTCACGCCGACACGGTGGATATCGAAATCCGCCGGTGCATAGCCGACCGCACAGAGGACACGTCCCCAGTTGGCGTCCTCGCCGAAGATCGCCGCCTTGAACAGGCTCGAGGTGATGACCGACTTGGCCACGATCTCGGCCGTGCGGTCGTCCTCGGCGCCGTCACAAAGGCACTCGATGAGCTTGGTAGCGCCCTCGCCGTCGCGCGCCATCATCCGTGCGAGGTTCATCAGCACGGCATAGAGCGCGTCCTTGAAGGTCTCGTAGTCCTCGCCCTCGGCCTCGATCGGCGCATTGCCAGCCTTGCCGTTCGCGAGTACGCAGACCATGTCATTGGTGGACGTGTCGCCGTCCACGCTGACGCGGTTGAGCGTCACGAACACGACCTCACGCAGCGCCTGCTTGAGGAGCGCCGCGCCGATCGCGCAGTCGGTGGTCAGGAAGGTCAGGGTGGTGGCCATGTTCGGGTGGATCATGCCGCTGCCCTTGAGCATACCGCCGAGCTTGCAGGTCTTGCCGCCGATCTCGAACGAGACCGCGACCTCCTTCGGGACGGTATCGGTCGTCATGATAGCGTTGACCGCCGCGGTGTTCCCCTCGCGGGAGAGGGACTTCGCGAGCGCCGGTGCCGCATTGACGATCGGCTCGATCGGGAGCGGCTGGCCGATGACGCCGGTGGAGGCCACGATGACGTCCTCCGGGCGCAGGCCGAGCGCGTCAGCGGCTGCCTTGCACATCATCTCCGCCTTCTGCACGCCGTCGGCATTGCAGGTGTTGGCGTTGACGGAATTGACGATGACGGCCTGTGCCTTGCCGTCCTCGATGTGCGCCTTCGTCACGGCGATGGGCGCGCCCTGGACCTTATTGGTCGTATACATGGCCGCTGCCGTACACGGTACCTCGGCATAGATCATGGCGAGGTCGTTCTTCTTCGGCGCGGTATCCGGGACGGCCTTGGCCGTCTCCTCAGCGCTCTCGGTGAGCGCCTGGTGCTTCAGGCCGCAGCAGATGCCGCCGGAGATGAAGCCCTCGGCAGCGCAGACGCCGCCGTCTACAAAGGCAAAGCCCTTGAAAGGTTTTTTATCCATTTTTTATCACCTTATTCGGAAAAATCTTTCATAGCACGTTTGGCTAGGATCATCGTTTCTGCCAAATTGAGGCCGCCATTCACAAATCCACCCACGAAGGGGACGCCCTTCACAAGGTTGATGACACCTTTTTCCCCAAATTTTGTAATAAAGCGAAATCCCAGCTTTTGATTGATCTTGACGAGCACCTTTCCAGGCAGTTTTTTTAATCCTGCCATGGCCATCTTGCCGGCCGCCTTCACGCCGACCTGCTTGGCGAGATCAGCGATCTTCACACCGAGCAAGGAGGCGTACACCATCGTCTGAACAGCATCATCATTCAGACGATAGCCATTCATCACTGCGATCGCCGCGATCATTCGCATCTGGATATACATTGAAGATGCCAGATCCGCAGGGAGCGTGAGCGGTAATGTGATAAAGCCGCCAAGGCCGGTAAGAAAACCCGTCGTGGTGCATTTTGCGACTTGGTTCCGCACCATGACCTCCATCGCCTTATCCTTCGTCCCATATCGAGAGAGATACTCATTTGCCAATACATCAGCTCTTTTCTCTCCCGGGATCCCATTCATCGCGTACTGATACAGCTTTGCAAGGACCGCTTCGCCGCGCTTACCTTCTTTTTCCTCGTCTACCATCATACATTTCCTCTTAAATGAGCCCCGTCGTCTCGTCGATGCCCATCATGATGTTGAGGCACTGGACGGCGGCGCCGGATGCGCCCTTGCCCAGATTGTCCAGGCGTGCGCAAAGGAGGATCTGGTCGTCGTTGCCGAAGGTAAAGATCTCCAGCTTGTTCTGGCCGCTCAGGCCGTTGGATGCGAGGAAGAACTTGCCCTGCTCCTCATCGGTCATGAGCGCGTTCACGCTGACGAGCTTGGCACCCTCGTAGTGGGCGGCCAGGGTCTCGTTGACCTGGGCGAGGCTGATCTTCTTGTCGAGCATCCGGGTCTGGATCGGGACGGAAACGACCATGCCGCTGTAATAGTCGCAGACGATCGGCTCGAACATGGGCTTGTTCGTCAGGCCCGCGAACTTCTGCATCTCCGGGAGATGCTTGTGGTGCTGCGAGAGCGCGTACTGACGGGGCGAATCGTACTCCGTCGGCTTGTCGGCGCCCTCGTAAACGGCGATGGCGTTCTTGCCCGCGCCGCTGTAGCCGGAGGTCGCGAAGGCGAACACCGGGAAGTCAGCCGGGATCAGGCCGTGTGCCACCAGCGGATGCACGATCGACAAAAAGCCGCTCGCGTAGCACCCCGGGACGGCTACCTGTGCCGAGCCGACGATCTTCTCACGGAAGGACGGCTCCAGCTCCGGGAACCCATAGGCCCAGGCCGGGTCGGTACGGTGCGCGGTGGACGCATCGAGGATGCGGGTCTTCCCGTTCGCGAGGCCGACGGCCTCGATCGCTGCCGCATCCGGCAGACACAGGAAGGTGAAGTCCGCCTGTGCCATCATCGCGGCGCGGGCGTCGTTGTTGTGACGATCCTCGTCGGCGATCTTGAGGAGCTCGATGTCCTCACGGCCGTTCAGGCGGTCGATGATCTTCAGACCGGTCGTGCCGGCCTGACCGTCTACATATACTTTCACGGACATGGATCTGTCCTCCTTATGATTCTCACTGATAGTCACGGGCTCGATGTCCCGTCCTTTTTCGCAGCTTTCTTTGCCTCGTCTTCGACGTCATAGACCGGCTCCCGCGGGCAGCGGCGCACGCTGTAGATGCAGCACGTCACCAAGCAGATGAGCCCCCAGGCGATCGAGATCTTGCGGTCGTTGATGAGCGGTCCGATGATGCAGAACTCGCCCAAAAACCAGACGAACACCGCGAGCCCCGTCAGCGCGAGGATGAAGCGGATCTGCCTCTTGCGCATCACTTCTCGAACGCCGCGATGACGGCACGGAGATCTGCGAGCTGCTTGGTCACCGCCTCCGGCGAGGGACCGCCGAACGACGAACGCCCGCGCACGCAGGTCTCGAGCGAGATGGCCTCGTACACGTCCTCATCGAAGAGGTCGGTCATCTCACGGTAGGTCTCGAGGGGCAGCGTCTCGAGGGTCTTGTCCTCGGCGATGCAGCGTGCCACGAGGGTGCCGGTGATCTTGTAGGCATCGCGGAAGGGCATCCCCTTCTTGACGAGGTAGTCGGCGCAGTCCGTGGCGTTGATGAAGCCGCGGGCAGCCGCCGCACGCATGTTCTGCGGGATCACGCGCATGGTCGCGAGCATCGGGATGAAGGTCTTCAGGCAGAGCTCGGTGTTGTCGAGCGCGTCAAAGATGGCCTCCTTGTCCTCCTGCATGTCCTTATTATAGGCGAGCGGGAGGCCCTTGAGCATGGTCAGCAGCGTCATGAGGTCGCCGTTGACACGCCCGGTCTTGCCGCGGATCAGCTCGGTGACATCCGGGTTCTTTTTCTGGGGCATGATCGAGGAGCCGGTCGCGTAGGCGTCGTCCAGCTCGATGAACTTGAACTCCCAGGAGCACCACAGGATGATCTCCTCCGAAAAGCGCGAAAGATGGGTCATCAGCAGCGAGAGCGCACACCCGATCTCGACGCAGAAGTCGCGGTCGGAGACGCCGTCGAGGCTATTGGCGACCGGTCGGTCGAAGCCGAGCAGCGCGGCCGTCATGTGGCGGTCGATGGGGTAGGTCGTGCCGGCGAGGGCACCGCTGCCGAGCGGGCACTCGTTCATACGGTCGGCCGCATCGCCGAGGCGCTCGTAGTCGCGGCGGAGCATCTGCGCATAGGCGAGCAGATGGTGGGCGAAGGTGATCGGCTGGGCACGCTGCAAGTGCGTGTAGCCGGGCATGATCGTCTCGGTGTGGCGCTCCGCGAGCGTGCAGAGCGTCTCCATCAGCTCTCGGACGAGCGCCTGGATGTGCGCGACTGCGTCACGCAGATAGAGACGGATGTCGAGCGCGACCTGGTCGTTGCGCGAACGCGCCGTGTGGAGCCGCTTGCCGGTCGCGCCGAGGCGTGCTGTCAGCTCGGCCTCCACGAACATGTGGATGTCCTCCGCGTTCGGGTCGAAGACGAGCTTGCCGCTGTCGATGTCAGCGAGGATGCCCTTGAGCCCCTCTACGATCGCCTGGCTCTCTGCGATGTCGATGATGCCGCATTTTCCGAGCATGGTCGCGTGTGCGATGCTGCCGCGGATGTCGTGGGCGTACATCCGTGCATCAAAAGCGATGGACGAATTGAACGCGTTGACCGTCTCATCGACCTCCTTGGAAAATCTGCCTGCCCAAAGTGCCATAACTGTTCCTCCGCATCAGGTCCCATTTGGCCGGATATGACGCATTTCCAAAAAAGCGCCGCCTCCGGGACGGGATCCATAAAATGACAGCGCCGGGGGCTTGGGAAAGCCCCCGTGCTGTGTGGTCTATCAATTATTGTGCAGCTCCATGTACGCAGCGAGCAGGTCGCGCACCGGGATGCCGTCGATCGTGGCGTCCTCCCAGATGCACCCGTTGAACTGCGCCCCGACGAGTGCGACGCTCTCGAAGACGGAGTCGTTCATGTTCAGGTGCTCGAAGCGCGAGGTGTTCATGTCGAGGTGCTTGATCTGCGACCCGACGAGGCTCGCGTCCGCGAACGTGGCGCCCTGGAGATCGACCGCCTGGAAGGAGGCCTTCTTCATCGCCATATTGCGGAACTGCGCGTGCTCCATGGTACACTCCTCGATTCGCATCTCGTTGATGTTCGAGGTGAGGATGGCGCCGCAGTAGAGATTCGCGGCACTGATGACCGCGCACTCCATGTCGACCTCCTCAAAGACCGCGTTCTTGAAGGCATCGCCGTGGAAGACGGGCTTGTCGGCCGTCTCCTCGGGCGTCTCTTCTGCGGTGACGGCCTCGGCGGTCTCCTCCGCGGGATCGGGCTGCTTGGTGGTATCGTTCATAACTATCACCTATATGATCAAAATATGTATGATCAAAATATGATCCTATGATCTGCGGGATGTCCCGCGATGGGCTCAGTCCTTCTGGCCGCGTGCCTGCTCGAGCTTGGCTCTTACCCAGATCGGGAGGCCGAAGAGGTTGATGAAGCCTGCGCTGTCCTTCTGATCGTAAACATCGTCTGCATCGAAGGTCGCTACCTGCTCATCGTACAGGGTGTACGGGGAGGTCACGCCGGCATTGATGATGTTGCCCTTGTAGAGCTTGAGGCGGACGTCGCCGGTGACGGTCTTCTGGGTCTCGGTGACGAAGGCGCTCATGGCCTCGCGCAGCGGGGTGTACCACTGGCCGTTGTAGACGATGTCGGCGAACTTGATGCCCAGGTACTGCTTCACGCGGGCGGTCTCCTTGTCGATGGTGATGGTCTCGAGCACCTCATGGGCATGGTACAGGATCGCACCGCCGGGGGTCTCATAGACGCCGCGGCTCTTCATGCCGACCAGACGGTTCTCCACGAGATCGGCCAGGCCGATGCCGTTGGCGCCGCCGAGCTTGTTGAGGGTGGTGACGATCTCGGTGCCGTTCATCTGCTTGCCGTCGATGGCGGTCGGGACGCCCTTCTCGAAGTGGATGGTCACATAGGTGGGCTCATCGGGTGCCTGGATCGGGGAGACGCCCATCTCCAGGAAGCCCGGCTTCTCGTACTGCGGCTCGTTCGCCGGATCCTCGAGGTCGAGGCCCTCGTGGGAGAGGTGCCAGATGTTCTTGTCCTTGGAATAGTTGGTCTCGCGGTTGATCTTCAGCGGGATGTTGTGTGCCTCCGCGTAGTCGATCTCCTCGTCACGGGACTTGATGTCCCAGATGCGCCACGGTGCGATGATCTGCATATCCGGCGCGAACGCCTTGATGGCGAGCTCGAAGCGGACCTGGTCGTTGCCCTTGCCGGTGCAGCCATGGCAGATGGCGTCCGCACCCTCCTTCAGGGCGATCTCCGCGATGCGCTTGGCGATGATGGGGCGAGCAAAGGAGGTGCCGAGCATGTAGCGGTTCTCATAGATCGCGCCGGCCTGTACGGTCGGGAAGACGTAATCGGTGATGAACTCCTCGGTCAGATCCTCGATGTAGAGCTTGGAAGCGCCGGTCTTGAGCGCCTTCTCCTCGAGGCCGTCGAGCTCGGTGCCCTGGCCGACGTTACCGGAAACGGCGATGACCTCGCAGTTGTTGTAGTTCTCCTTCAGCCACGGGATGATGATGGACGTATCCAGACCGCCGGAATAGGCCAGAACGACCTTCTTGATATCCTTCTTTGCTTTTGCCATGATAGTATTCCTCCTGTTTGATGCATCCGCCATGCGGCAGATGCCGTATATGAAACAATTACATTATACACCATACCCCCGACGGTTGTCAAGGGGTTTTGCGCCCTTTATATAAGATCTTTTTGTTTTTCTGTGTAAATATCCATTCAGTAATGTATATTATGAATAATATTCATGATAGACAGTATATTATGTATGCAGGATGCATAGGGACAGCCAGACGCCGCACTGTAGGGCGTACAGTGCGGCGTCCGGCTGTTGCGCTGGCTCACTTGAGCCTTGTCAGATCGTGTCCCCCGTCCCTGTGCCGAAGACGGAGCTTGTCGGTCACAAGAGCGATGAACTCGGAATTTGTCGGCTTTCCCTTGCAGGTGTTGACAGTATAGCCGAAAAATCCGTTGAGGACGTCGAGGTCGCCCCTGTCCCAGGCGATCTCGATGGCATGACGGATGGCACGCTCCACGCGTGAGGCCGTCGTATCGAACCGCTGTGCCACGGTCGGATAGAGGAGCTTCGTCACGCTGTCGAGCAGCTCAGGCTTCTCGAGCGAGGCGAGGATCGCCATTCGCAGATAGTGGTACCCCTTGATGTGTGCCGGCACACCGAGCTGATGGATGATGTCCGTGACCTCGATCTCAAGGTCCTGCGTTTCGCGCGTCCGCAAGTCCCCCGTGATGATCGCGTTGATGCGCTCGGCAAGGACGGAATTCTCGAACGGGCGCAGCATGTAATAACGCGCGCCCAGCTCCATGACCTGCCGCTCGACGAACGGATTATCGTACCCCGAGGTCACGATAAAGGCAGGGAACTGCGGGCACTCCGCCTTCGTCCGCTTGATGAGCTCGATCGCATCCATGTGGGGCATCACGCTGTCGACCACGACAACGTCCGGCCCCTCCTCCAGGATGGTGTTCAATAAGATGTTCCCATCCTTTCTCCGTGTGAACGCGTACAGACCGCAGCTTCGCAGCGCGCTGGCCGTCAGCACACCGTAGTCGGCAGTGTCATCCCCGATAAGTACCTTCGCTTTGCTGTCCATATCATATCCTCCTTCGCTCTACATGTACTATATTACCACAGTCGGAGCGATAGTGCAAGGGGTATAAAGCAAGTTTTTGGGGGATAAAACGTCAAATTTTCGCGAGATCCGTCGGATGCCTCAGGCTATTTTCTGTTGAAACAGTGTGCAATGCCTATGGAAAAGTCGGTCGGTGTTGTGGAAGGGCCGTGGGATCACCTCTTGGGCCAACGGCGCACGGCCGATCCGGGCGGATCCGTCATTTTCACCATAGTGGAAAGCGAGATTCCGTCTATCGAAAGAGAGCATCGTTCAGTCGTGCAAAAAACAGCGCTGCACGGAGCAGCGCTGCCGGTCAGAGATCACAGCTCATCGAGGGAGTTCGGCACCTTGTCACGGAGCTCCGCGAGCTTGGAATCGTTGAGCTTCTCGGCATCGTTCACCAGATAATCCGTCCCCCGGAACACGCGGTACTGGAACGCAGGGACATAACGGATGTCCACATGTTCGCCGTCCACGGTCAGGATGATCTCCAGATCGGCCGGGAGGATGGTGCCGTATTTCTTTTTGGTGTAGAAGATGTAGCTGTTGATCTCCTCCTGCGACAGTGTGCCGCCCTTTACAGTGACTTTCAGCATCAGTGTCCCCTCCTTTTGGTATCGTTACTGTTATTATACCACATAATAGAAGGGAATGCAAGGCTTTTTTGGCATATCGGCCAAAAAAAGACGTCCCCTGTGCGAGACAGGGGACGCCGCTGCATCATTTGGGAGACGGCGTGTCACGCGCTCTTCTCGCCCGGCTTGTAGAACAGGCCGAACAGGATGCCGCAGATGCCGCCGAGGATGTGGGTGAGCTGGGAGATGTCGTCCGACGTCGCAAGGCCGGCCATGACCTCCTGCCCGATGTAGATGGCCACGACGAGGATCATCGTCACCGGGATGGTGCCGCTCTTGACCGAGGTACACGAGCACAGGATGATGAACAGGAACACGATCCCGCTCGCCCCGCGCAGTCCCGCCGTCGTGAGCAGGACATTGGCCAGGCCGCCGACCAGTGCCGTCACCAGGATCATCACCAGCAGCGCCTTGCTGCCGTACTTCTCCTCTAGGATGGGGCCGAGGAGGATGATGCTCGTGAAATTACCGACGTAGTGCGTCATATCGCTGTGGCCGAAGATGTAGGTGAACATCCGCACATACATCATGGGGTCGGTGAACGACGTGCGCGCACAGGTGAAGTACGCCGTCGTGGACGCGCCATGGGTGGCATAGCCGAACAGCAGGACGAGGAACGACAGCACCGTGAAGCTCACGACCACGGGCGCGTTCATCTCGATCTTCGGACGTTTCATGGATCAGATCTTGGAGTAGCCGAAGCTGTTGACGATGGCGTCGACCTTCGCGCCGCTCTTGCAGAGCTCGCACTCGCTCGGGATGGCGGACTTGTACTCCGGCAGATCCTCGAGGGAGAACACCGAGTCGATCGGGACGCCTTTATACTCCCCGATCGCAGAGAAGATGGCGGCCACGCCCGCGAGCTTGCCCGAATAATACTGGAGGCACTCCATGCAGCGATTGATGCTCTTGCCGGTCGAGATGGAGGACATCAGCAGGAGGATCTCCTTGCCGTAGATCTTGCTCTGGAGGTTGTCGCGGAACAGCATCTGGTTATTGGAATTGGTCTCCGGGGTGATGACGGAGATGTCCAGGCCGCCGTTCATGCCGCTGCCATGCTCGCAGAGGTCGCGGGCGAGGAACGCGCCGATCATCTCCGTGCCCTCGAAGCAGAGGATGGTGTCGATGTGCTTGTTGTGCGCATAGAACTTGGAGAGCTCACGCGCGGTCTCGCGTGCGGCACGATACTGCGTCTTGGTGGTGGTCATATCCACGAAATAGTTGACGTGGGAGTGGTTCGTTGCAAAGTGACCGGGGATCAGGCCGAGCTTGACGTTATTGTTGTTCTTGGCCGTGATGTCGATCTGTCTGTTTTCCATATAGCTTCATCCTTTCCATTATCGCCCTTCCGGGATCATCGCCCTTCCGGGCGGTCGGAGAACGCCTGCTCTGACAGGCTCACGATAGTATTATATCAGATTTTAGACGGCTTGTCAATAGAAAGCGTCAGGCTGAAACAGTCAAAAGGGCGAGAGCCGGGCTATCATCCCCCATGACGGCCGCCTCCTTCCAATAGGAAAGGCATGTCCGTGCGGACATGCCTTCAAAGCGTTTCTCTCCACTCGATCCCGTCAGCGATGCTGTCGAGAAGGAGTCGGAGGTCGAGCGGGACGCTGCGCGTGCGGACATAGGCGCTGCCGTCCACGTCCACGGCATAGGCCACACCGCTCCGGACCTTCATGCGCTGGAGATGGGTCGGGGTGCAGAGCAATGCCTCATGCGGCCGCAGCGGGGGCGGCCCGATCAGGGACATGTCGCCCTTGAGCACGTTGAAGAGCAGGGGCAGCTCTGAGAGCCCGCTGCGCCGCGCGAACCGTCCGACCTCGGTGAGGCGGGGCGTATCCTCGCTGTCGAGCGACGGCAGCGGGTCGAGCGTATGGCAGGTGCGCAGGCGGTACATGCGGAACGGCCGGCCGTTCTCCGTCAGGCGGACCTGCGAGAGGATGGGGGCACTGTGCTCCTCGACGGTGAGCGCCAGCAGCAGGATCCCGAGCGGGAGCAGCAGCACCAGCAGCAGCACCGCCGATGTCACCACATCGAACGCCCGCTTGACGAAGCGATACCCCCGCCCTCCGGCAGGCTCGATGCCGTCCACCGCGAGCGTCTCCCGGATCCCGATACAGAGCAGGCTGAGCGCACGCGCATCGAACTCGCCGCCGGGATAGCCGGGGACATCGTTGCCGTAGGTCTCCATCGCGTCGAGGGTATAGGCCGTGATGTCGTCCTCGGACAGCAGGTATTTTTGTCTCTCCGATGCCATGCGCGCACCTCCCATGTCATATCGTACAGGTCGTCAGTCCTTTTGCTCCGTCCCCTCGCCCGGCCGCTTGAAGCGCACGCGCGGGTGAGCGACGGTCTTGATGAATTTTTGCAGCATCCTCGCGAGCGGTGCCACCGGCAGGCCCACGACGTTATAATAGTCTCCGTGCAGCTCGCGGACGAGCAGGGCGCCCTTGCCCTGGATGCCGTAGGCACCGGCCTTGTCAAAGGGCTCGCCGGTGTCGAGATAGGTCTCGATCTCGGCATCGGTGAGGGGGTAGAACGTCACCTGGGTCTCGGTCGTGAATACGGTCGTCTGGCTGCCGAGGTAGAGGGAGACGCCGGTCATGACGGTGTGGGTCTCGCCGGAGAGACGGCGCAGCATCCGTGCGGCGTCCGCGCGGTCCTTGGGCTTGCCCATGATCTCGTCCTCAAAAACGACCACCGTATCGCACCCGATGACGACGTCCTGCGGGAACAGCAGCGCGCCGGACTTGGCCTTGAGGTCGGCCAGATACGCCGCCGCCATCTCGATCGGCAGCCCCTCCGGGAGGGTCTCATCGGCATCGACGGGGCAGACGGTGAAATCGTCCGTCACCAGATGCAAAAGCTCCTGTCGGCGCGGCGAGCCCGACGCCAGGATCACCTTCACTTGAGCAGCTCCTTCGGGTCGTAGTGCGGCTCGAGCACGATCGCGTCGTTCTCCGTGACCTCCGTGCGGAACTGCTCCTGCCACTCCTCGGGCGTGTAGTCCTTAACGGCGACGGAGATGTGGCTCGGGTCGCAGCCGATGGCCTCCGTCAGGGCAGCGGCCAGCTTCTCGGCAGCGGCCTTCTTCTGGGCGTCCGTGCGCCCCTTGAGCATCT
Organism: uncultured Ruminococcus sp.; assembly: GCA_902762785.1. Lineage (GTDB taxonomy): Bacteria > Bacillota > Clostridia > Oscillospirales > Ruminococcaceae > UBA3855. The sequence continues at coordinate 75,802 of CACWPL010000015.1, read as the reverse complement.
TGATCGTGATATGCGGCATGATGATGACATCCTTTCTGTGGTGATAGCGGGGACTAGTCCCTTTTTATTGATATATCCTATTATACCACATTTCCCGCAGGAATGCAAGCCCCTTTCCCGCCGCCATATCGCGTGCCCGTACAAAATAATAGACGCCCGTCGCAAAACGACAGACGTCTATCAGAGCCGCATCGTGCTGGTGGGACGTGCTGCGTCCTCGATGCCGAACTGTGCGCGCTTCCATTCGAGGAGGACGGCGCTGCACGCGGCGGACTGTGCGGCGGTGGCCGTGTCCATGAGCATTTGCAGATCCTCGCGGGACGGCGGCGCCTCGTCCAAGTACCGCCGGAGCATCCCGGCCTCCCCTGCCCGCACGATCCAGCGGCCGGCATCGCGGTAGTTCTTGCGGATGAATGTGGCATAGATCTGATCGTCCGGCTCGACCGCGTGCATCATCACACCGAGCGGGAACCGGATCTCCGGGTCGCGGATCTTGAGGAAGATGAGTGCGCGCTTCGGTGCATTTTGCTCGACGAGGAAGTCCCGCACGAAGCGGTCGTCCGCAGTGCAGCGGATGTGGCGGAGATAGGTGTTGCGCATCGTTTGCAGCGGGATGCGTGCCTGACAGCCGCCGCGCTCGAGGATCAGCTCCAAAGTCGGGATGTACTGGTCGGCGATCATTTGGACATTCGTGCCCATCGTGAGGGACGCCGGTTCCTCCTTCTCATCGAAAGCGCCCTTGCAGATGCAGCGGACGGTGCCCGGGATCCGCAGACGCATCCCCTTGGCCTTGACCTTGATGAGGAGGCCCTCGCCGACGACGGTGAGCGGTGCATCCAGCGCCTTGAACCACGGGGTCTCGGTGAGGGCGCGCTCCTCGATGGCGGCCACGGTCGAGGGGATGGCGATGTCCTCGAGCGATTCGCACTGGGAGAAAGCGTAGGGCTCGAGCCGGCGCAGCCCCTCCGGGAGCGTCACCTTGGCGAGGTACCGGCACCCGCGGAACGCCGCGCTCCCGATGGTCTCGAGCCCACGCGCGGCAGTGAGGAAGACGAGCGCGGCGCAGTATTGGAAAGCGCCGTGGCCGATGGTGCGGAGTCCCGTCGGCAGGTCGAGCCGCGTCACGAGCGCGCAGCCGTAGAAGGCCTTTTCCCCGATCGTCTCGATGCCCTCTGCGAGGTGCAGGTCCTCGAGGTGGGTGCAGTTCGCGAAGGCCTCCGCAGCGATCGTCGGCCATCCCGGCACGTCCAGCGCCCGCAGGCCGCACCATTGGAACGCGTGCTCGCCCATCTGGCCGAGCCGCGCCGGGAGCTGCACGGTCTCGAGCTTGTCGCAGTGGAGGAACGCGCCGGCGCCGATCGTGTCCATCTCCTCGGGGAAGACGGCGCTCGCGATCCTTGTGCAGTGCGAGAACGCCTCCGCGCCGATCGTGCGGACGGTCGCGGGGAGCGTGAGCGCGTAGAGGCCGGTGCAGCCGCGGAAGGCCTGGTCGCCGATGCGCGTGATGTGCCCGCCGCTGATGTCGCGCAGGGAGGTGCAATCCTCAAAAGCACGCGCCCCGATCTCCCGCAGGGAGTCGGGGAGGGTCACGTCGGTCAGCTCCGTGCATCCGGCGAACGCGCCGTCGCCGATGCACAGGGTCCCGCCCTTGAAGACGACCCGGCGGATGTGCCGCTGTCCTGCGAAGACACCGCTCCCGATCGCCCGCACGCCCTCCGGGATGACGAGCGTGCGCCGCCCCGTGCCCATGCGGCAGCGCAGGAGGATGCCATTGCCGACGATCAGCTTATCCCACGGACGCATGCGGAGCCAGGCCGTCCCCGCGAAGGCGTCCTTGCCGATGGAGACCAGGCTCTGCGGGAGCACGATCCGCCGCAGCCGCCAGCATCCCCGGAACGCGCCCTCTCCGATGTGCGTCACGCCCTCCGGGATGACGATCTCCCGCAGCGCACGGCAGTTCTGGAAGGCGCAGCGTCCGATCGTCTCGAGTCCCTGCGGGAGCGCGGCCGTGCGCGCATGGTCCCAGACACCGCTGGCATTGTCATAGGCATAGTCCGCGATCGCCTTGGTGTCGTGCTTGATGTAGATCTCGCGTTTCAGGTCCTTCCTGCGTCTCGTCCAGAGCGCCATCCTCCGCACCTCCTCTCGCGCCGGGAGCGGCTAAAATGTTTCGTAAATATGAACAAATTATGTCCTCATGACCATTATACTATATTTTACGCCCCCTGTCAACCGCTATTTTCATCAATTCGAGGCCCCGTTTTTTGTCATATCCTCCAAAATACGCCTACCCTCTTGCATCCCCGCCTGATCCTTTGTATAATAAAGATAAGCGATGCGGTCGGGACCTGCCGGCCGCTGGACTTTTCAGGAAAAGGAGCGATGTCCCTAATGAAGCTCGTGATACAGCGCGTGACCCACGGCGAGGTCACGGTCGACGGCGAGACGGTCGGGCAGATCGGCCTCGGCTATGTCGTGCTGCTCGGCGTCGGGCAGGAGGATACGGAGGAGACGGCCTGCCGCCTCGCCGACAAGCTCGTCAAGCTGCGCATCTTCTCGGATGCCGACGGCAAGACGAACCTCTCCCTGCGTGACGTGGACGGCGAGGTGCTCGTCATCTCCCAGTTCACCCTCTACGCCGACTGCAAGAAGAACCGCCCCAGCTTCACCCATGCCGGTGCGCCGGACATGGCCGAGCATCTCTACGAGGTGTTCATGGAGCGGCTGCGCGGGCAGGTCAAGAAGGTCGCGCATGGTGTGTTCGGGGCCATGATGCAGGTCTCGCTCTGCAACGATGGGCCTTTCACCGTGCTGCTCGAAGGATAGGAGGTGCGTCATGACCATCAACGATACCGAAAAATACGACCGCTTCGTGGACGCCATCAAGCTCTGCCTCATCCGCTGGCGCGACGGCGGGATCCGGGACTTTGCCGTCATCGCCAAGAAGCTCGGCATCTCCGAACGCACGGCGCGCCGCCGTTTCAACACCCCCGGCACCCTCACCCTCGACGAGCTCTATGCCTGGTGCGAGCTCTACGGCAAGGACCCCGCTGCCGTCCTGCTCCAGGCCTTTGCCGAGGCCGGCCGCGACCGCCAGTGAGCTTCGCCGCCGCCCGTGCATGATCGTCCCCTCACCTGCCCATACTTCGGTAAAGGCAGGTGATCTTTTTATGTACAGACGTGCCACGCTCGTCAGCGCGCTACTCGTGATGAGCTTTACGCTCCTGGTCGTGCAGATCGGGCTGCACATGCACGAGGGCGGCTATGAACAGGCCGCCATCCGCCAGAGCCAGACCGTCGTGACCGCGGGCACCGCCGGCGGGACGATCTATGACCGCAACGGCGTCCCCCTCGTCAACCGCTCGACGGCATACTATGCCGCGGTCGTCCCCACGGCGGCGGCTGTCGCGGAGGTGCTGCCCCATGTCGAGGAGATGACGCCCTTTCTCGAGGGGATCCGTTCGCATGCGCCGTTCTGTGTCCGTGTGGACACGGATGCTTTCAGCGATCCCGACATCCTCACGCTGTCCCTCCCCGACCGCAGCGACGGCGGGACGCTCGCGCCGCATGTCATCGGCTATGTCCGGGACGGGGCGGGCGTCACGGGCCTTGAGGCAGACTATGACCGCCTCCTGCGCGGCGAGCCGGACACGGCCAGCGTGACCTACACGGTCGATGCGCGCGGGAACGTGCTCGAGGGCGTGGCGCCGGTGGTGGCACCGGCGACGCAGTACCGTGCGGGCATCGTGACCACGCTCGATGCGGAGATTCAGGCGCTCTGCGAGGCGCAGCCGGTCGAGAAGGGCGCGATCGTCGTCATGGACGTGGAGACCGGCGACGTCCTCGCGATGGCCAGCTTCCCCACCTACGACCCGGACGACCTCGCTGCCGCCCTCGACGACCCCGACAGTCCCCTCATCGACCGCTGTCTCTACAGCTACAGCGTCGGCTCGATCTTCAAGCTAGTGACGTGCGCGGCGGCGTATCGGCAGCATCTGACGCGGTTCCAGAACGTCTGCACGGGCAAGACGTCCGTGAGCGGGCAGGTGTTCCGCTGTCACGACTGGCGCGGGCACGGGCCGCTCGACATGGAGCATGCGATCGTGTGGTCGTGCAACACCTATTTCGTCGACCTGAGCACGCTGCTCGATGCCGCCCTGATGCGCGAGACCGCGCAGGACCTCGGCTTCGGGACGCAGATCGCGCTGACGAGCTCGCTCGTGTCCTCCCCCGGCACGCTCCCGACCATGCAGGACCTCGCCCTCCCCGCGGAGATGGCCAATTTCTGCTTCGGCCAGGGACTCCTGACGGCCACGCCCCTCCAGGTCACGCAGATGACCTGCGGCATCGCCAATGACGGGGACATGCCCCTCGCCCGTCTCATCCGCGGGCAGACCGATGACGGCGTCCACATCGAGAACGAGAAAGCCCCCGTCTACGCCAAGGCGCTGAACCGAAACGAGGCCTATTTCCTCCAGGGACTGATGATCGCGGCCGTCAACGAGAATCCCAATTCCAACGCCGTCCCGTCCAACTGCTTCGCGGCCGGGAAGACGTCCACGGCACAGACCGGCCGCTATGACAAGGAGGACGCCGAGCTGTGTCACGGGTGGATCACGGGATTTTTCCCCATCGAGTCGCCCAAATATGCCGTCACGGTGCTCTGTGAGGACGGGGGCTATGGCAACGACTGTGCCGCGCCGGTCTTCCGTGCCATCGCCGAGGCGGTCACGGCAAGGGACATGGCGGGATGAGTCGTCCGTAAAAAAGAAATACGCAAAACATCAAGACAGATCTGCAAAAATATGCTATCATAGAGTCAGAAGGAGATCCGGATCCCCTTGCAGGCCCCCACGGGAGGTGGTACGATGAAGGACTTTGCGATATTCGCCGACGCGCTCGACTATATCGAGGCGAACCTCTGCCGCGAGATCACCCAGCAGGACATCGCGCGTGCCTGCTGCTGCTCGCTCTCCTCGCTGCAAAAGATGTGGCGCTGCTGCACGCACACGAGCATCAAGCACTATATCTCCCAGCGGCGGCTCGCGGGGTGCGCCAAGGCGCTGCTGCGCGGCGAGATGACCGTCACGGAGATCGCGTTCCGGTATCAGTACAACTCGCCCGAGGTGTTCACGCGCGCTTTCCGGCGGGCGTGGGGCGTCGCCCCCTCCGACTTTCGGAAGCGCTGGAAAAATGCAGACTTGTTCCCGGCTTTCTCCAAGGAACAGGTCGATCAGGGAGGTATCTATATGGGACGTAAGGTAGATCTGTCGGCACTTTATGAGTTCCTGCGCGCACAGGCGGGATGCTATGTGCTGTGCTTCGATGTGGTGGGGCTCATGCCAATCAATGCGGATCACGGCAGTCTGGCCGGGGACGCCGTCATCCTCGAGGCGTTCCGCCGGATCGACGCGGCTGCCGGTGAGGAGATGGCCGCCTTCCGCATCGGCGGGGACGAATTCGCCCTCATCACCTGCATGGAGGAGCAGGAGGACGTCCGTGCCCTCGCGGCACGCATCCTCTCCCAGAACGGCCAGACCATCCGCTTTGGTGATGCGGACATCCCCGTGAGCGTCCGGGCGGCGGCCGTCCGCTATGCGCCAAGGCCGTTTCGGTATTCCGAGCTCTTCGCCCGTCTCCAGAGCACGGTCGACGCCGCCGAGGCCACCGGCGAGGTGGCGTTCGTCGAGTGAGGGACGCAGGACCTGTGGGTACATAAAAACACGAGCGCCGCATCCTCCTTTTGGGGGATGCGGCGCTGCGTCATCATAGCATCAGGCTGCCGCCGGTATCAGAGCACCTTCCCGGCCGCCTGCGCGATCACCAGTGCGCACAGCGCGAGCTGGAGCAGCGTGAAGCGCATCACGACCTGTGCATCGCTCCAGCTCTTGTTCTTGCGGGCATGGTCGTGGAGCGGGGTGCGGATGCTCTTCATGAAATCCTTGGTCTTCGTCACACGCAGCACCGTCAGCTTGAACAGTCCCAGACCGCCGTCCAGGATCAGCACCAGCGCACACGGCACGAACAGGAAGGGCTTGCCGGAGATCATGAACGCCATCGCCAGCAGCACGCCCAGCGGCCGCGAGCCGGCATCGCCCATGAGCATCGAGCTCGGCGAGCAGTTCTTCCAAAGATACGCCAGCAGCATGAACACCGTCATCCATACAAGCAGGGACATGGGGTCCGCCGTCTCCTTCACCAGATGCAGCAGCACCAGTGCGGCGCCCAGCGTCACGATCGAGAGGCTCGTGCAGAGACCGTCCACACCGTCGGTGCAGTTCGTGACATTGATGCTCATCCAGATCAGCACGACGCCCAGCACGATGTAGAGCACCGCCGGGATCGTGAACGTCAGGCCGAACAGCGGCATCTCCACCGTACTGCCGTGGTACAGATAGACCGTGACGGACACGGCGATGGCCACCGCCAGGTCGATCAGGCCCTTCTTCACCTCGCTCCACGGCTTCTCGGACGCATCGTCCAGATAGCCGCTGAGCATCTCCAGGAACAGCGCCGCGAGGTAGATCACATACTCCGCGCTCAGCGGGATGAACAGGATCGACGACACGATCAGCGCGATGATCAGGATCAGACCGGCGCCGCGTGCCTTGCCCTTCGACAGCGCCCCGTTCACGGCGAACTCACGGCCGTGATCCTTCGGGAGACGGTCGCGGAAGAGCACCATCCCCAAAAACGTCAGCAGGAAGGACGCCGCGCCCGCACACAGATACGGGTCGATCGGCGCGTTCTTCAATAGTTCAAACAGCATAGCTCCTCCTCATTTCAACGGCCAACGGCCGATTCTACAGAATAGATCAGGATCTCGGAGGCATCGCGGGCGTCGATCCTCCCGTCGCCGTCGAAGTCCGCGCGGGACATCCATGCGGCGTCCGGGGCGTTCGCCTCCGTGATGTGGCCGACGGCCAGCTCCGTGGAATAGACCAGGATCTCGGACGCATCACGCGCATCCACATTGCCGTCGAGGTCGACATCGCCCGGCAGCTCGCCGAGGTAGAGGACGTAGGTGCGTCCCTCTGTCTCCTCGCCGGCCACATCGAGCGTGATCGCGCGGACGCCCTCCGTGGAGAGCGTCATCGTCTCGCCGGAGCGCCAAACGGTGTCGCCGACCGTGACCGTCCCCTGCACGATCGGCAGCAGGTGCAGCGTCTCGGCGGGATCGTCGAGGACGGCCGTGCAGCGGCTGCCGGTCTTGGTGAACGAGATGTATTCGCCCGTGTCCGTGTCGAGCAGACAGGTCAGCGCCGCGCGGCGGACCCGGTAGCTGCGGCGCACGAGGGGCGTCTGGATGCCGTTGACGAACGTCCAGGCCGCGACGGTCATGTCCTTGGTAACGGTGATCGGGGCGGAATAGCTCTGCGGTGTGCCGCCGTCGATCTGGTACTGGATCGGCGTGTTCCCGGGGGTCGCGAGCGTGATCTGCGTCCCCGCCGGCACGGCACCGGGCGCCTCGGAGAACGTCACGAGCCCGACCGACTTCGTCAGGCCGCGCACGCAGACATTGCCGAGCCGTGCATAGGCATGGACGGTCACGCCGTCCGCGATGGTGTAGGTCTCGTCGACGGCGGGCTCACGGTAGATGTCGTGCCAGCGCTTGCCGTCGGTGCTGAACCAGCTCTGTCCCTCCTCGAGGGTGGCCTCGATCATCTCGGCGGTGAGGGCGCTCTCCTGCACGGTGACGGTGCCGTCGGCGTTCTCGGTCATGTAGCGGCTCGAGGCCTCACAGGGGATGTGCTGTCCGTTCGTACCGGCGAGCTGCACCACGATGGAGAAGGTCTGCCCCATCGTCAGATGCACCGGTGCGACAAGGTCGACCGTGTGGTAGCCGGCGTTCTCCATGCGGCCATAGGTCGCGACGGAGGCCGTGCCGCTCACAGGCCCGTTGACATCGTGGTCGAGGTCGGTGTAGACGCGGATCGTGTAGCGCTCTCCGGGCAGGGCGGTGCAGAACATCGCGGAGGTCAGCCAGCAGTCCTCCTCGGCCACGAACACGTTCGCCATGTAGGCATAGCCCTCCGCCTCCTCCACAGAGACGGACGTCCAATAGCCGTAGTCATCATAGCGATACTGGCGCGAATGGTCGCCGACCGGCTCGGAGTCGAGGTAGTAGATCTCGTAGATGGTCTTGTCGGCATAGCTCATCCAGAAATAGCCGAAGTCATCGCGGCCCGTGCCATAGCTGTTGCGGCAGAGCCATGCGCCGTCCGTGCCGGGGTCGGTCAGGAAGGACGAGGCCGGGAAGCTGTCGTCCCATCCCACGATGGCGACGGCGTGGTTGGTGCCTGCCTCGCTGGTGCCGTCATTGTAAAAGGAATCGTTCTTGCTGTCGAAGCAAGCCAGATTCCGCAGGAAGCTCACGGATACGGCATGTCCCTCCGTCACGGCCTTCTTGATCTCGTCCGTCGAGGATGCCACGTCCGTGCCGCCGATGCGGTAGCGGAGCAGCTCCGCGTCCGTCACATGGACGGCCGCCTGCTCGCGGACGGCATCGGCCTCGGCATTCGGGTCGAGCACGGAATAGTCCCCGAAGGGATAGGCCGCCTCGGACGCCGGTCCGATCCAGCTCGTGAGCAGCGGCGCGGCGATGTAGAAATTACCGCCGTGACGCAGCGCATCCGTTTGGGACGCGCCCTCCGGGAGCGGGAAGCCAAAGCGCGGCGAATAGCAATGATACGCCAGCGCCCACTCGCTCAGGTCGACCGCAGGATCGCGCGCAGTCATGGCGCTCTCCAGCGAGGCCATCGCCGAAAAGCTCCAGCACATGCCATAGCTCCCCTGGTCGCGGACTGCCGGGAGCACGCCGACCTCCCGCATGTCGTAGCGGGCGGGATAGGCGGAAGTCGTCTCGGTCTCCTCGGTCGTCTCCTCGGCCGCGGACGTCGTTTCCTCGGTCGCCTCGGTCGTTCCCTCCGTCGCGGACGTCGTGGTCTCAGCGGTCGTGGACGTCGCAGATGTCGTTGCAGTCGTCGTGGAGACGGTCGTCTCGGTCACGGGCGCGGTCGTCTCCGCAGCGTCTGCGGCAGCGAGCTGTCCTGCACGCACCATGGCCTCCAAGTCCTCGAGACTTTCGATGTGCGGCATATGCAGGGTCGTGCCTGCTCCGGCCGGCAGCGGTGCGATGGCTGTGGCAGTCATCAAGACACCGAGCACACCGGCAGTGAGCCGATCCAAATGCATGGATGTCCTCCTTTCGGTCATATCAAAAACGTCTCTCACGCCTCACGGATGACCGTGAAGCGCTCCGGGGCGGGATGGGCGGCCTGTGCGAAGGCGAACTCCTTCTTGAGAGTCTCCGCGGCAGACTCGAGCGCCGCATCGTCCGTCCCCTCGGGGAAGATGCCGAAGACGGCCGCACCGCTGCCCGTCATGACAGCACACGCCGCCCCGACCTCCAGCAGACGCTGCTTGGCACGGTCGACGTCCGCACAGTCGACTGCGTCCTCGAAGAGATTCCCGCAGGTCTCGATCAGCAGGTCGGTCTGCCGGGTCTCCACCGCCCACACGTTCCCGGCGACATCCGGGTGGGGCGGGTCGGTCAGCGCGTCGATCGCGCGGTAGGCGGCGGGGGTCGAGATGCCCGCCTCGCCCTTGACGATCACGAGCGGCAGCGTCGTCGGCAGCGGACGCAGAGGCTTCAGGATCTCCCCGATGCCCTCCGCGAGCGCCGTCCCGCCTGTCAGGAGGAACGGGACGTCCGCGCCGAGCGTCACGCCGACAGCGCGGAGCTGCTCGTCCGAGAGATGCGTCTCCAGGAGCCGGTCGAGCCCCCAGAGCACGCCCGCGGCATCCGCCGAGCCGCCGCCCATACCGGCGCCGGAGGGGATGCCCTTCTCGAGGACGATGTCCACATGGCGTGCAAGGCCGGTGGTATCCAGGAACGCCTTGGCCGCGCGCCAGGCGAGGTTCGTCTCGTCACAGGGGACGCCGGGCGTCTCGCAGCGGAGCGCGATGCCCGTGCCCTCGGTGACGGTGAGGGTCAATGTATCATATACGTCCACGCTCTGGAATATGCTCGCGAGCGTGTGGTAGCCGTCCTCGCGGCGGCCGGTGACGTCGAGCGTCAGATTGATCTTCGCAGGGCATCGCAGCGTGAGGGTGGTCATGCCTGGGCCCCCTTGTGGCGCTCGAGGAAGTGTGTGATGCGCTCCACGGCGGTCATCAGATGCTTGAGGGAGTATGCATACGACACGCGCACAAAGCCCTCGCCGCTCGCACCGAAGGCATCGCCCGGCACCACGGCCACGCGCTCCTCCTCGAGCAGACGCTCGCAGAATTCCTCGCTCGTCATCCCCGTACACTGGATCGACGGGAACACATAGAACGCGCCCTCCGGCTCGAAGCAGGTCATGCCGATGCGGTTGAACGCCTCCACGAGGTAGCGGCGGCGCAGGTCGTACTCGCGGATCATGCGGGCGACCTCCTCCTCGCACTCCTCGAGCGCGACGATGGCGGCATACTGGCTCACGGTCGGCGAGCTCATGATGATGTACTGGTGGATCTTGACGATCTGGGTGATGAGGGGCGCGGGCGCGCAGACATAGCCCAGGCGCCAGCCCGTCATGGCATAGGACTTCGAGAAGCCGTTGACGAGGATCGTCCGCTCGCGCATCCCCTCGATCTGGGCGATGGAGCAGTGACGGCGGCCGCCGTAGGTCATCTCGCAGTAGATCTCGTCGGAGAGGACGAGGATGTCCGTCCCGCGCAGCACCTCCGCGATGGCCTCGAGGTCCTCGCGGGTCATGATGGCGCCGGTGGGGTTGTTCGGGTAGGGCAGCACGAGGAGCTTGGTCTTGTCGGTGATCTTCGCACGCAGCTCCTCGGCCGTCAGCTTGAACTTGTTCTTCGCCTGGGTCGCGATCGGCACGGCGACGCCGCACGCCATCTCCACGATGGGTGCATAACAGACGAACGCCGGCTCCACGACCAGGACCTCGTCACCGGGATCGACCACCGCACGGATCGCGATGTCGATCGCCTCCGAGCCGCCGACCGTGACCACGATCTCGTGCTCCGGGTCGTACTTCGTGGAGATGCTGCGCTCGAGGTACTTCGCGATGGACTCGCGGAGCTGCACCATACCGGCATTGGCCGTGTAGACGATCTTCTTCTTCTCGAGCACGTCGATGGCCTCCTTGCGGATCGCCCACGGGGTCGAGAAATCCGGCTCGCCCACGCCGAGGCTGATCACGTCGTCCATCGTGGCGGCCAGGTCGAAGAACCGGCGGATGCCGGAGGGCTTCAGGTCGCGCACGCGCTTGGCCAGCAGCTTATCATAATCGAGTTTTTTCTCCTGATCCATCACCAGACCATGCTCCTTTCGTCCTTCTCCTCATCGGCGATGAGGATGTTCTTATCCTTGTAGCGCTTGAGCACGAAGCTGGTCGCGGTCGCGAGCACGCCCTCCATGGCGGACAGGCGCTGGGAGACGAACATCGCTACCTCGCGCAGGCTCCGCCCCTTGACGGTCAGTGCCAGGTCGTACTTGCCGGACATCAGCGACACGCTCTCGACCTCGTCATAGAGCATGATGGTCTTGGCGATGTCGTCAAAGCCGCAGTCACGCTTGGGGGTGACGCGCAGCTCGATCAGTGCCTCGACCTCGTTCGGGTCGGCGAGCTCATCGTTGATGATGGCGGTATAGCCGCGGATGACGCCCTGCTTCTCCAGGGCAGCGATCTCCTTGGCGACCTCGTCCTCGGTCTTGCCGAGCATGCCGGCGAGCTGGGCGTTGGTCAGTCTGGCGTTCTCCTTCAGTAAAGCGAGCAGATCAGTCATTTTCAGTTCCTCCTTTTATATTTGATGCGATATGCATGGGGTACACATAGATACGACCGGGGCGTCCCCGGGTCAGAGCGTGATGTAGTGCGGCTCGTGGCGCAGGAAGACGGCGATGCGGTCGAAGCCGCAGGCCTTGGCGAGCGCCGCGCCCTGCGCGATGCCGCCGCCCACGTCCTCGGGACGATGCGCGTCCGAGCCGAGGGTCAGGATCGTGCCGCCAAGGTCGCGATAGAGCCGCAGGAGCGGCTCGTCCGGGAAGGGACGGCCATAGGTCTGGCGATAGCCGGAGGTGTTCAGCTCGATGCCGCGCCCGGCGGCGATGACCGCCTTGAACACCTCGGCGAGGCAGTCCGTCCAGCGCGCCATGTCCACCGCGATGCCCGCGTCGCCGACGATGTAGCGCAGCGGATAGGTGACGTGTCCCAAGACGTCGTAATAGCCCCACCGCGCGATGGCCAGCAGGTCGGTGAAATAGCGCTCGAGGAGGGCGTCCACGTCCTCATGGGCATAGTCCAAAAAATAGAAATCCAGCTTGCCGCGCAGCTCATGCAGCGAGGCAATGGTGAAGTCCAGACGGACATCGCGGTAGAGGCTCTCGGCCAGACCGAAGTCTGCGTCCGGCTCGCCCAGCTCGATGCCGCTGATGAAGGTCATGCTGCCGCCGACCAGCGCGCGCGCACGCCGGTTTTGCTCCATGGCCTGCTCCCAGCGGGCGGCGTGATCGAAGAAGTCCTCCTCGTTGCGCGGCGCGGTGCCGTAGTAGCCCTGCGGGTAGTAGCGGCAGAGCTCGATGTGGTCGGTGACGGCGTAGGCGGCGAGCCCCTGGGCCTGGGCGGCCTCGAGCATCGCGGCGATGGATGCGTCACTGTCCGGGGAGATACTGGTGTGCGTGTGGCAGTCGGTGAGCTGCATGATGACCTCCGTTCGGATGGTGCGGGATGCCGCAGGGCGGCATGGTATACAGTACCTATTATACCATATCCCAAACAAGATCTCCATACCTATCCCGAAAAATTTTTAAAATTCACAGTTTTTTCTTTCCTGCATAGGATATTATCGTAGCTCTGCATAAAGATAGTTCGTATCAGATCGGAGGTCGTGCTATGATACATCTGGCGATGATCGGAGGCATCCTGCTGCTGGCAGTGGGCGGGGCGGTGGCCTATGCGCTGCTGGCCGTGCCGCCGGAGGACGATGCGCCGCCGCTGCTCGTGCCCTTCGCGGTGCTGCCCGTGCCGGCGGCGACGCCTGCGGTGCGCGCACAGCTCCACAGGATCGCGGCGCAGGCCTCGTGGACGGACACCGCGCTCCTGCGCACAGTGCTGCTCGTCTACCCGGACGGGGACGCGTCGCTGCGTGCGCTCTGCGAGGACATGGCGCGGGACTACGAGATCTTCACCGCCCTCCCCCGGACGGCCGCCGCGGCGCTGCTGGATGTCCCCGATGCGGGACAGGAAGGCCCGTGACGCGGACGAAAGGAGATCTGCTCGACAAAAGAAGGCCGATGCCCGTGCATCAGCCTTCTTCCGTTTCGGGTACAGTATCTTCCTCCACCGGCAGCGTGTCGGGAGAATCAGTCGGGAGCTCGATGTTCCCTTCGGCATCGACCGCGAGCCAGGGACGCCAGGTCTCGAACAGGCCGCTGGTCACATGCTCGGCGTAGAGGATCTCGTAGATGCTGGTGAAGCCGTGGATCGTGTCGCGCAGACGGAGGATCGCGTCTGCCGACTCGGCGTCACATCCGGGGAGCAGGAGCAGGTCGTCCATCGTCGCCGTGTTCAGGTCGATGACGGGCGGAACGGTCGGTGCCTCCTCCTCGGCCGGCGGCTCGATGAGGGACGCCGCCAGGTCCTCCGGCACATCCTGCGGCACGTCCTGTGGGACGTCTGCCGCGGCGGGCGGCGGCGCGGGATGCGGCAGGCAGACATACGGCTCGACCGCCGCGAGATACGCCTCCCCGATCCCGGGCACCTCGACGAGCTGGCCGATGCTGGAGAAGCCGCCGTGCGCCTCACGCCAGTCCACGATGGCCTGTGCGCGGACGGCTCCGATGCTCGGGAGCAGCATCAGCTCCTCGGCTGTGGCGGTGTTGAGGTCGAGGGGGAAGGGGTCGGCCGTGGGGACGGTCGTCTCCGGGACGGTCGGGTCTGTGGGGACGGTCGTCGCGGTGACGCGCGAGGCAGTCTTCTTGGCAGACGTCGCGGCCTCGGTCGGTGCCTCCGTCTCGACGGCATCGGCCAGCACAGCACGGTGCGTGTAGGGCATGAGCCGCTCGCGCGGCTGCGAGACGTACAGATGCGCCCCGCACAGCACGGCGCCGCCCAGAAAGACCGCCGCCAGCAGTCGTTCGGGGTGCTCCATCAGTGGTACTTGTAGATGGTCACGCCCTCGAAGCCGTCGAGCATGTCGTTGATCTTCTGGAAGGCGATGCCCGTGCCCTTGGCGACACAGTGGACGGCGTCCTTGGCGAGGACGCAGTTGACGTTGAGCGTGCGGTGGATCAGCTCGCGCAGTCCGCCGAGCAGCGCGCCGCCGCCCGTGAGCAGGATGCCGTTCTCATAGATGTCGCCGACGAGCTCGGGGGGCGTCTCCTCGAGCACCTTCTTGATGCCCTCCATGATGGCGAAGATCTCGTCCTCCATGGCGTCGAACAGCTCCATCTCATTGAGCTCGACCGCGTCCGGCAGGCCGCGCAGGACGCTGCGTCCCTTGACGGTCATGGTGATGTCGTCGCGGGGGTCGTAGAGGTTGGTGAGGGTCTTCTTGACCTGCTCGGCCGTCTGCGGACCGATCAGGAGCTTGTAGCGGTCCATGATGTATTTCTGGATGGCGGCGTCGATCTGGGTCCCGGCGCTCTTGATGGAGTGGGAGGTGACGATGCCGTTCATGGAGACGATCGCGACGTCCGTCGTGCCGCCGCCGATGTCCACGACCATGTGGCCCTTGGCCTTGCCGATGTTGATGCCGGCGCCGAGCATGGCGGCGATGGGCTCGTCGATGAGATACGCCTTGCGGCATCCCGCGGCCATGACGCAGTCGCCCACGGCACGCTTCTCGAGATCCGTGATGAAGGCGGGGACGCAGATGATGATCCTCGGCTTGACGAGGTCGGAGCCGGAGACCTTTTGCAGGAACTCGCGAATCATGCACTGTGTGAGCAGGTCGTCGGAGATGACGCCGTCCGCGAGGGGATGGACGACCTCGATGTAGGCGGGCGTCTTGCCCATCATCTTGTACGCCTCCTGCCCGACGGCGAGGATGCGCTGGGTGCTTTTGTTATACGCGATCACGGACGGCTCGGAGAGCACCACGCCCTTCTTGCCGTAGGTCATGACGATGTTGGTCGTGCCGAGATCGATACCGATATCCGGTGTGTTCATGAGGGATCCTCCTTGGGGGTCTTGGCCGCGTTTTTTTGCAGGGCATGGGGGACGGTCGTCGCAGCGGCCGCAGCCACGACCCAGACAGCGCCGTTCTGCTTCAGGAGCGAGGCGCAGCGATTCAGGGTACTGCCGGTCGTGAGCACGTCGTCCACCAGCAGGACGCGCAGCCCGTCGAGCGGGACGTCCCGTATGCCGAAGGACAGGACGTTCGCCGCCCTCTCAGCGGCATTTTTGAGCAGATGCTGGACGGCACCGGGCCTGTCCCGATAGAGGACATCGTCCCGGTAGGGCAGGTCCAGGCGCTCCGCCATGTCCTTCGCGATGAGCGCGGCCTGGTCATAGCCGCGCTTGCGGCGGCGGGAGGGGTGCATCGGCACGGACATGACGCAGTCCGGCACCCCGTAGAGCGGCGAGATCTTGACGCGTTCGGCCAGGATTGTTCTGTGAGTCCTTGAGCCGGTAGACAGCGGGGATGGTCGCGCCCGCGTAGGCAAAGCTGACGACCGCGCGGTCATAGGCGAATCGCGCCTCCTTGCACCGACACGCGACCTTGCCGCAGACATGGCAGCAGGCATCGTGGTCGAGGAGCATGTCCTCCGCGCACGCCGGACAGACCATCTCGTTCGCGGTGAGGAAGCAGTCGCATCCGGGACAGCGGTTCGGCCAGAGGACGTTCAGGAGCTGCCGGACAGCTTGACGGCGGTCAAGCATCTGTCTCCTCCGGCGGCGTTTCCGCGCGCACGCTCTCCTCGAGCATGTGGCGCAGGCAGGAATAGCGGTTGGTGCGCCGGTCGTTCTCGACCATCTGCGCGACCTTCTGGGGCGTGCCGATGAGGATGAGCAGGCGCTTGGCGCGCGTCACGGCCGTGTAGAGCAGATTGCGATAGGTCAGCTTCTCGAACCGCCCGAGCAGCGGGATGATGACCGCCTCGAACTCGCTGCCCTGGCTCTTGTGGACGGTGATGGCGTAGGCCAGCTCGAGCTGGTCGATCATGGTGAGCGGGAAGCGGGCGATGCGTCCCTCAAAGTCGATGACGGCCTCGCCGCTGCGCCGGTCGATGGCCAGGATGTGGCCGATGTCACCGTTGAAGATGCCTTTGCCGCTCTCGCCGTCCTTCGTCCAGGGGATGTCGTAGTTGTTCTTGGTCTGCATGACCTTGTCCTGCTCGCGGAAGACGTAGAGCGGGGACTTGACCTGTGCCTTCCCGGCGGTCGGCGGATTCAGACGCGCCTGGAGCGCCTTATTCAGCTCGACCGTGCCGAGCGGACCGCGCCGCGAGGGACAGATCACCTGGATGTCCTTCGTCGGTGAGAGCTTGTACGCCGGTGCGGCCGGGAGCCGGTGGACGACGAGGTCCACGAGGAGATCCGCGGCCGGCTCGAACTCCGTGCGGTGGAAAAAGAAGAAGTCATTGTCCTTCCGGAGCAGATCGGGCATCTCTCCGTGGACGATGCGGTGGGCATTGGTGATGATGCAGCTCTGCTGCGCCTGCCGGAAGATCTCCTTGAGCGTGACCACGGGCATGCACCGGCTCGCGATCAGATGCCGGAGCAGGTTGCCCGCACCGACGGACGGGAGCTGGTCGCTGTCGCCGACGAGGATGAGCTTGCAACCGAGCCGCAGCGCCCGCAGCAGGTGCGAGAACAGCAGCACGTCCACCATGGACATCTCGTCCACGATGAGGACATCGCAGTTGAGCGGGGAGTTCTCGTCATGGGTGAAGGTCTGCTGCGCGTCCCCGTCGAACTGCACCTCGAGCAGACGGTGGATGGTCTTGGCCTCGTAGCCCGTCAGGTCGGAGACACGCTTCGCGGCGCGTCCCGTGGGGGCGGCGATCAGCACATGCTGGCCGAGCTTCTCGAAGCACGAGATGATGGCGTTGAGCGTGGTGGTCTTACCAGTGCCGGGGCCGCCGGTGAGGATGAGCAGGCCGCGCGAGAGCGCCGCACGGATGGCCTCGCGCTGGAGCTCCGCGTACTCCATGCCGGAGCTCTGCTCGATCTCGTCGATCATGTGGCTGTAGTCCTTGGAATCGCGGATGCCGAACTGCCGCATGACGGCGATGCGCTCGGTGATGGAGCGCTCGGCGTCGTAGTATTCCGGCAGATAGACGAACTCG
Source organism: uncultured Ruminococcus sp. (assembly GCA_902762785.1). Lineage (GTDB taxonomy): Bacteria > Bacillota > Clostridia > Oscillospirales > Ruminococcaceae > UBA3855. Next base: position 58,503 of record CACWPL010000015.1, on the reverse strand, counting down.
CGCTCCTTCTTGACATACTCGACCAGCGCCTCGTCCGCGAGCATGGCATTGTAGACCTCATAGAACCGTGTCTCGCTGATCTCGAGGAAGTCCTTGGCCGTCTTGCAGAGGCGGTCGAGAGGGGCACAGGTATGCCCGACGCCCGCATTATACCGCAGGATGTGGACGATGCCCGCCCCGATCCGGCTCGCATCGTCCTTGGGGACGTGGAGATCGTGGGCGAAGTTCTCGGCCTCGCGGAAGCTCAGTCCCACGGCATCGCAGCACAGGAGATACGGGTCGGACTCGGCCTTCTCGGTGCAGGACGCGCCCCACGAACGGAAAGCCCGCATGGCGTAGCGCGACTTGATGCCGCGGTCGGTGAAATAGCTGATGATGCTCCGCAGCACGAAGATCTGCTTGGCCTCGGCCGCGACCTCGTCGCACTTGGCCTGGGACATACCGCGCACCTCCATGAGGCGGTCGGGCTCGTGCTCCATGATGTAGAGCGTGCGGGCGCCGAAGGCATCGACGATCTTGTTGGCGAGCGCCTTGCCGATGCCCTTGATGACGCCGGAGGAGAGGTAGCGGCGGATACCGTCGACAGTGTCGGGCAGCTTGTGCTCGCAGCTCTCGGCCTCGAACTGGGTGCCGTAGCGCGGGTGGTCGACGAACGCGCCCTTGAGGACGAGCACCTCGCCCTCATCGACATCGCCCAGCTCCCCGCGTGCAGTGAGCATCTCCCCGTCGCTGTTCAGGTCGACCACGGCATAGCCGCTGTCGGGATTATTGAAGATGATGGTCTCGACCGTCCCCTCGATCGTCAGTGTCTCTGCCATCGGCTCACCTCCTGTGTGCGGTCTGTTCCCTTAAAAGGACAGCATGTCTCTATCTTTTTCATTATACTACATTTTTAAAGGGAAAGCAACCGTTTTTTCAAGACTCCCAGCCATTGGCATCCCGCTGTCCCTGATCCGGGACAGTGCGGCCCGACAAAAAAGGCTGACGCATGCGCATCAGCCTTCGTTCGTCATATGGTCCAGGTATGGTGACATCATCGCACCGACTGGGAGAGATAACGCTCGAGCTCCTCGATGTAGACCTTGCCCATGCGGCTGAGGATGACGTTCTTGCGCGTGATATAGCCGATCTCCATGAGACTGTCATCATCCGCGAGGGGGATGGCGGCATAGTCCGAGCCGTTGAGCTCGTCGCAGATGATGCCGGAGCAGAACGTGTAGCCGCCGAGTCCCTTCATCAGATTGAGCATGGTCGAGCGGTCGCAGGCCTTGATGACGCGCGCATAGTCCCCCGTGGAAAAGATCTCCTCGGCGAAATAGAACGAGCTGCGGTCGCCCTGCTCGAAGGTCAGGCACGGCCGCTCCGAGAGCTCCTCGAACGTGACGCGCTCCTTGCTCGCGAGCGGGTCGCCCTTCCACAGGTACACATAGACGGGGCATTCGATCAGACGGTGGAACTCGAGATGGTTCGCCTGGAAGAGCCGCTGCATCATCTGGCGGTTGAAGTCGCTGAGGTAGAGCACGCCGATCTCGCTGCGCAGCTCGCTGACGTCCGCGATCACCTCGGCGGTCTTGGTCTCACGCATGGCGAACTCGTAATCGCAGGTGCCGAACTGCTTGACCATCGCCACGAACGCCTGCACCGCGAAGGAATAGTGCTGCGCCGACACGCCGAACTTGTGCTTGACGCCGCCGGAGTACTTCTCCCGCAGCACCTCGTACTGCTGGTAGACCTGGCGGGCGTAGGTCAGGAACTCCGCGCCATCCGCCGTCAGGGTCACGCCCTTGCCGGAGCGGTTGAAGATGACGATGCCGATCTCGCGCTCGAGCTCCTTGATGGCGCTGGTCAGCGAGGGCTGGGTGATGTAGAGCCGCTCGGCCGCCTTATTCATGGAGCCGCACTCGGAGATGACGATGGCGTAGTTGAGCTGCTGAAGGGTCATAATGTGCCTGCTTTCTGGTACGTCCCCGCGCGGGGGGCCTCGTGGTCGCGGCGGTGGTACCGCCGGTCTTTCGTTTCGATACTATTATACCATATCCGCTCCAAAATGTCAACCCTACTTTTCCTATTTATTTAATATATTTTATCGCTTTCAAGCACGGTACCGCTTTACAGAATTATTCGTTCCACACGCGGGAAGGACTTTTTCTTGGTGGGGGCCGTCCCCGCGGGCACGAAAATGCGTCAAAAACACTTTTGCCGAAAGACGACGCCGCCCTGCGTCGTGCAGAGCGGCGTGTTCGTTCAAGACAGCATGTCCACCATCTTCTCATAGAAGGGCAGGACGCCGGTCGAGCCGGTCAGGGCGCGGCGGCGGACGGTGAAGCCCTCATAGGTGCCGTCCACATAGGCCCAATAGAGGTTCTCCTCGTCGGTCGGCACCAGCTCGAGCAGGTACTCGGTCCCTTCAAGGGTGGTGATGTGGAAGCGGCAGGTCGCCTCGGGAGTCTCGGGGAGCGCAGGGTCGAGGACGACCTCCTCGTAGGTCATGTTCGGCACCGTCTCGAACAGCTCGCGGAACTGGCGGAAGAGCGCGGTGTCGTCCGTGTCGATGGGCGTATCGTTGAAGCGGTACTCCCCTGCCTCGGGATCCATGGTCATGGTGAAGGACGTGTCGTCGATCGTGGCCTCCATGGATGCGGCATCGGAGAAGCCGATCGGGAGCATCTTGGTCGTCAGCAGCTCGTTGAGCGTGCTGTTCAGGAATCCGGCAGAGCTGCTGTCGATGGCGCAGACCAGACCGCTGGTCAGGTCATGCACCGGCACGAGCCCCTTCCCCTCCGGGATCGGTCCGAACTCGAGTTCGACCGTCTCGCCGTTGCTGGAGGCCGTCACGCGGTAGGCCGCCTTGGTGAAGCCGGACGCCTTGAGCGCCTCGGGGTCATCGTCATAGCCGTAGAAATACTGGTACTCGATGCGCGTGACCATGGTCAGCATGCTCGATACCTGCGCGGAATCGACCGATGCGCCCAGCTTCGGTGCTTCGAGCGTCCACATGCCGGTGGAGCGGTCGAGGTCGTAGACCGTCTTGCCGTCGCGCTCAAGGGTGAAGCCGTCCATCTCCACATCGGTGAAGCGGATCATGTCGTGCGCCATGAGGTAGAAGACGCCGCCGCTGAACAGCATGCCCTTGTCATAGGTGATCGCGAAGACGTCGCTGCTGTCCGGGCGGCGGATGTAGCAGCTCTCGCCGGTCGCCGAGAAATTGCCGATCTCGATGGTCTTGTCCACACCGTCGACCGTGCAGGTCACGACGGCGGGATCGTCGAAGCCGTAGTCGGCCATGCGGTCGTCCGCGGCCTCGATCTTCTTGTCCGCGGTCAGCACGCACATCGCGGCCGTCACGGAATTGATGTAGTACGGGTTGAGGCGGATCTCGTTGGGATAGTCCGTATCGGTGATCTCCCATCCGTCCGCGCCCTTGGTGATGTGGAAATGGCCGTCCTCATTCTTAATATCCACATCCGTCACCGCATCGTCCGAAAAGCTGAACAGCGTAAGCTCGGCCTGGGCCTGTGCCTCAGCGTCCTCCTGCGCCTTCTTGTAGCGGTCGACGCCGATATATCCGGCGACCGCTGCCACGAGCAGGATGACCATGACGATGATGACGGTGCGCATCTTGCGGGCGCTCACGAGTACCTCCTCTTGAGCCATACCACCACGCCGACCAGTGCCACGCAGAGCGGCACGGCGACGAAGATGATGTTCGTGCGGTTGGCGGCCTGCTCGGAGTTGAGGAGCAGCGCGTCATAGGTGCGCTCCTTGTCGGCGATGCCCATGTCGAGGTCGAGGTCACTGTCGTACATCCAGGAGATCGTCGCGAGCATCATGTTGACGGGGATGATCATGTAGTCCTGGGCGACGTTCTCATCGTCGATGAATTCCGCGTTGCCCATGACCATGAGCTTCGCGCCGCTGCGCTGGGGGCTCGTGGCATACATCGCCAGGTCGAGCACCTGCCCCTGGATGTCCTTCGCCTCGGCGTCCGTGCCGCCGCAGATCTCGCCGACAGCCGTCGAGGTGTCGCCGCCGAGGGCGTCGACCGTGCCGACGGTCTGGAGCATCGAGCCGACGGTCACAGAGCTGTCGGACGTGCTGCCGACGAGCTGATAGAAGCTGCGGGTGTTGCTCATGAAGGGGATGATGCCGGCGTCCGTGTACTCGACGAGCTCCTTGGTCAGGCCGATCTCGTCATCCTCATTGGCCACGACGCTGCACTTGAAGGTGTAGGGGTCGCCGCTGATGTGGAGGCTCGAGTCCGTCTCGGCCACGCGGTCGTAGTCCATGCCGATCGAGAGGTCGCTGAGGATGCTCTCGATGTTCGTGTAGCGGACGGCCGCCTCGTTCGGGGACATCCAGAAGCAAACGTTGCCGCCGCGGTCGAGGTATTCGTTGATCTTGCGGGTCTCGTCATTGGAGAGGTCGGACTGCGGGGCAGCCGCGATCACGATGGCCGCATCGTCCGGGACGGCGTCCGCCGTCGCGAGGGTCAGCGTGTCGACCGAATAGTTGCGGTTCGCAAGGTTGGTGACCAGACGCGTGTAGTCGTTCTCCGGCAGCTTCTCGCCGTGACCGTTCAGGAAGTAGATCACGGTGTCGCGGCCGCTGACGACGGCGTCGATCGCGCCGGTGATGTAGTTCTCGCCGGCGAAGTAGGCGGCGTACTGTGTCGTGTTGCCGGCCTCGTCGGTCTCGTACTTGTTCTCGTACATCACGCGGCCTGGCACATGCTTCGTGCGTCCCTCACAGGACACGACGATGTCGCCGCGCGAGAGGGAGTAGCCCTCGCTCTGGAGCTTCTTGGTCGTCTCCGGGTCGTCGTCCGGCTCGAAGTCGATCAGCTCGACGTTGTCGAAGGACGCATACTCCTCCATGGCATGATAGAGCGCCATGCTGGAGGTGTCCGTCGAGAGGACGTCCATGTCGATCAGGAAGTAGATCTCCACCTTCTTGTCGAGCGACTGGAGGTAGCTCTTGGTGGTATCGGAGAGCTCATAGAGCCGCGAGGGGGTCATGTCCCACACGACGTTCAAACGGCTCGCCATCAGGTCGAGCACGATCGCGACCGCCAGCACCAGCGCGGCGAGGATCGCGGCATAGGCCGAGAAGCTGCGCTTCTTGCTCTGCGTGCTCTTGGGCGTTTGGGCCTTTTTGGCCTTCTCAGGTGTCTTTGCCATGTCGAATCCTCCTTAGCTATGGCTCCAGCGGCGCTTCTCGATGGAGATGATGTTCCAGCAGAGCACCACAGCCGTCAGCGTCAGGAAAAATACCAGATCCTCGAGCCGGAACATGCCCTCCGAGAAGAAGATGAACCGGCGCTGCATCGAGAACCACGTCACGATGGAATTGAGCCGCGGGTAGGCCGCGACGAGCTTACTGCCTGCGAAGGTGTCCAGGAAGAGCAGGCCCTCCATGATGATCTCGCCGATGATGGCCGCGATGATCGCGTTGCCCGTCAGCGAGGAGAGGAGCATGCCGACCGCGATGCAGACCAAGCCCCAAAGGAAGAAGCCCAGATACGCGCAGGCCAGCGACGACCACATCACCTGACCGCCCGTCAGCACCGCATAGAGCGGGAAGAAGAACGTGGTCAGCATCATGAAGAAGTAGACCGTCACGATCGAGAGGAACTTCGCCAGCACGATCTTCGGGACCGACAGCGGGCTCGAGAACAGCAGCACCTCCGTGCCGCCGCGCCGCTCGTCCGCGAAGGAACGCATGGTCAGGATCGGGATGATGAAGATGAAATAGAAGAAGTTATTATAGAAGATATTAGAAAAGGTAAAGCGCAGGGTGTTGCTCGAGACGTCCGCGATGGCCGTCACGAAGCTCACCGAAAAGATGAACATGAAGAGCGATGCCAGTACATACGCGAAAGGCGAGAAGAAGAACGACTGGAGCTCCTTTTTATATAGTGCGAACATGGTCGGCCTCCTCTCATTCTGCGTCGTAGGGGTTTGCGGGCGTATCGGGCGTCTCGTCGAGCAGATCCTGGAGGCTCGAGCGGCGCTTGCCGGCCTGCTCGGTCACCTTGAGGAAGACCTGCTCGAGGCTCAGCTTCGCCATCGACATCTCCACGATGCCGACCTTGTTGGCGATCAGCACCTGCATGATCTCGTCGCGCACGCGCTCGTTCTCCAGCTCTGCCGCCAGCGTCCAGCGGCCGGCCGCGATCTCCTTGACATCGCGCACGTCCTTGACGCCCTCGACGTCCTTGAGGAGGCGGATGATCTGGTCACGCTCGCCGTCCAGGGTCATGTTGAGGAGGGTGCTCGCGGTCATGCTCTCCTCGAGGTGGGCGATGGTGTCCTCCGCGAGGATCTCGCCCTTGTTGATGATGACGACGCGCTCACAGACCGCGCTGACCTCTGCGAGGATGTGCGAGCTGAAGATGATCGAATGGTCCTTCTTCAGGTCCAGGATGAGCTGGCGCACCTCGGACACCTGCGCGGGGTCGAGGCCGACGGTCGGCTCGTCCAGGATCAGCACCTTCGGACTGCCCAGAAGTGCCTGTGCGAAGCCGACACGCTGCTTATAGCCCTTCGAGAGGTTGCGGATGAGGCGGCGGCGCATGTCGGTGATGCGCAGGCGCTCCATCGCGCGCTCGACCTGCGGCATCACATCCGCGCGTGCCACGCCCTTGATGCCGGCGCAGAACTTGAGGTACTCCTCGACGCGCATGTCCGGGTAAACGGGCGGGATCTCGGGAAGATAGCCGATGCACTTCTTCGCCTCGATCGCGTCCTCGGTGATGTCGTGTCCGCAGACAGTGACGCTGCCGCTCGTGGAGGGCAGGTAGCCTGCGATGATGTTCATGGTGGTGGACTTCCCGGCGCCGTTCGGCCCGAGGAATCCCAAGATCTCGTTGTCACGAATCTCGAAGCTGATGCCCTTGACGGCAGCATTTCGTCCGTAATGCTTCGTCAAGTTCTTGATCTCGACCATAGGTATGGCCCCTTTCATTATATAAATGGGCGCGCTGCGTTAGATAAGGACGGCGCTGCACCGTCCGACGGTCACGGATGGAGGGCCTGTCCGCAGGTGTTCCCCTGCCGTACAGACACACATTTTATTATCGCATATATTTATGAACATGATATGTACATTTAGTGGATATACCATGAAAGCCAGTGGCATCCGAGCGGAAAAGCGGCGATGTGGACCGTGCCGTCGCCTGCCCCGCCTCAAACAGCTTACCCTATAAATGTGTACGGCAGATGAAAACGTACTAATAATTTTGAAAAAACAGAGAAATAATATAGCAGATATGATGCAAAATGATGAACATTTCGTGTATTTGTTGTGTGTCAGAGATGTGAAAATGCACAGATCTGAGCTTCGATGTATAGACATGATGCCGAAAAAGGCGGGAGAGGCGGCGAGTCTTTGTACAAACCCTTGACAAGGATCGCAGAATTGGTTATAATAAATTGTGAAAAACCCTGGTATCGCTGTGACCTGTGCGCTGCTGGCCGCCGCGGACGAGGGGGATTTCAGATCCGTAAAAATTGCAGAGGCATCTGCCCTGCAAACGCAAAATTTTTAACGAGAGGGGAAATCACAATGCATTTCAAGAAGAGCAAGGCTGTCATTGCTGCTGTGCTATCCGCTGCGATGGCTGCGAATGCAATGGTAGCAACGATCTCTGCTTCCGCAGCAGGGACCCGCACCAAGGAAGAGGCTTTCGGTGACTCCACCTATGCAGAGCGCTTCCTGTCGCTGTATGATGACGTTATGACCCATGGTGTCGACAACGGCTACATGTCTCAGAACGGCTCTAGCAGCGACTCCTTCGGCATCCCGTTCCACGCTGTCGAGGAGGTCATCATCGAGGCTCCTGACTACGGTCATGAGACCACGTCCGAGGCGATGTCCTACCTGGTATGGGTAGCTGCGATGCGCGACAACATCGCCAAGAACCACGCTGATCTGTGCACCACCAAGAAGCCCGAGTACACCGGCGACCTCGCCAAGGCTTGGAAGACCATGGAGAACATGATCCCGAGCGTACAGCCGAACTTCATGAGCGGCTCTGTATCTGCGCAGTACTGCGGCGAGTACGACTGGCCGGAGGAGTGCGCTACCAAGTACGCTTCTGAGCCCAACAAGACCGCTGTGAACCCGATCCACGACTACTTCACCGTATACTCCGGCGACAAGGGCCTGTACCTCATGCACTGGCTCGCTGACGTTGAGAACTGGTACGGCTACGGCACCGGCACGGACTTCACCTTCATCAATACCTTCCAGCGTGGTGAGAACGAGTCCTGCTGGGAGACTGTTCCGCATCCCTGTGTTGAGGAGCTGAAGTACGGTATGGAAGGCACCCGTGGTATGAAGGGTATCTTCAACACCGACGCTCAGGTAGCAAAGCAGTACGCTTACACCAACGCACCTGACGCTGAGGACCGTGCGATCCAGGGCGTATTCGACTCCATCCAGTGGGGCGTTGCAGATCCGACTGTTACTGCGAACGCTGCGAAGATGGGTGATGAGCTCCGTAACAACTTCTTCGATAAGTACTATCAGGAGATCTCCGAGAACACCACTTGGGCCAACGGCAACGCTGGCTACAAGTCCGCTCACTTCCTGAGAAACTGGTACACCTCTTGGGGCGGCGCGCTCGTTGATAGCTGGGTATGGCAGATCGGCTGCTCTCACGCTCACGAGTTCTATCAGAACCCGCTCGCTGCTTACGGCCTGCTGACCGCTTCTGGTCTGAAGGACGGCATGAAGGCACAGGGCGCTCTGGACGACTACAAGAAGTCTCTCCAGACTCAGGTAGAGTTCTATCAGTGGCTGCAGTCCGCTGACGGCCCGATCGCCGGCGGTGCTACCAACAGCTACAAGGGTCGTTACGAGGCATATCCGTCTGGCGTTTCTACGTTCAACGGCATGATGTACATCGAGCACCCGGTATATGCTGACCCGGGTTCCAACCACTGGATCGGTAACCAGGTATGGGCTGTTCAGCGTCTGTCTGAGCTGTACTACTGGGTAAAGACCTCCGGTGAGGACGGCGGCGTAACGCCTGGCGGCGTTTCCCTCGAGGCAGCTCTCGAGAAGATCCTCGACAAGTGGGTAGCTTGGTTCGTGAACAACTCCGTTCTGACCACCGATGGCGACTTCTACATCCCGTCCAACCTCGATTGGAGCGGCCAGCCTGACAAGTGGGGCGGCTCTCAGTCCGCAAACACCGGCCTGACCTGCACCATCACCGGCTATGGCAACACCGACTTCGGCTGCGTATCCTCCCTGGCGAACACCCTGACCTACTATGCGAAGGCGAAGGGCGTCAAGGCTGCTGACATCGCTTCCCTCGACGAGACCGCTGTAGGTGCTTCCTACGCTGGCGGCATCGACGGTGTATCCAAGGTCGGCACCACCGTTTACAAGACCTCTGGCGACACGGCTCTGCCGGCAGCTGGTCTGTACCTCGCTCAGCAGCTCGTTGACCGAGAGTGGTCCATCGGCCGCGACAACATCGGTCTGACCCGTGAGGATCACAACGGTTCTCTCGCACGTTTCTTCTCGCAGCCTGTATGGATCCCGATGGATTACAACGGCACCATGCCGAACGGCGACGTGATCAAGAACGGCATCACCTTCCTCGACATCCGCAGCATGTACACCGACGCTTCTAAGTGCAAGGGCGCGAAGACCTCTCAGGAGGCCATCGACCTCGTAGCAGAGCTGAAGGAGGCTTATGACCTCGACGTTGCTGCCGGCGCGAAGTGGGAGGGCAAGGCCTCTGCTTCCAGCGACGAGGGCAAGGCTCAGCTCGCGAAGTTCACGCACGTTGGCGATGTACCGCTGAAGTATCACAGATTCTGGCACGCTGGCGATATCCTGATGTCTCTGGGTACCTTCGCAGAGCTCTATCCGGATCTGACCCCGACCGATTCTGAGGCTCAGCCGCCTGTAGGCGATGTTCTGTACGGCGACTGCGATGTTGACGGCGACGTTGACATCATGGACGTTATCGCCATCAACAAGGCGATCCTCGGCGCTACCACGCTGAGCGCCCAGGGCAAGATCAACGCTGATGTTGATATCAACAACGAGATCGACACCACCGATGCTCTGAACATCCTGAAGAAGGTCGTTAAGCTCGTTGAGCTGCCTGTTAAGAACTCCTAACACGCAATGACCAACGCCCCGGAGCTTTCGCTCCGGGGCGTTTCTTTGTCATGTCATAGATCATCTTATTCGGCGAATATGCGTTAAAAAGAACGCCGCTGCGCAGATGCACAGTGGCGTCGTTCTATCGTATCAGTTTACTTGCCGAGCACGCGCTTGACGGTCGCGACGATGTTCTCCGCGGACAGGCCGAACTCCTTGAGGAGGTCGACAGCCGGGCCGGAATGGCCGAACACGTCGTTCACACCGATCTTCGTGACCGGAACAGGGCACCCAGCCGTCACGCAGTCCGCAACAGCGCTGCCCAGACCGCCGATGACGCTGTGCTCCTCGACCGTCACGATGCGGCCGGTCTCCTTGGCGGCCTTGAGGATCAGCTCGTCGTCGAGCGGCTTGATCGTGTGGATGTTGATGACGCGCGCGTCGATGCCCTCGGATGCGAGGGTCTCGGCAGCAGCAACTGCCTCAGCGACCATCAGGCCCGTGGCCACGATCGTGATGTCCTTGCCGTCACGGAGCGTGATGCCCTTGCCGAGCTCGAACTTGTAGGTCGCAGGATCGTTCAGGATCGGGGCTGCCAGTCGGCCAAATCGCATGTAGACCGGCCCCTGGTGCTGGATCGCGGCCTCGACTGCCGCACGCGCCTCGGTATCGTCCGCAGGAACGATGACCGTCATGCCCGGGATGGTACGCATCAGGGCGATGTCCTCGTTGCACTGGTGGGTCGCGCCGTCCTCACCGACAGAGATGCCGGCGTGCGTCGCACCGATCTTCACGTTCAGACCGGGATAGCCGATGGAATTGCGTACGATCTCATAGGCACGTCCCGCTGCGAACATCGCGAACGTGGACGCGAACGGGATCTTGCCGGATGCCGCCAGGCCGGCGGCGACGCCCATCATGTTCGCCTCAGCGATACCGCAATCGAAAAAGCGGTCAGGATAGGCCTTTTTGAAGATGCCCGTCTTGGTGGCGGCGGCCAGGTCGGCATCGAGCACGACCAGCTCCGGATACTTCTCGGCCAGCGCGGTCAGCGCCTCGCCGTAGCTCTCGCGTGTCGCCTTCTTCTTTACATCTGCCATCGTTACGCCTCCAATTGTGCCAGAGCTGCGCGCAGCTCGTTCATGCCCTGCTCATACTGCTCCGCGTTCGGCGCGGTCCCGTGCCAGCCGACCTGGTCCTCCATGAAGGACACGCCCTTGCCCTTAATGCTCTTCTGGATGATGGCGACGGGCTGCCCGGTCACGCTCTCCGCCTCGCGGAAGGCGGCGTCGATCTGGTCGAAGTCGTGCGCATCCTCGAGGACGATCACATACCAGCCGAACGCGCGGAACTTCTCGTCGATCGGCTCCGGGGAGCAGACCTCCGTGATCCTGCCGTCGATCTGGAGACCGTTGTTGTCCACGATCGCGGTCAGGTTATCGAGGCCGTAGTGGGCCGCGAACATCGCTGCCTCCCAGACCTGGCCCTCCTCGATCTCGCCATCGCCGAGGATGGTGTAGACGTGATAGGGCTTGCTGTCGAGCTTGCCGGCGAGCGCCATGCCGCAGGCGGCCGAGATGCCCTGGCCGAGCGATCCGGAGGACATGTCCACGCCCGGGATGTGGATGCAGGGGTGGCCCTGGAGCAGCGCGCCGATGTGGCGCAGACTCTCGAGCTCCTTCTTATCGAAGAAGCCCCGCTCCGCGAGCGCTGCATAGAGTGCCGGTGCCGTGTGGCCCTTCGAGAGCACGAGACGGTCGCGGTCGTCCATATCAGGCGCCTTCGGATCGACGTGCATCTTGGCGAAGTACAGGTATGCGAGCAGATCGGCGATGGAGAGCGATCCGCCCGGATGCCCGGACTTGGCGTGGAACGTGCCCGTCAGCACGCCCATGCGGATGTGGACAGCCGTTTTCTGAAGCTGCTTCTTGATAGTTTCGTCCATGAGAATACCTCCATTGATCTATCTAAAGACGCCACACGGCGTCCTGATGGCATGATCCTAGAGACGCAGGCATCCCGGCGGATCTGTGCCGAGATGCGTCTGTCGGTCGTCGAGGAGCATCGCGCTCGCAGCATTGCACTTGGCCTCCGCACTGATCGCGCGCAGCCGCTCGACCGTCTCGCGGGGAAGCTGGACCTCGCTGTGCAGCATGAGCGCGAACGACGCCGTGTCTCCGCCGCGGATGACCTCCTCTAAAAGGGGCGAGGTGCGGAAGTGGTAGATGACATAGGCCGCCGCCGAGCTTGGCCGTGAGCTGACCGATCTGGAAATACGCGGTCTCTGCGATCATCGGCCCCTCCGGCAGGGTGACCTGCCGCTGCATCGACGGGACTGCGGCCAGCCGCCGCAGCTTTGTCATCGCGGACACCGTTTGTCGACGCAAAGTGCGCATTACGCGGGTCAACCTCAATGTCAGCGGCTCCGTTCCCACAGGGGCACCTTCTCTATTATAGCATATCTTCCGAGAGAATGCAAGTGTTTTGCGGAGGGACGTTCATCCTTGGGCAAAAAACGTCTCCCCATAGTCCCGGATGAGCTCCTTGAGCGGGAGCGAGGAGCCGCGATGATGCCCGCCTGGGACGTAGATGCTGTGCCCCTCCCCGAGGAGGAAGGCCGTGAAGTCGTGGCTCTCGATGAGCTCGTCCTGGTCGGCGAGGATGGCATAGGCATTGCGGAGGCCGGCTAGGTGTGCGGAGAGCTGCATGTATTCCCGCACGAACGCCTCGTTCTTCGCCCCGAGACGCGGTAGGATGATGTAGGGCGTCATGCACGGGTTGACGAGGAGCGCGCGGCACCCGGTCGTTGCACTCAAAAGTGCCGAAAAATAGCCGCCCATGCTCGACCCGCACACGATGTCCGGCTGCTCCTCACGGTAGAGGCGCTGGAGCATCGCGAACAGGATGCCGGGCGCGGTCGTGTCGTACTCCATGACAGGCGCCACGATGTCGGTGATCCCGTTGCTGCGCAGGGCGTCATAGAGGGAATTGTAGGGGTCGCTCTTGTAGCCGTGGATGCTCAGGACCTTCATGTCACACCTCCCCCGCCAGCAGGCGGTCGATCAGCTCCTCCATCGCGCCCTCCTCGCAGGTGCGGGAGAGGACGATGTCGGCGCAGGATTTTGCCGAATCTGCGGCATTTTTCGGGCAGACAGCGATGTCTGCCGCACGCAGCATCTCGATGTCATTGTCGAAATCACCGACGGCGATGAAGGTATACCCCTCCATGCCCGGGAGCGAGCGGTAGGCCGTCAGCGCGCTCCCCTTGGAAACGCCCTTCGGCAGCATCTCATAAAACCGGCGCTCGGAGCGGATGAAGTCGACATCTTCAAAGCCGCATCGGTCGATGTAGTCGATGAACGCCGGGATCTGGGCAGACGGCATCGCGAACAGCACCTTGAGCCAGGTGCCGTCGACCTCGTCGGCGGTACCGTAAAACGGCGTCACACCGCAGATCTTGACGTGCTCCTGCTCGGCGGGCGTGTTGTTGACGACCCATGTCGACTCCGCACAGAGCACCTCACATCCGGCGTGCGGCATCTCCTGCACCACGCGCCGGGTGTAATCGCGCGCCTTGTCCGGGAGCGGATGGAGATAGAGCAGACGCTCCGCCGCCGCATCATAGATGCCGCATCCGTTGTAGACGATCATGGGGCTCTTCAGGCCGAGCTCGAGCGGGTAGCGCTTCGAGGCCTCGATGGTACGGCCAGTCGCGATGGTGAACAGGCCGCCTGCTGCCTCGAACCGGCGGACCGCCGCTAAGTCACGCGGCAGCGGCACCTTGCTCGCGGGCAGGAACGTCCCGTCGAGGTCGGTGATGATGCAGAGCTTGTGAGGATCTCGTTTCATGCGTGTTTCTCCATCTGTTCTAGCAATTTTTGGAAATAGGGCGGTGCCTCGCGGACGAACTCCAGGTACTCCCCCGTCGTGGGGTGGACGAAGCCGATCCGTCTGGCGTGCAGGCACTGTCCCTGCGTCCCCTTGACGGCCTTGCCGTAGACATCGTCCCCGTAGATGGGGTGGCCGATGTGCGCGAGGTGGACGCGGATCTGGTGCGTGCGGCCGGTCTCGAGGCGGAGCGAGAGGTGCGCCGTGTTGGCGAACTGCCGCAGGACCTCGTAATGTGTCACGGCCGGCTTGGAATTGCGGTCGGTGACGCACATCCTCTTGCGGTCGACGGGATGGCGGCCGATGGGGGCGTCGATCGTGCCGGTCGTGTCGCGAAAATGCCCGACCGCGATCGCCTCGTATTCGCGCGTGAACGAATGTGCCTTGATCTGGGCGGCGAGGCCCTGGTGCGCAGCATCGTTCTTGGCGACGATGAGGAGGCCGGACGTGTTCTTGTCGATACGGTGGACGATGCCCGGGCGGATGACGCCGTTGATCCCAGAGAGCGAGCCCTTGCAGTGGAACATCAGGGCGTTGACGAGCGTCTCGTCATAGTTCCCCGCGGCCGGATGGACGACCATGCCCTTGGGCTTGTTGACGACGAGCAGATCGTCGTCCTCATAGACGATGTCGAGCGGGATGTCCTGGGGGATGATCTCGATCTCCTCTGGCGGGGGCACCTCGATCAGGATGGCGGCGCCCGCCTTGGGACGGCAATTCTTCGGGACAGGCTTCCCATCCACGAGGACGTGCCCGGCCGCGATCAGTCCCTGCACGGCGCAGCGCGTCAGGCCGATGTCGAGCGAGGCCGTCCATTTGTCAAGGCGCTCCCCCTCTGCCTCGGGCGGGAAGGTCAGCTCATGCCTTGTCATCTGGGGCCTCCTCTTCGGTGGGGGCGGCGACAGTCTGTGCCTGTTTCTCGCGCTTTTCGTCCTTATCGAGGAAGAAGAGGATGTAGATGAACAGCAGGATCGTCCCCACGGTGACGAAGCAGTCCGCGAAATTGAAGATGGCGAACTCGAAGAGCTGCACATCCAGATAGTCGATCACATTGCCGGAACGGAACACGCGGTCGATCATGTTGCCGAGGCCGCCGGCGACGATGGCCGCAGACGTCCAATGCAGGAACGGGCGCTTGCCGCGGAATCGGATCATGACAGCGACGAGCGCGATGGTCCCGATGATCGTGATGGCGAGCAGGAACGCCCGCTGGCCGCTGAAGCTCGAGAACGCCGAGCCGTCGTTGAGGATATAGTGCAGGTGGAGGATGTCGAGGTCCCCGATCTTGAGGAGGGGACGGTCCTCGTAGAGCGTCATGTTCTTGACGACCCAGATCTTGATGGCCTGGTCGCCCACAACGACGGCGAGGATGGATAGGATGGTAAGGATGGTGAGGATCAGCAAAGCGGGCTCCTTTCCTTTTTCTATCGTGAACGAAAAACGACCCGCATCAGCAGGCCGTTTCTGCCGTTGGCACGGTGCCGGACGGCATCGCAGGGGCGGCTCCCCTTATTCGTCGATGCCGCTCGCCGCAGCGGCATTCGCGTTGTCTACGATGTCATCGACTGCCGCGAGCACATCCGATACCGGTGCAGAGGGCTCAGCGACCTCTCGGGCGATGTCCTCGGCGGTCTCCTCGGGCTGTGCAGACTCCTCGTCCTCCCCATCGGGCATGGCGGAGATCATCTCGAGATGGCCCTTGTACATGTCGAACAGGCTGCGCTTGAAGTCCGCGACCATGCGGCGGGCATCCACGAGCGCCTGCTGCTCCTTCTCGATCTCACTGCGGTTCTTCTCCATGAGCTGATCGTGCTGCACGGTGGCCTCGTCGATGAGGACAGCGGCCTCCTCCTTCGCCTTGGCGAGGATCTGCTCCGCCTTCTCGTTGGCATCGCTGATGATGCGATGGCCCTCCTTCTGTGCGCCGAGCAGGGCGTCCTTGATGGCGTCCTCGTCCTTCATATACTCGCGCACCTTGTCAGCGAGGATCTGGATCTTGTGGTTGGCGTCCTCGCGCTCGTTGTCGATCTCCTGGAAGGTCGCCTCCAGCTTGCCGAGGAACTCGTCGATGTCCTCCGGACGATAGCCCCAGGCGGCCTTCTCAAATCTCAGCTCTCTGATGTCTTCAGCAGTCATCATGATGAATCACCTCATATAATATATAGTCATTTTGGCTCTCTGCCGGCATCCGGTCAAGAGAGAGCATGGCAAAGCCGGGCGTCCCCGGCACATGGGTTCAAAGATAACGCTCGATCACGATGCGGAGCCTTCCCTTGCGGGTGGGCTCGCCGAGCTCACGGATGCGGAACTTGCCGTAGCCGCGCACGGAGAACACGTCTCCCTCTGCGAGGAGCTTGTCCGGGCGTTCGGCAGGCGCATAGTTGAGCATGACCGCACCGCCGGTGATCAGCGGCAGGACGGCGTTCCGCCCGATGGCGAGCGCCGTGCGGAGGATGGCGTCGAGGCGCGGGGTCGCGACCGTCCCGACGATCTCGCGCACCTCCTGGACATAGTCGTCCGCGAAGGGGAGCTGGTCGGTGACCTTGACGCCGATGCGTCCGATCTTCGTGAGCTGCATCCCTGCGGTGACGGCAGCGGCCGTGACGAAGCACTGTGCCCTGCCGGGGGCGATGAGGATGTCCCCTACCGTGTCACGCTGCACCTGCTGTGCCATGAGGCTTCCCAGCACGTCCCGGTGGGTCACCGTGTAGGCCTCCGGGAAGGTGTAGGTCAGGCAGGTGATGGGGAACTCGTCGTCCTCGGGCGGACAGTCCGCAGGATGGACACAGAGGATGCCCCGGGAGGCATCGGCATAGCCGCCGAAGAAGCGGTAGGTCCCCGCCGTGAGGATGCTGCGCACCAGCGTATACTGCCGCATGTCCAGGAAGGGCGTGAAGCTGCGATAGGCGCCGCGTGTGGCCATGTCCTGCACATGCGCGATCAGGATGCGGTCGGCATCCTGCTGCTTGGTGGGCATCAGATGATCACGCCGTTGTTCTCAAGCTCCGCCGCGAGGTCATCGCCGATGAAGCCGACATTGTACGGGGTGATGATATAGGTCAGGTTGGCGACCGGCTTCAGGCTGCCGCTGATGGCGTAGGACACGCCGACGAGGAAGTCGATGATGCGGCGGCGGTTCTCCGGGGAGGCCGTCTCGAGGTTGAGGACGACGGTCTTGCGGCTGATCAGGTGATCGGCGATGGCCTTGGCGTCCGTGAAGACCTCGGGCTTGACCAGAACGACCTGGAGCTGCGCGGTGGCCTGGATGTTCACGATGTTCGAGCCAGGCTCACGGCCGGGCTGCATCTCCTCGATGCCGTGGTTCTGGACGGCCGGCTCTGCGCTGGGGGCAGAGGAGCCGGAATCCGGCATGTCGGACGGGAAGAAGAATTCCTTGACATTCTTGAAGATCTCCATTGTATTCTCCGTTTCTCCGTATGATAGGGATTTTGGACGGTGCATACGGACACCATATCATCGCTTTTGTTAGCTTTCAAGATATGCGATCAGCGCTCAGGCTGTCGTTCACGTTGGATAGTGGCGTGCGCCGAAGAGGGCGGAGCCCACGCGCACGAGGTTCGACCCGAAGCGGATGGCCTCGGCATAGTCACCGGACATGCCCATCGAGAGGATGGACAGGTCGGCGCCGGGACGTTCCTGCATCCTCAGGAACAGCGCCTGCATGGCCTCCAGGAACCGCGTGTCGCTGGTCGGAGGCGGGATGGTCATGAGCCCGCGGACGCGGACATGCGGCAGCTCGGCCACTTCATCGAGCAGTGCGGGGAGGCCTTCGGGCGTGACGCCGCTCTTCGTCTCCTCACCGCCGATGTTGACCTCGAGCAGGATGTCCTGCACGAGCTCCCGCTTGGCTGCGATGCGCTCGACCTCCTTGGCGAGGCTCAGACGGTCGATCGACTGGATGAGCCGCACCTGGCCGACCAGGTACTTGACCTTGTTCGCCTGGAGCGCCCCGATGAAGTCCACCGGGATGCCGGGACGGTACGCCTCACGCTTGGACTGCCATTCCTGCACCCGGTTCTCACCGAGGAGCCGGATGCCGCAGTCGATGGCCTCATTGACCAGGACGGGGTCGACGGTCTTGGTCACGGCCATGAAGGCGATGTCCTCCGGGCGGCGGCCGCTCTTATCGGCGGCCTCTGCGATATTGGCTGCGATGCGTGCGTAGTTCTCACGCACCTGTGCGCGTTTATCCTCCATCTGCATCTATCCCTTTCATAATGATGGAATCGTACAGATGCAGACAGTCGCTGTCTGTCGTCTGTGCGGAGATCAGGTAGTCGCCCGCTTCATAGACGACCTTGACGCGCCGGAACTCCGGCTGCTCGCCGCTGAGGATGTAGACGCCGCGGACGTTCTCGGTCTCGCCGGTCTCCTCATCGGTGATGAGCTTGAAGTGCAACGCATCCTTGGGCACCATGATGCCCTGGTACTCGCCGCGGATGATCTCGACCGTCTCGGCGCGATGCTGCACGAGGTCGTAGGTCATGGAGCGGCAGGTGATGGCGATGACGGTCTTGGTGGGGTCTGCCGGATTCGGCGTGACCATGGTGATCTCGCCGCGCACGGTCTCCGAGGTAGAGGAGAACTTGAGCGTCACGACATCGCCCGTCTGGTAGATCTTGTCGGTGTTGTCGACGGCTGCGGCCAGCACCCATTGGTAGCTGTCGATCAGCTTGCCGACGACGCCGTTGTCGTTGCGGGGGGAGTCGTGGATGCGTTCGATGTCCTGAGCAGTCAGGCTGTCGAGGTGTTCGAGGCTCAGCTCGCCCTCGTATCCGTCGGCATAGCTGACGAAATAGGCGGCCTCCTCAGCCTTGATGACATCGAGCGGCTCCTCCTGCTCTCCCTCGAGCTCATCGAGCTCGCGCTGGATGGTCTCCATCTTGAGCGCATAGCTCGTGTCCTTGCCGGTGACGAGCTGGTAGGTGCTCAGCAGCACGAGCATCTCCTCGCGCTTGGTCTGCACATCGGTGAGGTCGCCCTGCTCGCGTTCATAGAGGAAGTTCTTGTAGTTCTCCGTGAACAGCTCCGAGATGCTCGAGGGCTGCGCGGTCTGGATGGTGCCGGTGTTCGAGATGCGCTCGAGGAGCGCGAGCTCGTTTTGCAGGCTGCGGATGTGACGGCCGAGCTCGATCTGCTCCTCGGTGGAGTAGACCTTGGCGATCACGCTGCCGATGCCGAGCTTGCCGCCGTCGGGCACCTCATAGCTGATGACGCCCTTCCCGCCGTAGGTGATGACTTTCTCATCGCGGACGAATACGCCCTTGACCGTCTCGGAATCCGTGCCGACCGACGCGAGCGCCGTCTCGGTGACGTACTCCTTATTGACGGCCTTATAGCCGACGTTCACGACCGTTACGATGATGAACACCGCGACCAGCACCAGCAGGAAGGTCAGTGTCCCGTCCTTCATAAGCGGCCGCCTGTCTTATTCCGACTTCTCGTTCTCCGAATCCAGGATGGAAACGGGACGGGAGGGGGCGATGGTCGAGATGGCGTGCTTGTAGACGAGCTGCTGCTGTCCCTGGCAGTCGAAGATCACCACATAGTTGTCAAATCCCTTGACGATGCCCTTGCACTGGAAGCCGTTGACAAGGTACGTCGTCACGAGGATGCGCTCCTTGCGCGCCTGGTTCAGGAAGGTGTCCTGGAGGTTCATCATCTTGTTCAATTCGTTCGCTCCTTTCTCACGAGCGTGCCTCGGGGTCGCCGAAAGCACTTATTATTCATTATAGCATATTTTCCCGGTCATTTCCAGTATCTTTCCCGCTTTTTCCGAAAGTTGTTGCACTTTGTCAGATCTGCCTACATTCAACCAATGGATCTGATCATTTCGACGAAACCAAGTGAGCTGGCGCTTGGCGTAGCGGCGGGTCTCCTGCTTGAGGATGGCCACACAGTCCGCGAGGGAGGCGGTGCCGTCGAGATAGGGCAGCAGCTCCTTATAGCCGATGGCGGCCGCGGCGGTCTGCATGGCGGGGTCACGCGCGGCGGCGACCTCCTCCAAAAGGCCGGCCTCCAGCATGGCGTCCACGCGCTGCCCGATGCGGTCATAGAGCACGCTGCGCTCCCAGTCGAGCCCGATCAGGCAGGCGTCATAGGGGGACGGGCTCGCCGCATTGGCGGCCTTGTAGGCGGTGAACGTCCCGCCGGTCGTCTCGATGACCTCGAGGGCCCGGATCAGGCGGACGTGGTTGTTCGGATGGATCTTGACCGCCGCCTCCGGGTCACGGCGCGTCAGCTCCTCATAGAGCGCGGCGCTCCCCTCCTGCTCCAGTCTTCGCGTCAGCGCGGCGCGGACGTCCGGGGATCCCTCCTCGGGGGAGAACTGCATCCCGGAGAGGAGGCTGTCCACATAGAGCCCCGTCCCGCCGACCACGATGGGCAGGCGGCCGCGGGCGACGATGTCACGGATCGTCTCCGAGGCGCGGGCGACATAGTCCGCGACGGAGAACCGCACCGTCCGCGGGACGATGCCGATCAGGTGGTGCGGGACGCCCTGCATCTCCTCGGGCGTGGGCTTGGCGGTGGCGATGTCCAGACCCTCGTAGATCTGCATCGAATCCGCCGAGACGACCTCGCCGCCGCAGCGCTGCGCGAGCGCGACGCCCAGCGCCGTCTTCCCCGACGCCGTCGGCCCGACGACGGCGAGGACGAAGGGCTTGTTCTCTGCCATCTCACACCCTCCTGCGGAACTGCCGCTCCAGCTCATACTTGGTCATGATAAACATGACGGGACGGCCGTGGGGGCAATGGCGGATGTCCTCGTTCGAGACGACCTCCTCGGCGAGCGCCTGGAGCTCGGAGATCGAGTTGCGGTCATTGGCCTTGATGGCGGACTTGCAGGCCATCTCATGGAGCATGTCGTCGAGGACATGGCTCTGCGGGTCGATCTTGCCGAGGTAGAGGCTGTGGGCGACCTCCTGCACGATCTCGTCGAGGTCGAGACCGTCGAAGAAGACCGGCGCGCCTGTCACGATGAGGCAGGGCTTTTGCGTGAAGTCGAAGGAGAACCCGAGCCGGTCGAGCAGCGCCGTGTTCGACTCCATGGCCGAGAACTCGTCGAGCGTCAGGAGCACATGCCCCGGCTCGAGGAGGAGCTGGCGGTACTGCCGGCAGTTCTGCCGCCGCAGACGCTCAAAGATGACGCGCTCATGGGCAGCGTGCTTGTCGATGATGATGAAGGTGTCCCCGGACTGCGCGAGGATGTAGTTCGCGAACAGCTCCCCGAGCACCTTGATGTCCGGGTAGGGGTCGGCCACGCGGAGGGCGGGGGCGGCCTGCGGCGGCGGCGGAGCGGGGAACTCCTGCGTGTCCGTCTCGGCGTCCATGTCCACGAAGCTGTCCTGCACGATGGCCGCACGCGGGGGCTTGCTGTCCCCGAAGTGCGAGACCGGGACACTTCGGTCGGCGTACTCCGTCCGCGGGCGCGGCGCCGGCATCCCGAAGGGCATGTCTCCTCCGTCGAGCTGCGGCCGCGGCGGGACGGAGGACGGTGCCGTCTCCTGTGCCCTCTCCTGAGTCATATCCGACGATACCGGCGCCGTCTCCTGCGGCATCTCCTCCACGGGCATCTCCAAGGGCGTCGCCGTCTCCCGGACAGGCGGCAGATAGGCCGGTCTTTCGGCGGGCGGCGGCGCGGGGAGGGACTGCTGCTCATAGGTCGGCGCGGGCGCCCCGGCGTACCAGTCCCGGCGGGGCATCTGGAACTCGTAGATCAGGCCGTTCTGGAGCATGGCGTTCTTGACGGCGAAGTAGACGGCATTGATGACGCCCTTCTCGTCCGTGAAGCGCACCTCGGCCTTGGCGGGGTGGATGTTGACATCGAGGGTGTCCGGCGGGAGGTCGAGCAGCAGGACGCAGGCCGGGAACTTCCCGGTCATGACCATGTTCTCGTAGGCGCTCTCGAGCGCGACGGACAGCGCGCGCGAACGGACGTAGCGCGTGTTGACGAAGAAATCCTGGAAGCTCCGGCTGCTCTTGGAGTAGAGCGGCTTGACGACATAGCCCTTGACATGGATGCCGTCCTGCTCGTGGTCGACGGCGATGAGGTCGTGGGCGAAGTCACGGCCATAGACGGCGCGGATTGCAGCGAGGAGCTCGCCGGAGCCGTCGGAATGGAAATCGAGCTTGTTGTCGCGGATGAACTTGAACGCGATCCCCGGGTGGGAGATCGCGATCTTCTGGACGATCTGCGCCACGGCATTGCCCTCGGCACTGTCGCGCTTCATGAACTTGCGCCGCGCGGGGACATTGAAGAACAGATCCTTGACGAGGATGCTGGTGCCGTCCGGGCAGCCGCATTCCTCCGGCTCGCCCTGCTCGACCCCGGCGATCTCGTAGCGGGTGCCGAGGTCGTCCTCGCGGCGCTTGGTCATGACTGTGACGCGTGCCACGGCCGCAACGGAGGCCAGTGCCTCCCCGCGGAACCCGAGGGTCATGATGGTGTCGAGGTCGGCTTTCTCGGCGATCTTGCTGGTGGCGTGGCGGAGGAAGGCCGTGGGGACGTCCTCCCGCGCCATGCCGTCCCCATCGTCCACGATGCGCATGAAGGTCGTGCCGCCGTTCTTGATCTCCACGGTGATACGGGTCGCGTGGGCGTCGATGGCGTTCTCGATCAGCTCCTTGATGACGGACGCCGGGCGCTCGATGACCTCGCCGGCGGCGATCAGCTCCGAAACGGCGGGGTCAAGGACGGATATGACGGGCATGGGTACCTCCTTCCGATGGGTCTCGTTCACTGCTGCGCGTCATCGCAGCAGGGCATACAGCTCCTCGAGGAACTCGCGGCACTCGGCGTCCGTGAGCTCGTCGATGTTCATGCGGCGCAGACGGTCGGGGATCTGCGCCTCGGACTGGGCATCGAAGCTGAACTGCGTCTCCTCCCCTGCCGCGGCGGCGGGACGGGAGTCGCGCTCGGCCTCGAGCTCATTCAGCAGCACGCGGGCACGCTTGAGGACGGCGTTCGGCAGTCCGGCGAGCTTGGCCACGTCGATGCCGTAGCTGTCGTCCGTGCCGCCGGGGACGATCTTCCGCAGGAATCGGATGCCGTCCCGCCCCTTCTTGACGGCGATGCTGCAATTGACGACGCCCGGGATCTCGCCCTCGAGGGCGGTCAGCTCGTGGTAATGGGTCGCGAAGAGGGTCTTGCAGCCGAGGCCCTTGCCGGTGCAGATGTGCTCGGCGACGGCGCGGGCGATGCTCATGCCGTCGAAGGTCGAGGTGCCGCGGCCGACCTCGTCGAGGATGACGAGGCTGTCACGCGTGGCACCGCGCAGGATCTCGGCGACCTCCTTCATCTCGACCATGAACGTGCTCTCGCCGGCAGCGAGGTCGTCCGAGGCGCCCACGCGCGTGAAGATCCTGTCGCAGACGGAGATCTTCGCCGCCCGTGCGGGGACGAAGCTGCCCATCTGCGCCATCAGGACGATAAGCGCGGTCTGGCGCATATAGGTCGATTTACCGGACATGTTCGGCCCGGTGATGATGGTCAGGCGGCGGTCGCCCGTGTCGAGCTGGACGTCATTGGGGACGAAGCTCTCCTCCTCGAGCGACTGCTCCACGACGGGATGGCGCCCGTCATGGATGTAGAGGCTGCCGTCGATGGCGATGTCGGGCTTGCAGTAGTCGTTCTTGGCGGCCGTCTCCGCGAAGGAGCACAGCACGTCCACCTCCGCGACCGCCTGCGCCGTCTCCTGGACGGGGACGAGGAGCTGGGCGAGGTAGTCCCGCACCTGCTCATAGAGGACCTGCTCGAGCTGGAGCGCCTTGTCCTTGGCACCGAGGACGGTGTTCTCGGCGTCCTTCAGCTCCTGGGTGATGTAGCGCTCGGCATTGGTGAGGGTCTGCTTGCGGATGTAGTAGTCGGGGACCTTGTCGAGGTAGCTCCGCGTGACCTCGATGTAGTAGCCGAAGACGCGGTTATAGCCGACCTTCAGGCTCTTGATGCCGGTGCGCTCGCGCTCCTCATCGCCGATGCGCTCGATGATGCTGCTGCCGCCGCTCATGACCTCGCGCAGATGGTCGAGGTCGGGATCGAAGCCGTCGCGGATGACGCCGCCGTCCTTGATGACGGCGGGCGGGTCCTCCATGATGGCGCGGTCGATCAGGGAGACGAGCGCGCCAAGGTCGGAGATCTTGCCGTCCAGACGGCGCAGGAGCGACGTATCGAACCTGGCGAGCAGCGCCTTGATCCCGGGCAGCTCCGCCGCGGCCGCACACAGCGCCCGCAGGTCACGGGGCATCGCCTGCTTGTAGACGATACGCGTCATGAGACGCTCCATGTCGTAGATGCGGTCGAGGGCGTCGGTCAGCTCGGCGGTGAGGAGGCTGTCCTTCATGAGGGCCTCCACGGCGTCGAGCCGCGCCATGATGCGGGCGGGCGAGCGCAGGGGGCGCTCCATCCAGCTCTTGAGCATCCGCTTGCCCATGGGCGTGCGCGTGGAATCGAGCACCCAGAGGAGGGAGCCCTTCTTCTCGCCGGTGCGCATGGTACGGGTCAGCTCGAGGTCGCGCAGGGCGTTGTAGTCGAGGGTCATGTAGGCGGTGCTGTCGCTCAGCTCGAGGGACGTGAAGCGCCCGACGGCGAACTTCTGCGTGTCCTCGATGAACTGGAACAGGCCGCAGACCGCGCGCGTCCGCACGTCCTCCGGGGCGATGCCGAGGATGGCGATGTCGTCGACGGAGAACTGCCGGCAGACGCATGCCGCCTGCACGGCAGGGTCAAAGCAGACCGCATCGCGCAGCGCACAGGCGCATTTGAGCCGGATCTTGACGAAGCTCCCCACGCTCTTGCGGTCGAGAAAGCCCTCGTTGAAGATCAGCTCCGCGGGGCGGTAGCGTGCGAGCAGGTCGATGACGTCGTCCTCCGTGTCGGCCGTGTAGACGGCGGCCTCGCCGGTCGAGAGGTCGGCGAAGCAGAGGGCAGTCGCCGAGGCGTCCGTCCAGATGCAGCAGAGGTAATTGTTGGAGGCGTCGTCGAGCATGTTGTTCTCGATGACAGTGCCGGGCGTCACCACGCGGATGACCTCGCGCTCGACCAGTCCCTTGGCGAGGGCGGGGTCGGTCATCTGCTCACAGATGGCCACACGGTACCCCAGGTCGATGAGCCGCTTGATGTAGAGCTCCGCGCTGTGATACGGCACGCCGCACATGGGCGCGCGCTCCGAGAGTCCGCAGTCGCGCCCCGTCAGGGTCAGCTCGAGGTCGCGCGAGACGCGGATGGCGTCATCAAAGAACATCTCGTAAAAATCGCCGAGACGGTAGAACAGCACACAGTCCTTGTACTGCTCCTTCGTCTCGACATATTGCAGCATCATCGGGGAGAGCTGCGACTTATCGACTTCGCTGAGGGTCATCCTCCTGCTCCTTTCTTACCTGTTTTGGGGACGGGACGCATCAGCCGCAGCCGCTGCAGCCCGCGCAGCTCCCGGAGCAGGCCGTGCTCTCCAGGTCGATCTCGTCGGGATCGACGCCGTTGCCGGACATGGAGATGACGGTGTTCACCTGGCTCATGAGCTGGTCATAGCCGGTCTTCGCGGCCTCGTAGACGAGCATCTTCGGGTCGCTCATGATGCGCTTGTAGGTGGACTTGATCGCCTCGTTCAGCTCGGCGATCTTGTCGTTGTCGCGGTCGGGCTTGCCGACCTCCATCTGGAGCTCCACGCGCAGACGGTCAAAGCCGTTGATGAGGCCCTGGAGCTTGGTGTCCTCGTCATTTGCCTGCTTGGCGAGCATGTAGGCGATGTAGCGGTCATCCTGCTGGATGGCCTTGCCGAGCTCGCGTGCGATCGCGATCACGTCCATGATAGTAAGACTCCTTTCGATGTGGAACGGCGCCTGCCCGGCGCCGATCTGAGGGGGTATCAAACGATCTCGCCGAACAGCGCACCGCTGCGCGTCCGGTCGATCCTGACCTCTGCGAACTGCCCGATCAGCGCGGGGTCGCCCGGGAACTCCACGAGCATGTTCTCCGAGCTGCGGCCGGTCAGGCTGCCGGGGCGTTTCTTGCTGGTGCCGTCCACGAGGACGGTGAGCGTGCGGCCGAGGAAGCGGCGGTTGTTCTCCTCCGCGATCTCGCGCTGCAAAGCCAGCAGACGCCCCATCCGGGCGGACTTCTCCGCATCGCTCACGCCGTCCGGCAGGAGCGCGGCCTTGGTGCCCGTCCGTTTGGAATAGATGAAGGCATACATGTTGTCATAGCGGACCCTCCGCACGATGTCCAGCGTGGCCTCGAAGTCCGCCTCGGTCTCGTCCGGGAAGCCGACGATGAGGTCGGTGGTGATGGAGAAATCCGGGTCTCGGTCGCGCAGATACGCGATCTCCTCGAGGTAGCGCGCAGTGGTGTAGCGCCGATTCATGCGCCGCAGGATCTCGTCGCTGCCGGACTGCACGGGCAGATGCAGGTGCTTGGCGACGTGCCGACACTCGAGCAGCGCGTCCATGAGCGCCGGCGAGGCGTCCTTGGGATGCGAGGACATGAATCGGATCCAGAATTCGCCCTCGATCTGGTCGATGGCGCGCAGGAGCGCGGGGAAGTCGGGGATCTGGTCGTCGCCGCGGAAGGAATTGACGTTCTGCCCGAGGAGCATGATCTCCTTGTAGCCGTCCCGCACGAGGCCGCGCACCTCCGCGAGGATGTCCTGCGGGGCGCGGCTGCGCTCCCGTCCGCGGACATAGGGGACGATGCAGTAGGTGCAGAAGTTGTTGCAGCCGTACATGATGGGCACGGCGGCCTTGAAGCTGCTCTCCCGCACGGTCGGCACGCCCTCGGGGATGTCAGTGTAGGTCTGGATGTCCCACGCATGGCGCATCCCATGCATGTGGGCATAGAGCATCGGCGCGAGGCGCTGCACGGCCGAGGAGCCGAGGACGATGTCCACATAGGGATACGACCGACGGATCTTCTCAGCGACGCTCTCCTGTGCGGTCATGCATCCGGTGACACAGAGGATCAGGCCGGGGTCGCGCGCCTTGAGGTGCTTGATGCTGCCGAGCGTGCCGAAGACGCGGTCCTCGGCGTTCTCCCGGACGGCACAGGTATTGTAGAGGATGAGGGAGGCTCGCTCCACATCGTCCGTGAGGCCATAGCCCATGGCCTGGAGGAGGCCGGTGAGCTTCTCGCCGTCGGCCACGTTGAGCTGACAGCCGAAGCTGTGCAGATAGGCCAGCGGCTGCGACGGCCGCTCCGCGAGCCACGCCCGCACGGCCGCGATGCAGTCCTCCTGTGAGGGCAGCGCGTTCAGATCTGGCGTGTCCTGCATGGCATCCACATCCTTTCTCTTTCGTCAGATAAGGTGTCGCAGAGCGGCACCTTCTCAGTGTCGCAGAGCGGCACCTTATCATTATACCATATCTAAAAGGAAAAAGCAAGGCAAATTTGCACTGGCGAACGGTCTCACTCGATCTCCGTGACCGTGACGCCGGCGCCCTCGGCGGCAGCGCGGAGGTCGTCGAGGAGGGAGAGCGCGGGGATGCCCTGGTAGCGGACGGTGATGTCGCCCGTGGACGTGTCGGCCTTCGCGGCGATGCCCGGGAGGGCGATCAGCGCGGTCACGACGCGCGCGGCCGCGGCGGCATCGAGCCCGGACGTGTGGAGGACATACGTCCCCCCGCCGCCTGGCAGCGGCTCCGGCTCCGGCGGGAGCGGACGGGGCTTTTTGGGCTTGTCATAGGTGAAGGCGTAGGCCATGATGCCGACCGCCGCCAGCAGGCAGATGCCCGCGAAGATCATGAGGATGAGCATGTCGACCGCTCCTTTCTGCGATGGGAGGTCTCGTGTCTATCCTCTATATTATACCACATCTCGCCGCGATCTGCAAGAGGGTCTTTCCGTTCGCGGGGACGCCTTCTTTCTGTACGAAGGCCGTATTTCCGCCGTGACTGACCATTTATCGCCTCTCTGCATCCCCACCGCCTTGACAAAGCCGCGTGATCGTGCTATAATGCATGATAGTACAGTGTGTACGAGAGCGGCACCGCTGTTTTCCGGCGGCGCCCTGATGAAAAGAGGTAATGTATGGATATACTGATCGTCGGCTGCGGCAAGGCCGGGAGCATCCTGGCTGAAACGCTTTGCAGCGAGGGACATAACATCACCGTCATGGACAAGGACCCCGAGGTCGTCCGTGACATGGTCGACAACAACGACATCCAGGGCGTCACGGGCGATGCGCTCATCGTCAGTGACCTGAAGGAGGCGAACGTCGATCAGGCACACATCATCATCGCCGTCACCGAGTCCGATGAGATCAACCTGATGTGCTGCCTGATGGCACGCAAATGCGGCGCGCGGCACTCCATCGCCCGCGTGCGCAATCCCATCTACGGGGAGCAGCTCGTGTTCATGCGCGAGGAGCTCGGCGTGAGCATGATGATCAACCCCGAATACCAGACCGCCGGCGCCATCGCGCGGATGCTGCGTTATCCCAACGCGCTCCACGTCGAGACCTTCGCCAAGGGACGCATGGACCTCGCCGAGATCAAGGTGCTCCCCGGCTCGATCCTCGACGGGCTCCGGCTCATGGACATCCGCCGCAAGCTCAAGCTCCACCTGCTCGTGTGCGCTGTGCGGCGCGGCGATGACGTCACCATCCCGGACGGCAGCGCCACGCTCCTCGCCGGCGACCGCATCTACATCACCGCCATGCACGCCGAGCTCGCCAAGCTCTACAAGGAGGTCGGCGACGTCAAGAGCCGGATGCGCAGCTGCATCATCGTCGGCGGCGGCCGCATCAGCTATTACCTCGTCCGCCAGCTCCTCGAGCTGGGCTTCCAGGTCAAGATCATCGAGCAGAAGCAGGAGCGCTGCGACAAGCTCGCTGAGTGGTTCCCCCGCGCCGAGGTCATCCAGGCCGACGGCACCGACCAGGACATCCTCCTCGAGGAGGGCCTCGCCGGGACGGACGCGCTCATCACCCTGACCGGCATCGATGAGGAGAACATCATCCTCTCGCTCTACGCCAAGAAGCTCGGGGTCGACAAGGTCGTCACCAAGATCAACCGCACGTCCCTCCTGCCCATCTCCGAGAGCGTCGGGCTCGAGAACGTCGTCTCGCCCATCGAGACCACCGCGGAGCTGATCCTGCAATACGTCCGCGCCAAGAAGAACTCCGAGAACAGCAACATCATCACCCTCTACCGCCTCGCGGAGGATAAGCTCGAGGCCATCGAGTTCATCGTGCGCGGCGGGACGAAGTTCGTCAGCAAGCCGCTGTCCGAGCTCCAGCTCCGGCCGGGCTTCCTGATCGCGGGCGTCATCCGCGGCAACAAGCGCATCATCCCCTCCGGCGCCGACTGCCTCAAGGTGAACGACAGCGTCGTGGTCGTGACGACCAACCGCAAGATCGCCAGCCTCGACGAGATCTTCCAGGATTGACGGAGGCGGCGCATGAATCATAAGATGATATTCTACCTGACCGCGCAGATCGTACGCGCGGTCGGGATCCTGATGGTCTTCCCGCTGATCGTGGCGGGCGTCTACGGCGAGAGGCCGAGCGCACTGGCCTTCGCCGGGGTCGGGATCGGGATGATCCTCCTCGGCACGGTCCTGACGCTCAAAAAACCCAAGGACACGAGCGTCTTCACCCGTGAGGGCATGGCGGTCGTGGCCGTGGCGTGGATCGCGTGCTCCTTCCTGGGGGCGCTGCCCTATTTCTTCTCCGGCGAGATCCCGAATCTGGCGGACGCCGTGTTCGAGACGGCCTCGGGCCTGACGACCACCGGCTCGACCATCCTCACCGACATCGAGAGCATGTCGAAGAGCTGTCTGTTCTGGCGCGCGTTCACGCACTTCATCGGCGGCATGGGCGTACTCATCCTCATGCTGGCCATCCTCCCGCAGAGCGACACGCGCACGATGCATCTGGTGCGTGCCGAGTCCGCAGGCCCCACGGCCGGCAAGCTCGTGGCCAAGATGAGCAGCTCCGTCCGCATCCTCTACGGCATCTACATCGCCCTGACGCTCACGGAGATGATCCTCCTGCTCTGCGGCGGGATGCCCTTCTTCGACGCCATCACCACGGCCTTCTCCACGGCCGGCACCGGCGGCTTCTCCTGCCGCGCGGGCAGCATCGCCGACTATGGCAGCGCCTATGTCGACGGCGTCGTGACCGTCTTCATGCTGCTGTTCTCCGTCAATTTCACGCTCTACTTCATGGTCGTGACCGGCAAGGGGCTCCAGGCGCTCAAGAATGAGGAGCTCCACGTCCTGCTGGGCATCGCCGCCGTGGCGACCATCCTCATCACGGGGAACATCACCTCCGTGTACGGCAGCCTCCTGAAAGCCTTCCGCTACGCGTCCTTCCAGGTCATGACGATCATCTCCACCGCAGGCTTCGCCACGGCGGATTACACGGAATGGCCGTTCTTCTCGCAGACCATCCTGATGGTGCTCATGTTCGTGGGCGGATGCGCCGGGTCGACCGGCGGCGGCCTGAAGGTCATGCGCATCATGGTGCTCTTCAAGAGCGCCTTGAAGGAGATCCGCTGCACCCTCTCCCCGCGCTCTGTGGTCGTCGTCAAGTGTGACGGACGCGCGGTGCCGAAGGAGGTCGTCCATGGGATCGGGTATTACTTCATCGTGTTCATGTTCCTGCTGGCCGTCTCCGTGCTGCTGCTGGGACTGGACGGACACGATGTCCCCACGACCGTCACCGCCGTCATCACCTGCATGAACAATGTCGGCCCCGGCCTCAACGAGATCGGACCGTCGGGCAATTTCGCCGGCTTCTCGGCATGGGCGAAGCTCCTGCTCTCCGCCGACATGCTCCTCGGCCGACTGGAGATCTACCCGCTGCTGGTGCTCTTCACCGTGCGCAAGAAGTGACCCATCGTACAGACAAGAACGCCCCGCCTTCTCTGACCGAAGGCGGGGCGTTCTCTGTTCGATACGGGCATCAGCCCTTGTTCCGGGCGTGGCCGGGACGTGCGAGCCGCCGCAGGTCGTCGAAGCGGGGCTTACATTTGTGGTAGAGCGTCTTGGCACGTTCCCCATCGCCGTCGCGGTAGTAGCGGGCGAGGCCGTTGTTGAGGTCGACGAGCGTCTCGGAGGACGAGATGATCTCACAGACATCGCCGACGGTCGCGGCATCGGCGCCCTTGCCGAGCAGCTCGCGGACGGTGTCCGTGAACTGGACCGCGAAGCGCGGGGAGTCGTGGGACGTCTTGGCAGGAGCAGGCACCTTGATGTCGTCGAGGACGATGCGGCCATAGAGCGGCAGCTCGGCAGCGGCCTCCTCATCGCTCAGCTCGTCGAGCAGCGCGGGCGCATCGGCCGCGGTCGCAGCCGGCGCATCGTCACGCGCGAAGCGGTCCACGAACGCCGCAAATCCCGCAGGATCCGGCGTGCGCAGCGCCTGCACGAAGCTCACATACCCCTCCGGCGGCGTCTCCGCCTCGGGCTCCTCTGGGAGCAGGTCGTCGAAGGGCGCCTCCTCCTCGGCCGGGGCCTCGTCCTGACGGAGCGCCTCCTCGATGGAGCTCACCTGCCGCAGCGCGATCGCGTCGTCATGGATGAAGCTCTGGAAGAACTCGGCACCCAGCAGGAAGTCCTTGTCCCTGCTGACGATATAGATAGCATCCGTCTGCTTTGTGCCGATCAGGTAGCCGGTGTACATCATGAGCTGGATGTCCAGCGCGTTCTTCACGGGGTCGCCGTTCTTGGGGCTCAGGCTCACCTCGTTGAGCTTGACCTGCGCCGCGCAGGAGAGGAGCTGTTCGTACAGGCCAAAGGTCAGACCGCAGCGGTTCTGGGTGTAGAAGATATGCACCCTGTCCTCGCTCCCGAGCTGCTCGATGCCCTGCAATCCCTCGATGTAGACGTTCTCGTAGTCGATCAGATAGATCGCCATGTTTTTTCACCTCCTTATGATGATGATGCGAGCGCAGGACGGACATGCCCCATGCTCGCCTCTATTATAGCACATCCCGCGAAAAATGTCAAATCATAGCGCCCCACATCTCTGCGGGGCGCTCGAAGTGACGATGCTCAGTCTGCGACATGGGTCAGGATCTGATCGTAGACCGTGTTGTAGAGGACCTCCTCGTCCTGGTAGGTCGGGGAGAGGGTGCCGTCATTGGCCTTGAGGGTCGTGTTGATGTCGACATAGTGGAGCCCCATCTCGTCCGCGAGGGAGAACAGCGCGGCGTTCCAGGTGTCCACGCGGCGGTTGGTGTCCGCGTCTGCCGCGGGGACCGCCGTCAGCAGATAGACCGGCACGCCGATCTGATCGTGGAGCGCGTCCGCCAGCGAGGCCACGGCCTGCTGCGCCTTCTCGGGGTCCTCCGGCACCTGGTACCAGATGTACGCCGCCGTCGGGGGATCGCTCTTCATGCTCCGCGCGATGCTCCGCATGCGGGATTCCGACATGCTCAGCACCGTGTCCGTGAAGACATACGAGGCGTTCGTCTCATAACGGTTGATGAATCCCGATACATCGCCGATGAACGCACATTCCTGGATGCGGCTGTCGTCCGCGCGTTCCGAGGACGGCACGGGGTTCGTCACCCCGGCGCTGCCGCCGCTCTTGCCGGCGCCGCCCTTCTGCTCGTTCTCCATGCTCGCCACGACCTCTTCCTCCCAGTAGGTGTCCGAGGACACGGCCCTGACCATGTAGATCAAAAAACAAAGCAGGAACGTCCCTGCGATGATGCCCAGCAGCGCCCCGATGCGGAACTGGATCCGCGGCCGCTGCTTCGCCGCTTCGACTCTCCCGTGCTTGCGTCTTTTCTTTGCCATGATGTGCTCTCGCTCCTCCCTGCGGGCGCCCAGGCGTCCGCGAATATCCGTTTTCCTTCTGTAATATTATACCCTAAAAGCGCCTGATTTGCAAGTGCTTTTCCGATGTTTTTCAAAAAATCATGAAAATTTGTTGCATTTCCCGCGCGGATATAGTATAATAGGATAGAGGCGCCGGCCATCGCGCCGACGTGCTCATGAGACAGAACATAGACATAATCATAGAAAAGGAGTTCTGTATGTGTGGATTTGTAGGATTTACGAACGCGATTCGAGATGACGGCACGGTCGTGGAGGCCATGATGGACACCATCCGCCACCGCGGCCCCGATGCGGGCGGCAAGTATGTCGATGACGACATCGCCCTCGGGCATCGGCGGCTCTCCATCATCGACATCTCCAGCCAAGGCGACCAGCCGCTCTACAGCGAGGACGGCCAGCTCGTGCTCGTCTTCAATGGCGAGATCTACAACTACCGCGAGCTGCGCGAGGAGCTCATCGCCAAGGGCTACCGCTTCGCGACGAACACCGACTCCGAGGTCCTGATCTACGGCTACCGCGAGTACGGCACCGACCTGCTCCCCCGCCTGCGCGGCATGTTCGCCTTCGTCATCTGGGACAAGGCGTCCAAGACCCTCTTCGGTGCGCGGGACTTCTTCGGCATCAAGCCGCTCTACTATGCCGAGATGGGCGGCTCGCTCCTCTTCGGCTCCGAGATCAAGGCGTTCCTCAAGCACCCGTCCTTCGAGAAAGCGCTCAACACCGCCGCCCTTGAGGAGTACCTCACCTTCCAGTATTCGGCCATGGACGAGACGTTCTTCAAGGGCGTCTACCGCCTGCAGCCGGCGCATTATTTCCTCTGGAGGGACGGCAAGCTCGACATCCGCCGCTATTGGGACGTGCGCTTCCAGCCGGACGAGTCCCCCTCCCTCGAGGACTGGGTCAAGGCCGTTTCGGAGGTGTTCCACGACAGCGTGCGTGCGCACAAGATCGCGGACGTGGAGGTCGGGTCGTTCCTGTCCTCGGGCGTTGATTCCAGCTATGTGGCCGCCGTCGCGGACGTGGACAAGACCTTCACCGTCGGCTTCGGCGAGGACGAGCGCTACAACGAGATCGGATGGGCCAAGCGCTTCTCCAAGGCCATCGGCAAGCAGAACTTCTCCAAGGTCATCTCCCCCGAAGAGTATTGGGGCGAGCTGCGCCATATCCAGTACCAGATGGACGAGCCGCTCGCAGATCCTGCCGCGATCGCGCTGTTCTTCGTCTGCCAGCTCGCGTCCGAGCAGGTCAAGGTCGTGCTCTCCGGCGAGGGCGCGGACGAGATCTTCGGCGGGTATAATGTCTACTCCGAGCCGAACGCCACGGCCTATGACCGCCTCCCGCGCGGTGTCCGCCGGACGTTCGGCAGCGTGGCGGCAAAGCTCCCCGCCAAGCGCGGCGTGAACTTCTTCGTCCGCAAGGGCAAGGACCTCGAGGAGCGCTTCATCGGCAATGCCTATATGTTCACCCCCGAGGAGCGCAAGTCTCTCCTGAAGATCCAGACCGATGCCCCCGATCCGCAGGTGCTGACCCGCCATTATTACGATCGGGTCCAGGACGCAGACGAGGTCACGAAGATGCAGTATCTCGACCTGCACATGTGGATGGCCGGCGACATCCTCCTCAAAGCCGACAAGATGAGCATGGCGCACTCCCTCGAGCTGCGCGTGCCCTTCCTCGACAAGGAGGTCATGGCCGTGGCCGAGCACATCCCGACCCGCTACCGTGTGACGCGCAAGGCCGTCACCGATGAGCACACCCCCTATGTCACCAAGTATGCCATGCGTCTGGCCGCCAAGCAGGACACCCCCCGCGAGACGGCCGATACCGCCGCGAAAAAGAAGCTCGGCTTCCCCGTCCCGATCCGCGTCTGGCTCAAGGAGGACGCGTATTACAACATCGTGAAGGCGCGCTTCGAGAGCGAGGCAGGGCGCCGGTTCTTCCACACGGAGGCGCTCGTCCGTCTCCTCGACGACCACAGGGCCGGCCGCGCCGACAACAGCCGCAAGATCTGGACGGTGTTCATGTTCCTCGTCTGGTACGGCGTGTTCTTCGAGAACGAGCCGGTCACGGCGGGATGACGCCGCGCAAGAAAGGAGCCTGCGATGGCGAGCCACGTCACATATAAGTATATCAAGGAGAACGCCGACATCATGGAGTACATCCGCCGCGCGGACGAGACGCTCGCGGCGATGGGCTACACGGAGCACTCCTTCGCACACGTCGAGAAGGTCGCGCATGACGCGGCCATGATCCTCGAAGCGCTCGGCTATGATGAACGCACCGTCGAGCTCGCGCGGATCGCCGGGATGATGCACGACATCGGCAATGTCATCAACCGCATCGACCACGCGCAGAGCGGCGCTGTCATGGCGTTCCGTCTGCTCGACAATATGAACATGCCGGCGAGCGAGATCTGCTCGATCATCTCCGCCATCGGCAACCACGACGAGGGCACCGGCATGCCCCTCGACCCCCTCTCCGCAGCGCTCATCATCGCGGACAAGACCGACGTCCGCCGGAGCCGCGTGCGCAACCAGGATCCGATGACGTTCGACATCCACGACCGGGTCAACTATGCCGTGACGCACACGGATCTGTCCTTCAGCGAGGACAAGTCCGCCCTGCGCCTCGCACTGACCATCGACCCGGAGATCTCGAGCGTCATGGAATACTTCGAGATCTTTTTGCAGCGGATGCTCCTCTGCCAAAAGTCCGCGCAGTTCCTCGGCATCCGGTTCGAGATGTATGTCAACGGCGCGAAGCTGCTGTGATACATCCCCTGTATGCCCAGGACCGCACCAACAACAAGGAGGTTTTTTATGATCTCAGAGTTCCCGCATCTCATCGACCTTGACGATCATCCCGTGAGCTGGTGGAACGGCCTGCTCCGCCAGGCACAGGACATCCTGCGCGATCCGGCGCTCTATGCCAATAGCTGCCGCGGGAAGATCATGGGGACGCTCTTCTATGAGCCGTCCACCCGCACGCAGATGTCCTTCCAGACCGCCATGCTGCGGCTCGGCGGCACCATCATCGGCTTCGACAATCCCCAGACGTCCTCCGTCGCCAAGGGCGAGAACCTCAAGGACACCACCAAGATCGTCAGCGGCTATTCGGACGTGCTGGTCATCCGGCACCCCGTCCCCGGTGCGGCCAAGGCTGCCGCGCTCACGGCGGACTGTCCCGTCATCAATGCCGGTGACGGCGGCCACCTCCATCCCACCCAGACCCTCACCGACCTGCTCACCCTCAAATGCGAGAAGGGCACCCTCTCCGGCCTGACCATCGGCCTGTGCGGCGACCTCCTCAACGGCCGCACCGTCCACTCGCTCTGCAAGGCCATGAGCAAGTATCCCGATAACCGGTTCATCTTCATCAGCACCCGCGAGCTTGCGATGCCGTCCTACATCAAGGACGTCGTGCGCGCGCACGGCTGCACGTTCGAGGAGACCGAGAGCCTCGAGGACGCCCTCCCGAAGCTGGATATGCTCTATATGACGCGCATCCAGCGGGAACGGTTCCCCTCCGAGGAGGCCTACCTCGCGCAGAAGG
Organism: uncultured Ruminococcus sp.; assembly: GCA_902762785.1. Classification (GTDB taxonomy): domain Bacteria; phylum Bacillota; class Clostridia; order Oscillospirales; family Ruminococcaceae; genus UBA3855. The sequence continues at coordinate 22,142 of CACWPL010000015.1, read as the reverse complement.
ATACCTATATCCTCACGACCAAGAAGATGAAGCTCGCCCGCCCGGACATGATCGTCATGCATCCCCTGCCGCGCGTGGACGAGATCGAGGTCGCCGTGGATGACGACCCGCGCGCGATGTATTTCAAGCAGGCGCGCTATGGCATGTATGTCCGCATGTCGCTGATCCTGACCATGCTCCAGAGCACGGCCAAGACCGAGCTGCTGCGCGGCCACGTCCACAGCGGCATCGTCTGCCGTGACCCCCGCTGCATCACCCACAAGGAGACCTACCTCCCCCGCAGCTTCACCGGCACCGGCACGACCCTGACCTGTGAATACTGCGACGAGCGTCTGCTGCTCGAGCATTGATCCTATTTCGTATCAAAGGCCACCGTCCTCCCGACGGCGGCCTTGCCATCCCCTCCCCATGAAAGGAGCCATCTATGGAACATCAGTTAGTCATCGTCCTGGACTTCGGCGGTCAGTACAACCAGCTCATCGCGCGGCGCGTGCGTGAGTGCGGTGTCTACTGCGAGGTCAAGAGCTACAAGACCCCCCTCGAGGAGCTCGCCGCGCGCAAGCCGATCGGCATCATCTTCACCGGCGGTCCCAACAGTGTCTACGACGAGAAGTCCCCGCACATCGGCAAGGAGATCTTCGACCTGGGGATCCCGATCCTCGGCATCTGCTATGGCGCACAGCTCATGGCCTACACCCTCGGCGGCAAGGTATCGCCCTGCGACGCCTCCGAGTACGGCAAGACCGACACGCATTACGACCATTCCAGCGTGCTCTTCGGCGGCATCGCGCTCCCCGAGACCGCGACGAGCTGGATGAGCCACAACGACTTCGTCTCCGAGCTGCCGGCCGGATTCCGCACGACGGCGACCACGTCCAAGTGTCCGAACGCCGCCTTTGAGGACGCGTCCCGCAAGCTGTATGCGGTCCAGTTCCACCCGGAGGTGAACCACACGTTCGCCGGACTGGGGATGATCGACAGCTTCGTGAAGAACGTCTGCGGTGCGATCGGTGACTGGACGATGGCGGGCTATGCCAAGGCCGTCATCGCGCAGCTCCGCGAGAAGATCGGCGACGGCAAGGTGCTGCTGGGCCTGTCCGGCGGCGTGGACAGCTCCGTCGCGGCGGCGCTGCTCGCGAAGGCAGTCGGCGATCAGCTCACCTGCATCTTCGTCGACCACGGCTTCATGCGCAAGAACGAGGGCGACGAGGTCGAGGCAGCGTTCAAGGACAGCGGGATGCATTTCGTCCGCGTGGATGCCAAGGAGGCGTTCATGTCCAAGCTGCGCGGTGTCTCCGACCCGGAGCAGAAGCGCAAGATCATCGGCGAGGAGTTCGTCCGCACGTTCGAGCGTGCCAAGAAGGACGTCGGCAAGGTCGATTTCCTGGTACAGGGCACGATCTATCCGGACGTGATCGAGAGCGGCGCGGGCGATGCGTCCACCATCAAGAGCCACCACAATGTCGGCGGTCTGCCGGAGGATGTGGATTTCGAGATCGTGGAGCCGCTGCGGATGCTGTTCAAGGACGAAGTGCGCAAGCTCGGCCAGGAGCTGGGGCTCTCGCCGCTGCTGGTATGGCGTCAGCCGTTCCCGGGCCCGGGCCTCGCGATCCGCATCATCGGCGAGATCACGGACGAGAAGCTCGACACGCTGCGTGAGGCCGACGCCATCTTCCGCGAGGAGATCGCGAACGCCGGCATGGACAAGGACATCAGCCAGTATTTCGCCGTGCTGACGAACGTGCGCTCCGTCGGCGTCATGGGCGATGCGCGTACCTACGACTATACCGTCGCCCTCCGTGCCGTCACCACCACCGACTTCATGACCGCCAACTTCGCCGAGATTCCCTACCCCACCCTCGCCCTCACCGCGTCCCGGATCGTCAATGAGGTCAAGAACGTCAACCGAGTCGTGTATGATGTGACTACAAAGCCGCCGGCGACGATAGAGTGGGAATGATTCCATGGATCTAAAGAATCGCTCCAACATCGAGCTCATCAAGCTATATGGTGCGTTATTGGACGAGATGCGTTCGCGAAAGATCATCCGTTCCAAAAACGTGACAGGTGATCTGGGCGAGTCCATCGTCATCGATCACTACAACAAGACCAAAGGGCTCCCCAAATTATATCGCGCGCCCCCAGATCTCAAAGACATCGACGCGACCAGTGTCAAGGCCGATCGGTACACGATCAAATGCACGACCACGGATAAAACAGGTGCTTTCCGCGGGATCCCCAAGGACTTTTCCGCGCATGAGATCAAGCCGCTGTTTGAATATCTGGTGATCGTCAAGCTCGACAGATCGTATGAAAAAGAGCTGATACTACAGGTCGAGTGGGAGACGTTTCTAAAGCATATCCGCTGGAATTCGCGGCTTCAGGCGCATACGCTCTCCCTATCCCGCGCTCTCATCGAGGACAGTACGGTCATTTATTTGAAATAAAAAAGAGCTATCCGATCTCGGGCGGGGTCGGATAGCTTTCTTGTTTTATTCAATGATCCACTCAACATCAACGCTTTCAAATTCGGTGACAAGCGGTGCTTGCAATCTGTTTGATCTTGAGCGCTGATGTACTTCTCCGATCTTATGGGAGAACTGATCATAGTAGGCTTTTTCCTCTGAATCGCATGCTCGATACCGATCACCTGCATCCAGTTTCTCTATCCCAACGACCTTCTGTCCCATTGCAGCGGCGAGCATCTCCGCTTTTTTCTTTGAATCAAGGACCGCTTCTTTCAGGAGCTGTTCGTGGAGCGCCAGCATATTCGTTAGCTTGAAAGAGATGTCCATATCGACCTTTAAATTGTTTTCCTTGATGATCTCGGATAGCCTGTTGATGACGTTCATATCGAAAGGCAGTCTCAATTCGATCTCTCTTTCGGCGCTGATCTCATGCTTTTCATCATACATCTCCTGTGATACGTCAGCGTTCGACATATGGATCATATTGATGTCGATCCCTTGCTGCTCCAGAATCTCAAGGAACATATCACACTGTGACATCGAGGTCGCGATCGCCTGCGCTGTATCATCTGCCCAAGCCTTAAAACTCAGCTTGATGTACATGATATCACAAGTGTATTCCCTTCTTGCCTTTCCGACTACTCTCAGTTTTCCCATTTTGATTCCTCCTTTATTATAGATCGTTTTATGATCCCACCTTGCTGTCCATCGGCCTGCTCTACTCCCATGATACCACACCGCCCCCCTGTTTGTCAAGGCCGCCCCTTGCATTTCCCTTCCCACTGTGCTATAATGGTAATGCTCGAGCCTCCCGGAGGCTCCCTACAAACCACCCAAGGAGTCAGAATGAAAAAGCTATTCCGTTCGCAGCCCGTCCTCGTGATCGCGTTCCTTGCGGCGCTCGTCACGGTCTTCCTCGTTCCGCCGGACGGCCAATATATCGGCTATCTGAATCACGCCGTCCTCATCGAGCTGTTCTCGCTGATGATCGCGGTCGCGGGACTCCGCAGCGTCGGCATCTTCGACCGGGCGACCGACCTGCTGCTGAAAAAAGCCGGTACTGCGCGCCGCATCGCGCTTTTGCTCATGCTGCTGTGCTTCTTCTCGTCCATGCTCGTGACCAACGATGTCGCGCTCATCACGTTCGTCCCCCTCACTTTGATGATCCTCGAGGGCGTGCAGGACGAACGCCTGCGCATCCGCACGATCGTCCTCGAGACCGCCGCGGCGAACCTCGGCAGCATGCTCACGCCCGTCGGCAACCCCCAGAATCTCTACCTCTACGACAAATACCAGCTCTCCGCGATGGACTTCGTGTCCACGCTGCTCCCGTCTGGCATCCTGAGCCTCGTGCTGCTCGTCCTGCTCACCTGGACGATCCCGGCGGAGCGCTGCGCCGCCCCTGCCGAACGCCGCACCGCCATCCGCACCGTCCCTGCGGTCGGCTATGCCGTGCTGTTCGGCGTGTGCCTGCTGACGGTGTTCCGCGTCATCCCGGACTGGGTCTGCCTGATCGCGGCGGTCGTCACGGCGCTCGTCCTTGACCGGGGCCTGCTCCGCAAGGCGGACTACGCCCTGCTCGCCACGTTCGTATGCTTCTTCATCTTCGTCGGGAACATCGGCCGGATCGGCGCTGTCAGCGAGTTTTTCCACAGCATCCTCACCGGGCATGAGCTCCTTGTCGGGCTCCTGCTCTCGCAGGTCATCAGCAATGTCCCCGCCGCCGTCATGCTGTCCGGCTTTACGGAGAACGGCACGCAGCTCCTCCTCGGCGTCGACCTCGGCGGCCTCGGCACGCTGATCGCGTCGCTCGCGAGCCTCATCTCGTTCCAGTTCTACCGTCAGACCAAGACGGCACAGACCGGGCGCTATCTCCTCACGTTCACCGCCGCCAGCGTGATACTGCTCGTGCCGCTGCTGGTGCTGAACGTCCTGATCCGATGACGTGTCGTCATCATCAGCATCATCCCAAAATAGTACCAGAAAGCGAGTGATCCCCATGGCAAATGCCCCGCGCGATCGTATCATCGCCCCGCTGTCCAAGGGCGGCCGATCTGGCGCGGGGACGTGTCCGTCATCATCTTAAAGACTACCAGAAAGCGAGTGATCCCCATGGCGAAAGCCCCGCGGAACCGCACGATCGACACCCCGCTGTCCGAGGGGGCGGCCTATCTGGCGCGCTGCCTCTCGCTGACGTCCCCCGTGGACGACATCGGCCGTATCGTCGACAAGACCCTGCACGGTGACACGTTCGCCGTCGCGCCGCTGCTCCCGCGCGCGAGCGTCGACCTCATCATCGCCGACCCGCCCTACAATCTGACCAAGGACTTCCACGGCAGCCGGTTCTCCAAGCGCTCCGCCGACGACTATGCCGCCTATACGCGCGACTGGCTCGGCCTCGCCCACGACCTCCTGCGCCCCGGCGGGACGATCTATGTCTGCTGCGACTGGGAGAGCAGTCTGGTCATCGGGCAGGTGCTCGGGGAACGCTTCACCGTCCGCAACCGGATCACCTGGCAGCGCGAGAAGGGCCGCGGTGCCAAGGCGAATTGGAAGAACGCCATGGAGGACATCTGGTTCGCCACGAAGGGCGACGGCTACACCTTCGACCTCGAGGCCGTCAAGCTCCGGCGGCGGGTGGTCGCGCCCTATCGTGTGGACGGTGCGCCGAAGGACTGGACGGAGACCGCCGACGGCAATTTCCGCGACACCTGCCCCTCGAATTTCTGGGACGACATCACGATCCCGTTCTGGTCGATGCCGGAGAACACGGCGCATCCCACGCAAAAGCCGGAGAAGCTGGTCGCGAAGATGATCCTTGCCAGCTCCGCGCCGGGGGACATCGTGCTCGACCCGTTCCTCGGCTCGGGGACGACGAGCGTGGTGGCCAAGAAGCTCGGACGGCGCTACATCGGGATCGAGCGGGAGGCGCAGTATTGCGTCTGGGCGGAGCAGCGCCTCGAGATGGCCGATACCGACCCCACGATCCAAGGCTACGCCGACGGCGTCTTCTGGGAACGCAACACCCTCGCCGCCCGCGTGAAGGGCGGGAAGGGATGACGACAGGACAGCGCCCGCATCGGGGAGGATGCGGGCGCTGTTTCTTATGCCATCGCCGCGACTCGCAGCGTCGGGCGGCCTTCGACTGCGGTGAGGATGACCGTGTCGCCCTCGCGGAGCGTGCCGCGCAGCCACATCTGCGAGAGCGGTCCCTCCGCCTCACGGATGATCCAGTGCCGGATCGGACGGGCGCCGTAGCGTGCCGTCCCCGGGCAGGACGCCGCTGCGGCCACCGCCGCCTCATCGAAGACCAGCGTCACGCCCATCCCCTTGGCGCGTTCGGTCAGCGCCGTGAGCTGGCGGCGGGCGATCGCGGTCAGGTCGTCCGGCGTCAGGGCACCGAAGACGAGCACCTCGTCCATGCGGCCGATCAGCTCCGGCGGCAGCGTCTCCCGCAGCGCGTCCGCGGCGCGGTCGTCTGCTGTCTGCAAAAAGCCGACATTGCCCGCTGTCCCGTGCATCCCGATGTTCGAGGTCAGGAAGATCATCGCGTGACGCAGGCTGATCCGCCGCCCGGCACTGTCCGTGACCACACCGTCCTCGAGCATTTGCAGGAGGAGGTGCAGCACGTCCGGGTGGGCCTTCTCGATCTCGTCAAAGAGGACGATGCTGCTCGGCCGCTGCCGCAGGTGACGGCAAAACGCCGTCTCCTCCGTGAAGCCGACATACCCCGGCGGCGACCCGAGGAGCCGTGCCACCGCATGGGATTCCCGGAATTCCGACATATCCAGCTTCAGCAGCGCATCCGCCTCCCCATAGACGGCCTCCGCGAGCGCACGGACGAGCGCCGTTTTGCCCACGCCGGTCGGCCCCTGGAGCAGGAACGCCCCGGCCGGACGTCCCTCGTCCCGCAGACCGCTCCCCAAGCGGCAGACGGCGTCACAGAGGCGCGTGACCACGGCGTCATGGCCGATGATCGTCTCGCGGAGGGTCGTCTCGAGCGTGCGCAGACGGTGCTGTGCCTTGTCCGTCATCCGGCCGACGGGGATGCCTGTCCGCGCGGACGTGACCACGGCGACATCGCCTGTCCCGACCGCCTCCTCCCCGCAGAGCGCCGCCCGCGCACACGCCTCGTCCAGCAGGTCGAGCGCCTTGTCCGGGTAGCTCTTGTCGCCGATATACTGCCCGGAGAGCCGCACGCACGCCTCCAGCACGTCCGTCCCGACCGTGACGCCGTGATACTGCGCATACCGCTCCCGCACGCCCTCGAGGATGCCCAGCGTCTCCTCCGCGGACGGCTCGCGCACAGTGACGGACTGGAAGCGTCTGGCGAGCGCGCCGTCCCGCTCGATGGTCTGCGCGTACTCCGCGGGCGTGGTCGCGCCGATGAGCCGCAGCGCCCCGCGGGCGAGCGCGGGCTTGAGAAGGTTGGCCGCGTCGATCGCGCCCTCTGCGGCACCGGCGCCCACGATGGTGTGGATCTCGTCGATGAAGAGGATGATGCGGCCGTCGCGGATGACCTCGTCCGTGCAGGCGTGGAGGCGTTCCTCGAAATCGCCGCGGTACTTCGCCCCCGCCAGCAGCGACCCCAAGTCGAGCGAGAAGACGTACATCCCCTGTAGGTGCGCCGGGACCTCCCCGCGCGCGAACCGATCCGCCACGCCCTGCACGATGGCCGTCTTGCCGACACCGGGCTCGCCGATGAGACAGGGGTCGTTCTTCGTGCGGCGGGCGAGGATCTGGAGGACGCGCGTCACCTCGTCGTCACGGCCGATCAGCGGGTCGGTGTCGTCGGCGGGGAGCATCAGATGGCCGTAGCGGAAGAGCTGCGGCAGCTCCTGTGCCTTCGGGACGGACCGCCGCAGCGGCGCCCCCTCCCCCCGGCACGCTCCCGCGAGCGCGCCGATGTCCGTCTGCATGGACGCGAGCAGCTCGCAGGCGGCGCAGTTCTCGTCCTCGACCATGGCCTGTAGCAGGCGCTTCGTCCCCACGCGGGACGCCCCGGCATCGTCCGCCTCCTGCTGTGCGGCACGGAAGATGCGATGGAGCGCCGGGGTCATGCTGGCGTAGCCGGGGGCGGTGGGGGTGCCGCGTCCCACGGTCAGGAGCATCTGATGGGCGATGTCCTGCTCCGTGAGGCCGGCCGCACGCAGGAGCGTCGCCCCCTCCCCTGCCCGGTGGCGGAGCATCCCGGCGAGCAGATGCTCTGTGCCGACATAGGTATGCCCCATCTCCCCCGCGAGCTGTATGGCGCAGTCCAGCGAGAGGAGCGCGTTCTCGGATAGGCGGTCGATGTCATAGTTCGCTTGCTTCTTCTGCAAAAGCCTCGTCTCCCTTCCGCCGGTGCGTCCGCATCGGCAACAGTACCAGTATACCACTTTTCACCTGCGTTATTTGTCGGTTCCTGCGGCAGGGTGCCTGTTTCGGGCGAGCAGGGCATATTTTTGCTTGGTCGCCATGCCGCCGCGGATGTGGCGCTCCTGCTTGTTCTGCTGGAGCACGTCGCTCACCGCTGCCGCGAGGCCCGGTGCGATCCGCGGCAGTCTCTCGCTGACGTCCTTATGGACCGTGCTCTTGGAGATGCCGAACTGTCCCGCCGCGGCGCGGACGGTGGCGTGATGATCCAGGATGTAGGCGCCGAGCATGACGGCTCTGTCCTCTGGCTGGCTGCGCATATCCTCCCTCCTTCCGTTGCTTTCTCCTTGGAAGGATATGCGCGCGCGCGCCGATCCATGCCTCCCCCTTGACATCCCGGCCGACTGATGGTATCATAGAAGTATCCTATAAAAAAAGACCTGTACCGTTCGGTACAGAAAGTGAGGCAATGATGGACTTCCACACCTTTGGCGACCCCGCCGCCCCGGTCATGCTCCTGCTCCACGGGATGCTCACGCCCTGGCAGATCTGGACGCAGGCTGTCGACTGCTTTTCCAAGACCTATCATGTGATCGTCCCCGCGCTCGACGGGCATACAGCCGCGCCGTCGCTGTTCCGGTCGGTCGAGGACGAGGCTGAGACGATCGCGGCCTATCTCCGGGACAAACAGATCGGCCGTGTGGACGTCCTCTGCGGCCTGTCCATGGGCGGACGCATCGCCGCCGTCCTCGCCGCACGGCCGGACGTCACGGTCGGGACGCTCGTCCTCGACGGGGCGCCCCTCCTGCCCGTACCGCGTCTCCTACAGATCATCATGAAGAAGAACTACGCCGTCATCCTCGAGAAGTCCCGCGCGCGTGACCCCAAGACCCTCGCGGCCGCCCAGCGCGACTTTCTGCCCGAGCGTCATCTGCCCGCCTACCTCCCGATCGCCGACCGGTTCACACAGGAGTCCGTCACGAACATGATCGAGAGCGTCTTCGCGCCGTTCGACTTCGCCTCCCTAAAGGACGTCCCCCGGATCCTCTTCCTGCACGGCACCAAGGGCAACGAGGCCGTCTCCCGCAAGGCCGCCGTGCGCCTCAGGGACGCCGTCCCGCAGACCCAGATCCGCTGCTTCCCCGGCTATGCCCACGCGCAGCTCGCGTGCTTCGAGGAGGAGAACTGGATCGAGGCCGTGCGCACGTTCCTCGAGCAGGCGTGACGTCGGCAGGGAGTCAGAGATCCTGCGCCGATCGTTCACAATTTTTTCTCCTCCGCTACTTGAATCAGGGGCGCAGATGGGGTATAATAAAAGGAGAGGAAAGTGTGCGTCTTGTTTGCCTGGGAAACTTCGTCGATCAAACGGATCTCCCGGCGCGCGGCACGGACGTTCCTCGAAATCGCTATTTTTCTATCGAAACAGCATCGCCAAGAAGATGAAAGTCCATCTCTCACATCGTCAAAAACTTGACAAAGTGGCCGAAAAGTAGTATGATAAGTACAGAGCACACCGCCGGATGACGGTGTGAGATAGAAAGGATGGTCCCCTATGTTTACATCATTTGCACCGGAATGGGAGGGCTTCACGCCCGGCAGATGGAGCAATACCTCTGTCAATGTCCGCGATTTCATCCAAAAGAACATCACCCCCTACGACGGCGATGAGAGCTTCCTCGAAGGCCCCACCGAAGCCACCACCAAGCTCTGGGAGCAGGTCATGGAGCTCTCCCGGCAAGAGCGGGAGGCCGGCGGAGTCCTCGATATGGACACCTCCATCATCTCCACCATCACCTCCCATGGCCCCGGCTATCTCAACAAGGATCTCGAGAAGATCGTCGGCCTCCAGACGGACAAGCCCTTCAAGCGCAGCCTGCAGCCCTTCGGCGGCATCCGTATGGCGCAGCAGGCCTGCCGTGAGTACGGCTACGAGGTCGACCCTAAGGTCGTGGAGATCTTCACGAAGTACCGCAAGACCCATAACCAGGCCGTTTTCGATGCCTACACGCCCGAGATGAAGCTCGCGCGCCATGCCGCCATCCTTACCGGCCTGCCCGATGCCTACGGCCGCGGCCGCATCATCGGCGACTATCGCCGCGTCGCCCTCTACGGCATCGACATGCTGATCGAGGACAAGGAGCACCAGAAGGCCACGCACTTCGTCCGCATGACGTCCAAGAACATCCGTCTGCGCGAGGAGCTCTCCGAGCAGATCAACGCCCTGCGCGACCTCAAGAAGCTCGGCGAGATCTACGGCTTCGACATCTCCCGTCCTGCCAAGAACGCGCAGGAGGCCGTTCAGTGGCTGTATTTCGGCTATCTGGCCGCTGTCAAGGAGCAGAACGGCGCTGCCATGTCCCTCGGCCGCACGTCGTCCTTCCTCGACATCTATATCCAGCGTGACCTCGACCGCGGCATCCTCACCGAGCGTGAGGCGCAGGAGCTGATCGACCACTTCATCATGAAGCTGCGTCTCGTCCGCTTCGCCCGCACGCCTGAGTACAATTCCTTGTTCTCCGGCGATCCGACCTGGGTCACCGAGTCCATCGGCGGCGTCTCCGTGGACGGCCAGCACATGGTCACCAAGAACTCCTTCCGCTACCTCAACACCCTCAACGACCTCGGCACTGCGCCGGAGCCGAACATGACGATTCTCTGGTCGACCCGGCTGCCGCGCAATTTCAAGCGCTTCTGCGCGAGGATGTCCATCAAGTCCAGCTCGATCCAGTACGAAAACGACGACCTCATGCGCGTGACCCACGGCGATGACTACGCGATCGCGTGCTGTGTGTCCTCGATGCGCGTCGGCAAGGAGATGCAGTTCTTCGGCGCACGCGCGAACCTCGCCAAGTGCCTGCTCTACGCCATCAACGGCGGTGTCGACGAGCGTCTGGGCGTACAGGTCGGGCCGAAGTACCGTCCGGTCGAGGGCGAGTATCTCGACTATGACGACGTCATGGAGAAGTACGACGACATGATGGAATGGCTCGCCGGCCTCTACGTCAACACCCTGAACGTCATCCACTACATGCACGACAAGTACAGCTACGAGCGCGTGCAGATGGCGCTGCACGACCGCGATGTCAAGCGCTATTTCGCCACCGGCATCGCCGGCCTCTCGGTCGTGGCCGACTCGCTCTCCGCGATCAAGTACGCCAAGGTCAAGCCCATCCGCCAGGACATCGAGATCCGCGACCGTGCCGGCAATGTCACCGGCGTCGCCAAGAACGTCGTGGTCGATTACGAGATCGAGGGCGATTTCCCGAAGTACGGCAATGACGACGACCGTGTCGACCAGATCGCGGTGAACATCGTCCGCACCTTCATGGACAAGATCCGCAAGCACCACACCTACCGCGACAGCGTGCCGACCATGTCCATCCTGACCATCACCTCGAACGTGGTCTATGGCAAGAAGACCGGCAACACCCCCGACGGCCGCAAGCAGGGCGTGCCGCTCGCACCGGGCGCCAACCCGATGCACGGCCGCGACAGCCACGGCGCCGTGGCGTCCCTGTCCTCCGTGGCGAAGCTCCCGTTCCGCCATGCACAGGACGGCATCTCGAACACCTTCTCCATCATCCCCGATGCTCTCGGCAAGAACACCAAGATCTTCGCGGGCGACCTCGACATCGACCGCCTGACCCAGGAGGCGCTCAATGAAGACGACGCCGACTGATCCGCAGGAGCAGGATCTCGACGCACTGGTCGATATGCTCGATTCCCTGTGTGAGCAGGGGACGCAGCACATCCGGCTCACCCCCGGTGATGCCCTGCGCGTCCAGACCGTCAACAGCACTGAATGCAGCGGCCCCGGCCCCTGCGCTGTCCCGAACCTGGGCGGCGAGGATCCCGAGGACGACGACTGACCCACATAAGGAGGTACCATTATGGCAACTGTAGACAATGAGCAGCAGGTCGACAATCTGGTAGAGCTCCTGGACGGCTATGTCCAGAAGGGCGGCCATCATCTGAACGTCAACGTGTTCACGCGCGAAACGCTGCTGGATGCACAGAAGCATCCCGAGAATTACCCGCAGCTCACCGTTCGCGTGTCCGGCTATGCGGTCAACTTCATCAAGCTGACCAAGGAGCAGCAGGACGACGTCATCTCCCGCACGTTCCACGACAAGTTCTGATACAAAATGCCCCGTCAGTCCACGCTGACGGGGCATCCTCGCAAGGAGGCATTATGACCGGATACATCCATTCCACGGAGTCCTTCGGCACGGTGGACGGGCCGGGCGTGCGGTTCGTCATCTTCTTCCAGGGATGTCCCATGCGCTGCCTGTATTGCCACAATCCTGACACCTGGGACTTTCACGGCGGCACTGCCGTCACGGAGGACGCGCTGCTCGCGCAGTTCGAGCGGAACCGTCCCTTCTACCGCTCCGGCGGCATCACAGCCACCGGCGGCGAGCCGATGGCGCAGCTCCCCTTCCTCACGTCCCTCTTCACGAAGGCGCACGCCGCCGGGGTCCACACCTGCCTGGACACCTCCGGCATCGTCTACACCGCGGCGCAGCAGGAGGCCTTCGACACGCTCCTGCGCGTCACCGACCTCGTGATGCTCGACATCAAGCACATCGACCCCGAACGCCATCGCGCGCTCACCGGCCACAGCAACGAGGCCGTCCTCGCCTTTGCCGAACGCACGGCCGCCCTCGGTGTCCCGCTCTGGATACGGCACGTCATCGTCCCCGGGTGGACGGACGGAGAGGACGAGCAGCTCGCGCTCGGGCGCCGGCTCGCGGCCTTCCCGAACCTCAAGGCGCTCGACGTCCTCCCCTATCACACCATGGGGCGCCGCAAGTACGAGGCGCTCGGCATCCCCTATCCCCTCGGCGATACGCCAGCCGTCACCCCCGAGGCCGCAGGCGCGGCGCGCGCCGTCATCCTGCGCGGCCTCAAGCAGGGACTGCGTGAGCGTCACGGGAAATAGTATCGTATAGAAAAAGGCACACCCTTTGCGCCATGCGGTGCAAAGGGTGTTCGTGTCAGTCTGTATGTGCGGGAGCACTTACTTGTTGACGGCCTCCTTGAGGTTCTTGCCAGCCTTGAAAGCCGGAGCCTTGCAAGCCGGAACGTCCTGCATCTGATGGGTGCGGGGGTTCTTGCACTGCTTGGCAGCGCGCTCGCGTACCTCGAACACGCCGAAGCCGGTCAGGGTGACCTTATCGCCAGCTACGAGTGCATCCTTGATGCTCTCGAAGATCGCGTCAACAAAAACACCAGCGTCCTTCTTGGACTTGCCGGTCTTCTCTGCTACAGCCTGAATCAATTCTGCCTTCTTCATATCGGTACATCCTCCAATCCAGTTTTAATATACTTGTATTATATACGATTTGTCGCGATTTGTCAAGGTTTTTCGGAAAAACTGGCGTTCCTACAGTTTTTAGGGCACATATACAGCCATTTTTAGATAATATCCTAGAAAAAAAGCCGAAAAACCACATGGAACAGGCAAATCTGCGACTTTGACAACATGTGGGGCTTCACTTGTTGTCATTGTCCTCCTCGCCGCTGTTGGCCGCGATGCCGGGGACATAGGTACCGCGCTGCTTCATGCGCTCGAACACGATCTCGTACCCCGTGCCGAGGGAGCGGTTGACGCGGCTGATGGTCGCAGTGCTCGCGCTGGTGGCGGAGACGATGTCGGCATAGACATGATGCTCCCGGAGCATCTTGGCCACCTGGAGACGCTGCGAGATGGTCTGGAGCTCGAGCACCGTGCAGATGTCGTCAAAGAACGCGGCGCACTCCTCCTTGGTCTCTAGGCACAGGATCGCCTCATAGAGCTCGTCGATGGCGGTCGGTTTGGATCTTCCTCGTTTCATGGCTACTCCTTCCAGATGCAGTATTCTGCGTCCGCTGGCCGGACGCGGTCGGGCATATGCTTGCGTTATTTATATTTTACCACATTATCGTGCAAAAGTAAAGAGGTTTTTTCTATCTTTTTTTGGAAAATCAGAAAATGATGTCGGAAGGACGAGACCGACGGAGAAGGATGCGCCCCCTGTACCCATCGTACAGGGGGCGCATCGTCAGTCTTCTGCGGGATCGGACGGGGCAGTGTCGTCCTCGTCGTCCGCATCTTCATCGTCCTCATCATCCTCTGCCAGCTCCTCCAGGACGTCGACGAGCGCGTCGCGGCCCTCGCCGGTCTTGGCGGAGAACGGGATGCAGTGGATGTCCTCGAAGCACGGGATCTCCTCGGCGAAGGCTACCATCCGCTGCTCGCGCTCCTGCTTGCCGAGCTTGTCGGCCTTCGTGAACACGATGATGAACGGCAGCTCCTCGTCGATCAGGCGCTCGATCATGGCGATGTCGTCCTTGGAGGGCGCGTGGCGCATGTCGATGAGCTGGACGACCAGACGGATGTCGCGGTCGGCAGCCAGATAGCCCGTGATGAGCCGTGCGAGGCGCTGCTGCTCGCTCTTGGACGTCTTCGCGTAGCCGTAGCCCGGGAGATCCACGAGCCACGCGTCACCGACGTCATAGAAATTGATGGTCGCGGTCTTGCCCGGGACGGCGCTGACGCGCGCGAGCGAACGGCGCCCGGTCAGCTTGTTGATGAGCGTGGACTTGCCCACGTTCGACCGTCCGATGAAGGCGAACTCGATGCGCTCCGGCTTCGGGAGCTGCGAGAGCTTGCCGCATGCCGCGCCGAACGACGCGTCCTGGAGCTGCATGACGGCCTCCTCACGCGCGTGCCGCAGGCTTGGCCGGGTCGGCAGCCTTCTTGCGCGGCTTGGTGTTGGCGGGCGTGCGCACGGGCTTGTCGGCGGCGAGCGCCGTGTCGAGCACCTGACGCAGATCCGTCACCGGGACGAAGGTCACGTTCTCCTTGACCACCGGATCGACCTCCTCGAGGTCGGCGCGGTTCTCCTCCGGGATGATGACCGTCTTGATGCCGGCCTTGAAGGCGGCCATGGACTTCTCACGCAGTCCGCCGATCGGCATGACCTTGCCGTGGAGCGTGACCTCGCCGGTCATGGCCACGTCCGCGCGGACGGGGATGCCCGAGAGCGCTGAGATCAGCGCGGTCGTGAGGGACACGCCGGCCGACGGGCCGTCCTTCGGGACGGCGCCCTCCGGGGCGTGGATATGGATGTCACAACGGGTCAGGAACGCCGGGTCGATCTTGTAGCGGTCGGCCACGAGGCGCGCGTAGGTGACGGCGAGCTGGGCGCTCTCCTGCATCACCTGGCCAAGGCTTCCCGTCACCAGCACCTTGCCGTTCCCCTCCATGACGACGGCCTCGAGCGGCATCAGCACGCCGCCGACCGACGTCCAGGCGAGGCCGTTGACGACGCCGACCTGGTCCTTGCGGCTCTGGGCATCCGGCAGGAAGCGCGGGATGCCGAGGTAGCCCTTGAGGTCCTTCTTCTTGACGGTCACGCGCTTGCGCTCGCCGGTCGCGATGGTCTTGGCGACCTTGCGGCACACGGTCGCGATGGTGCGCTCGAGATTGCGGACGCCGGCCTCCTTGGTGTAGCCGTCGATCATCTCGTAGATGGCCTCATCGGCGAAGCGGATCATCGTGGGCGTGAGGCCGTGCTGCTCGCGCTGCTTGGCCACCAGATGCCGCACGGCGATCTGGAACTTCTCCTCGCGCGTGTAGCTGGGCAGCTCGAGGATGTCCATACGGTCACGCAGCGGCGCGGGGATGTTCTCGAGCGTGTTCGCCGTCGCGATGAACATGACCTTGCTCAGGTCGAAGGGCACCTCGAGGTAGTGGTCGCGGAACGCGTGGTTCTGCTCGGTATCGAGCACCTCGAGCATGGCGGCGGAGGGGTCGCCCTTGTAGTCGTAGCCCATCTTGTCGAGCTCGTCAAGTAGGATGAGCGGGTCGCGGGTGCCGGCCTCCTGGAGCGCCGCGATGATGCGGCCGGGCATGGCACCGATGTAGGTCTTTCTGTGACCGCGGATGTCGGCCTCGTCGCGCACGCCGCCGAGCGACACGCGCGCGAACCTGCGTCCGATCGCCCCGGCGACCGACTTGGCCACGGAGCTCTTGCCGATACCGGGCGGTCCCACGAGGCAGAGGATCTGTCCGCGCAGGTCGGGGTTGAGGACGCGGACGGCCAGCGTCTCGAGGATGCGCTCCTTGACCTTCTGGAGGCCGTAGTGGTCCGCATCGAGCACCTCGGCGACGCTCTCGAGGTCGAGCTTCTCCGGCTCCGGGTCCTCCCACGGGAGGTCGAGCACGGTGTCGAGGTAGCTGGTCACGACATAGGCCTCCTGCGAGGCAGGCGGCATCTGACGGAGACGGGACGCCTCCTTCATCAGCTTCTCCTTGACCTGCTCCGGCGCGGGGAGGGCGTCGATGCGGTCCATATAGGACTCGATGTCCTCGTCGGGCGCCTCGCCGGTCTCCTCCTTGAGCTGGTTGCCGATGATGCGCATCTGCTCGCGGAGGAAGTATTCACGCTGCCCCTGGTCGATGCTCTCCTGGGTGAGGTCGTGGATCTCCTTCTCCATCTCGAGCACCATCGTCTCATGCGTCAGGATCGCATAAAGGTGCTGGAGACGGTCGTATACGGAGTTCTCCTCGAGGAGCTCCTGCTTGTCGTGATGGTCGAACATCGTGTTGAACGCGATCTGCTCATAGAGACGCACCGGGTCGTCCTGGCACATCACGGAGATCAGATTCTCCTTGGGCATCCGCGGGAACAGCTTGGCATAGCGCTCGTACACGCCCTTGACAGCGCGCACCATGGCCTCGATGTCGATGGAATCCGCAGGATCGGGCTCCGGCTCGTTGAGGCGCTTGACCTGGCTCACCATGACACCGTCCACCGTCTCGATGCTGCGGACGAAGGCGCGGTACAGTCCCTCGACGAGGACGCGGACGGTCTCGTCCTGCCCGCGGAGGGTCTGCTTGATCTCGGCGACCACACCGATCTGGTAGAGGTCCTTCTCGGACGGCTCCTCCTCGAACACATCGCGCTGTGCCACGAGGAAGAGACGGCGGTCGTTCCCGAGCGCCTGCTCGACAGCCTGGACGGACATTTCCCTTGCCACGTCGAAATGCATGATCATGTGCGGGAACGCAACGGTACCGCGCAGCGGTACGGTCGGCAGCATCTCGGTCTTTTTTCTGCTATCCGGCATAATATACCTCCCGTTCTGGTGGCGCGGCGGACCGGCCATCCTGTCATTTACCTTCCATCATCTACTCCATTATACCACATATCCCGACAGGATGCAAGCGGTAATTTTCGGTCGCCGCCCGAATGTCCCATAGAATGCCCTGATAGAAACGAAAAGCCACACGAAGCTGTGTGGCTCTTCTCTCAGATGCGGGGCACGTCAGATCGTCACGGGCTGGCCGCGGCGGTCGGTCAGGAGCGGGGCCTTGCCCTCGGTCACGCACTCGCGCGTGACAGTGACCTTCCCGACATTGCCGTGCGTCGGCAGCTCGAACATGCTCTTCATGAGCAGTCCCTCCATGATGGCGCGCAGGCCGCGGGCGCCGGTGTTCTGGTCGATGGCCTTCTTCGCGATCTCACGGAGCGCGTCCGGCTCGACCTCGAGCTCGACGTCGTCATAACGGAACAGCTTGACATACTGCTTCACCAGAGCATTCTTCGGCTCGGTGAGGATGCGCACGAGCGCGGGCTCGTCGAGCTGGTCGAGCGCCGTGATGACGGGCAGACGGCCAACGAGCTCCGGCACCATACCGAACTTCACCAGATCCTGCGGGATGGCCTTGGCAAAGATATTGTCCATGGCCTCCTTCTTCGAGGACAGCTCTGCCCCGAAGCCGAGGCCGGAGGGCTGAGAGCGCTTCTGGATGACCTTCTCGAGGCCATCGAACGCGCCGCCGCAGATGAAGAGGATGTTCTTGGTGTTGATCTGGATGCACTCCTGGTTGGGGTGCTTTCTGCCGCCCTGCGGCGGCACATTGGAGACGGTGCCCTCGATGATCTTGAGCAGCGCCTGCTGTACGCCCTCGCCGGAAACGTCGCGGGTGAGCGAGGTGTTCTCGGACTTGCGGGCGATCTTGTCGATCTCGTCGATATAGATGATGCCGCGCTCGGCAGCCTCGATGTCGAAATCGGCCGCCTGGATCAGGCGCAGCAGCACGTTCTCCACATCGTCACCGACATAGCCGGCCTCCGTGATGGTGGTGGCGTCGGCGATGGCGAACGGCACGTCGAGGATCTTCGCGAGCGACTGTGCCAGGAAGGTCTTGCCGACGCCGGTGGGGCCCAGCAGGAGCACATTGCTCTTCTGGAGCTCGACATCGTTGCTGTCATCCTGGCTCATGATGCGCTTATAGTGGTTGTAGACGGAGACAGACAGCGTGATCTTAGCCAGGTCCTGCCCGATGACATACTGGTCGAGGACCGACTTGATGTCCGTAGGCTTGAGGAGCTTGAAGCTCCCGGCCTTCTTCTTGTTCTGCTTGACGTCGTTCTTCTTCTCCGTATGGGTGCCCTGCGTGCCGTAGAGCATATCGTAGCAGGTGCGCACGCACTCGTCGCAGATGTTGTACATCCCCGCCGAGAACATGTTCATGACGCGGTCCTCGCCCTTGCCGCAGAAGTTACAGATCTTATAGGATCCAAATTCAGCCATATCGACGTTACCTCTTTGCGATCACCTGATCGACCAGGCCGTATGCCTTGGCCTCATCGGCGGTCATATAGTTGTCACGCTCGGTGTCGCGCTCGATGACCTCGAGCGGCTGGCCGGTGTGCTTCGCGAGCATCTCGTTCATGCGCTGACGCGTGCGGACGAGGTGATCGGAATGGATCTTGATGTCGGTACACTGGCCAGCGAGACCGCCGGAGATCAGCGGCTGGTGGATCATGATCTCGCTGTTCGGCAGTGCGAAGCGCTTGCCCGGAGCACCGGCCGTCAGCAGGAACGCGCCCATGGATGCGGCCATGCCGATGCAGATCGTGGAGACATCGCACTTGATATACTGCATCGTGTCATAGATGGCCATACCGGCCGTGATGGAGCCGCCGGGGCTGTTGATATAGAGGGAGATGTCCTTCTCGACGTCCTGGCTCTCGAGGTAGAGGAGCTGTGCCACGATGACGCTCGCGCTCGCGTCGCTGACCTGATCGCAGAGCATGATGATGCGGTCATTGAGCAGGCGGGAGAAGATGTCATAGGAACGCTCGCCGCGGCTGGTCTGCTCCACGACATAGGGGATCAGGGTCTGCGCCATGGGGTCGCCGGCGCGCATCATGTTGGTAAGATCCATCATTCGCTCATCCTTTCTTGACGGCCGCCGTCATGGGACGGACGGCACTTGGCAGATCTAGCGGAAAAAAGCCTATGATAGCAAGCAAGAGCGAACCTTGCCGTTCGCTCGCTGCTTTGCTTGTCTGATGACCGTGTATGGCCTTATGCCTCCGCGGGAGCCTCCTCAGCGGGAGTGGTGTCGGCGTTCTCCTTGACAAGGTCGAGCGCCTTGGAAACGCGCATATCCATCATGTAGTCGATGAGCGGGATGCGTCTCTTGACCTCATCGAGCGACATTTTGTTGGCATCGGCGATCGGCTGGAGGCTGCTGTTGAGCTCCTCCTCGGAGATCTCGATCTTCTCGAGCTCGGCGATCTTCTCGAGCGCCAGACGCAGCTTGACCTCGTTGACAGCGCGGTCACGGTTGGTCTCGCGGAAGTCGCTGATGTCCATGCCGGTGTACTGGAGATAGAGATCCAGGCTCATGCCCTGCTGCTTGAGGGTGTTCTCGAAGTTGTCGACAAGGGTATCCAGACGATGCTCGAACATCACGTTCGGGATCGGGCAGTCTACCTTGGCGATGAGGGCGTCCATGATCGCATTGTCGAAGGCAACGTCAGCATTGCGGACAGCAGCCTCCTCGAGCTTCTTTCTGGCGTCTGCCTTGAAGGCCTCGAGAGAATCGAACTCGGTGGAATCCTGGATGAACTCGTCATCGGCCTCCGGCAGCTCCTCAACAGTGATGCCGTTGAGCTTGCACTTGAAGGTCGCCTCCTTGCCGGCATAGTCCTCCATCTGGTAGTTCTCCGGGAAGGTCACGACAACGTCGAACTCCTCGCCGACCTTCTTGCCGACCACCTGCTCCTCGAAGCCGGGGATGAACTGGCCGGAGCCGAGCTTCAGCGGGAAGTTCTCGCCCTTGCCGCCCTCGAAGGCCTCGTCGCCGAAGAAGCCCTCGAAGTCGATGTTGGCCTCGTCGCCCATCTCGGCGGCGCGGTCGTCAACAGAGACGAGACGGGCATTTCTCTTGCGGAGCATGTCGACCTGTGCATCGACATCGGCATCGGTCACCTCGGCAACGGTCTTGGCTGCCTTGATGCCCTTGTAGCCGTCGATCTCGATCTCGGGCTTGGTGATGCAGATCGCCTTGAATACGACGCCCTCCTCCTTGGAGATCTTCTCGGCGTCGACGGAAGGACGGTCTACGAGCTCGAAGTCTGCCTCCTGGAGGGCGGCAGTCAGCTCGGTGTTGATCAGGTCGTTGAGCGCATCCTCATAGAACACGCCCTCGCCCATGCGGGCCTCGGCCATCTTGCGGGTCACCTTGCCCTTACGGAAGCCGGGCAGGGAGATGTTCTTCTTGTTTCTCTGGTACGCACGCTCTACAGCGGCTTCAAAATCCTCCGGGCCGATCTCGAACGTCAGCTCGACGGTGTTGACCTCAGTTCTGTTGGTAGCAGTCAGACTCATTTTCAGGACCTCCATGATCGTTTTTCTAAGCACTTGCCGCCGCGCCGAAAGAGTCCTCGCGCAAACGGCATACGATTTATTATAGCATATCCTCCGCCAAATTTCTATAGATTCTTGTGAACTTTGCCACACTTCTATAAAAATGACAGATCACACTATTTTTTCTGGAATAAAATGTAAATAGTCACCAGCGATGAGATGATAGGTGATCCCATCCACGGTGCCCTTCTCCGCCCTTGCATGGGTGATGCTCCCGTGCAGGTGGCCGTAGTAGCAGTCGGTGACGCCGTAGTCCCGCATGGCCTCGAGCATCAGCTCATTGCGATTCCCCCAATAGATGGGCGGATAATGCAGGAACACGACCGGGCGCAGCCCCTGCTGCCGCGCCGCCTCGAGGGACGTGCGCAGCCGCTGCTCCTCGCGCAGCAGGACCTTGCGGTCGCCGCTGACGCTCTCATTGGCCGGCTCACCGCGGACGTTCGTCTCGCCGGGTATGTTGACCCATCCGCGCGTCCCGCAGATGCCGAGGCCCTCGTAGGCGTAGCAGTTGTTATGCAGGATATGCAGCGAATCGAAGCCATTTTCCTCGAAGAGGGCGGTCATCTTCTTCATGGTGTCCCACCAGTAATCGTGGTTCCCCTTGAGGATGATCTTGGTGCCGGGGAGGGCGTGGAGGAAGGCGAAGTCCGCGCGTGCCTGCGCGAGCGTCATGCCCCAGGAGATGTCCCCCGCGAGGACGACCGTGTCCTCCGGGGAGATACGCCGCCGCCAATTCTCGGCGAGCAGGTCCTGGTAGCCCTCCCATCCCTCGAAAATATCCATCGGCTTTTCGGGAACACCGAACGACAGGTGGGTATCACCGAGCACGAATAGGCTCATGCGTCAGTCCGTGATGCCGAGCTCGCCGAGCACGAACTGCTCCATGTCCTCCTTGGCGATGACTTTCTTGAAGCGGACGGGCTTGTCCTTGAGCGCCGCGAGCGACTGCGGCACCGGCAGGCCGGAGATGTCCGCGAGCTCTGCCACCTGGTCGTACTCGTCGGTGGCCTTCGGGGCGCCCTCGATGGCCTCGAGCACGCTCGCGCTGAACTTGAACGGGCTGGCCGTGGAGGCGATCAGGGTGCGGGTGGTGTCGCCGGTCTTGGCGAGGTAGTCGAGGTAGACCTTGACGGCCACGGCGGTGTGGGTATCGCAGGTGTAGCCGTACTTCTTCTTGAAGTCGTGGATGGTCTTCTTGGTGTCGGCATCGTCGCAGAAGCCGCCGACGAAGTCCTGCTGGAGCTTGGCCTTGACGTCCGCGGAGACCTCATAGCGGCCCTCGGCGGAGAGCTTGCCGAACCACTCGCGGATCTGCGCATCGTCACCGCCGGTGAGGATGTAGAGCAGACGCTCGAGGTTGGAGGAGATCAGGATGTCCATGGACGGCGAGATGGTCGCGAAGAAGTCGCGCTTGCGGTCATAGACGCCGGTCTCGATGAAGTCGGTGAGGACCTTGTTGATGTTGGAGGCGCAGATCAGCTTGCCGATCGGCACGCCCATGTTCTTGGCATAGTAGGCAGCAAGGATGTTGCCGAAGTTGCCGGTCGGGACCACGACATTGATCGTGTCACCGAAGGCGATGTCGCCGCGGCCCGCCATCTCGGC
>CACWPL010000014.1 GCA_902762785.1 uncultured Ruminococcus sp. | reverse complement strand
CGCCGTTATCGTAAGACGTATATTTGAGCAGAGGGCAAGAGGGTTAAGTCCGAAGCAGATCGCTATACAGCTTAACAAGGACGGCATCGCAACTCCCTCGGATCATCGTTATCAGCTTAAAGGCAAAGATAATCCCCTTGTGACTTCACATCTGTGGAATGATTGTATGGTGCGTGGCATTCTTAACAATGAGATTTATATCGGAAATCTCGCACAGCAGAGAGTGACAACGGTATCCTACAAAAATCACAAGCAGATACGCAAGGACAGGTCGGAATGGATAGTGATTGAAAATAATCATGAACCTATCATTTCAAGAGAGCTGTGGGACAAGGTTAGAGAGGTTGACGCATCGGTGAGTATCGGCAAGACAACAAAAGAAGGCGTGATTCTTCCGCTGTCAGGATTTATGTACTGCCCAGACTGCGGTTACAAGATGAAAATGAACAGAACCATGCACACCTCTAAGAAGCGTGGAACATATGAGACTGTCAGCTATCGCTGTGGTACTTATGTTAGAAGCGGAATGGACGGCTGCACTCCTCATTCCATTTTGGAAAGAGTAATTTCACAGATTGTTGTTGACGATATTAGAGCAAAGGCACGACTTGCCGTTGAGGACGAGGACGCACTCCGTGAAGCCGTTAGAAAACGCAGACAGGCTACTGCCGATGCGGAGAGCCAGCATAACAGCAAGGAACTCCATGAGGGTGAGAAAAGGCTTGCACAGCTCGAAACGCTTATCAGTAAGACCTATGAAGAAAAGCTCCTCGGTACTGTACCCGAAGAACTCTGCGTGAAAATGCTGAATCAGTATCTTGATGAGCAGAAGATGCTGAGAGAGAAAGTCGCTGTACTGAAAGAAAAGTGCGAAACCGCTGAACAGGCTGAAAAGGATATTGACAGATACATTGAAAATATCAAGAAGTATGTCGATATTCAGGAGCTTACCCGTGAGACTTGTTTGGAGCTTATCGAGTACATCGTGATTGGTGATCGTCCCGAAAGCAAGGACGAGGACAGGCAGATTCACATCTTTTACAAGTTCCTTGACAAAGGGCTTACGGAGAAAAGAAACATTCTGCTTCCGCAGAATGTGGAGTAAATAATATTTGGGTGTACTTTTATGGGGTTCTCCTCGGGGAAACGAAGATCGGCGAACTGACGTCCTTCTATTCGGGGATGTATGTCACAGAGGATACCGTGCCGCTGGGAGAAGCGCTGGATCTTCCGACCCTCTGTACGATCTGCCGATCCTGCGGCTATACCTATCAGGCAACGGCCAACAGAATCGAGATCACACGCGGCGAGGACCGCATCGTCATCACGCGGAAGAATGGGAAGGGCTATGACAGGAGCATTTTCCAGATCGCCAGGAATGGTGTCCTCTTCCTCCCCGAGGGCGAGATCGACGACTGCTTGGACACCAACAAATGCTGCCTGACGATCGCGGACTATCGCTATCTCTTCGGCATCGAGATCGCGCTCGACGACACGGCGTCCCGTGCGGACGTGCAGTGCGGATGAGTGCGTTTCGCTCCCATGCCTTACAAACAACGATCTGCGCGTCTGCCAAAAAAGCAGACGCGCAGCGTTGTAAGGATAGAGACAGACGCCGTATCAGGTAAAGAGCTTCGTGCTGAAATACCGGTCGCCGCGGTCAGGGAATACCGTCACGATGTTCCCCTTGACGCCGGACCTGGCGAGCTTCAGGGACGCCGCCAGCGCCGCGCCCGAGGAGGAGCCGGCGATGATGCCCTCACGCTCCGCGAGCAGACGGACGTGCGTGAAAGCCTCCTCATCGTTCATCTTGATGACGCGGTCGATCAGCGACATATCCATCGTATCGGCGATGAAATCGTTCCCGATCCCCTCGATGTCGTAGTCATGATGCTCACCGCCGCCCATCGTGCTGCCCTCCGGATCGGCGAGGACGCCCTGCACAGAGGGGTCCTTCTCCTTGAGGTAGCGCAGGATGCCGGTGATCGTCCCGCCGCTCCCGGCGCCCGCCACGACATACTGCACGTCCCCGCGCAGATCCTCCCAGATCTCGCGCCCGGTCGTCTCGTAATGTGCCTGCGGATTGCTCTGATCCTTGAACTGGTCGAGCGTGACGGCGCCAGGGATCTGGCGCGTTAGCTCCGCAGCCTTACGTTCTGCACCGAGCATCCCGTCCTCCCGCGGCGTGTTGATGACCTGCGCACCAAGGGCGCGGAGGAGGATCTGCTTTTCCTCCGAGAATTTCGTCGGCACGACGAACAGCAGCTCGTAGCCGCGATTCAGCGCCGCAAAAGCGATGCCGAGCCCGGTGTTCCCGGCTGTCCCGAGCACGATGGTCGCACCCGGCCGCAGGACGCCGGATCGCTCTGCCGCGCGGATCATGTAAAGTCCCGTCCGGTCCTTGACACTGCCGGACGGATTGTATAGCTCGAGCTTCGCGAACAGTTTCACCCCGTCCGGGACATCAAAATGCTGCAGCTGCACCAGCGGCGTATCGCCGATCAGCTCCTGCATGGAACGATAGAGTGCCATTCAGACCACCTCGCTCGCTTTGATCGCCTGATCGAGATCTGCCAGGATGTCGCGGATGTCCTCGATGCCAACGGACAGCCGGATGAGGCCGTCTGTGATGCCGACCTGTGCGCGGATCTCAGGCGGGATGGAGGCGTGCGTCATCGTGGACGGATGGCATACCAGGGACTCCACACCGCCGAGCGATTCGGCAAGGATCACGAGCTTCAGACTCTCGAAAAATCTCTCGATGTCATAGTTCTCGTGCAGCTCGAAGGAGATCATGACGCCGCCGTTCTTCGCCTGCTTCTGATTCACGGCATAGCCCGGATCGGTGGGCAGTCCCGGATAATGCACCTGTGCCACGGCCGGATGCGCCTGCAGGAACTCTGCGGCCTTGATGGCGTTCTCCACATGCCGATCCATGCGGACGCCGAGCGTTTTGATGCCGCGGATGAGCAGAAAGCTGTCGAACGGCGGAAGGACGCCGCCCGTGGAATTCTGGATGAACGCGATCTTCTCTGCGAGCGCCTTGCTGTTCACCACAGCGAGCCCCGCGACCACATCCGAGTGACCGCCAAGGTACTTCGTTGCGGAATGGACGACGATGTCGGCGCCGAGGGTCAGCGGCTTTTGCAGATAGGGGGTCATGAACGTGTTGTCCACGATCACGAGCAGACCGTGCGCATGGGAGATGTCCGCGATCTCGCGGATATCCGTCACGGTCATGAGCGGATTCGCGGGGCTCTCGATGATGACGGCCTTCACATCCTCGGTGATGTCGGACTCGAATCTCGCGGCATCGGTCGTATCCGCGATGCGGTAGCCGATCGAAAAATGATCGAACACCTTTGCGAGCAGGCGGAACGTACCGCCGTAGACGTTCGAGGAGATCAGCACACGGTCGCCCGCATGCAGCAGACTCAGCACGGCCGTGATCGCCGCCATGCCGGAAGCGAACGCGAACCCCGCGTAGCCCTCCTCCAGCTCTGCGATAAGGGCCTCCAGCGCCTCGCGGGTCGGGTTGCCGGTGCGCGTATACTCGTAGCCGCGCATCTTCCCAAGGCCGTCCTGCTGGTAGGTCGAGGTCTGATAGATCGGGACGTTCACGGCACCCGTGCGTTCGTCCCCTGCAACGCCGCCGTGGATCAGGGCGGTGCTGATATGTTCAAACTGACTCATAGATCCTTCCTCATTTCTCTGTTATTCGTAGCATCTTCCGTTGGTGAGCGTCGCACTCAGCAGACAGACGTTCTCCCAAGCGTGCATCCCGTCCGCACGGTCTGCAAAATAATGCTCCTGCACCATCCTCGGCGTATAATACGTGTCGATCTGGAATCCCAGTGCATACAAGGCGCGCGACACCTCTGCGTGATCGTATCCGCCGCGCATGGGCTCCCCCAGATCCGCGGTGATCTGCTCCAGCGCCGCCACACGGGGCGGACGGTCGCCCGACCGCAGAGGAAGATCGAACACCACCACGCTCCCGAGCGACGCCAGCAGCTCAATCTGCCGCAGCGTCTCCGTGAACACGGGGAGCGTCAGATAGTAGGTCACGCCCAGGATGCTGAAAAACGTCGGCTTTTCGGGCGAGAACCCTGCCGACAGCAGTCTCCCGATCATCGTCTCCTTCTCAAAGTCGACCGGGACGAAATGGACGTTCTTCGGGATGTTCCATTCCAATGCGCGGATCCGTTCGCGCTTGTAGCGCTGCGTGTCCGGGTGATCGACCTCGAACACCTCGATGTCCTGATTCGCGTTCCGAAACGAAAAGCTGTCCGCACCCGCGCCGCAGATCACATACTGCACCTTGCCGGACTGCGCGAATTTGAGCAGACGACTTTCCGTGAACCGCAGCCGTGCCAGCGGGATCGGGGCAAAATATTCGTTGACGAACCGCCCCAGATCGTCGCGTGTGGCGACCCCGTAGCGCTGCATGACCTCGGCTTTGATGCGCTCATAGCCCTCCCATCCCATCAGATCGAAGGCCAGATAGTCATCAAAGATCTTCTGCCGCGCCGTATTGGAATGCCAAGCCCGCGCAAATGCGCAGAGCTTGGCAGTATAACTCTCCTGATCCTGTATCATGCTCAGATCGAATAGTCAGAGACACGCTCGTCGATGATGCGCTTGGACTTGTGCTCGCTCCGCGTGTCGAGACCGCCGTCCGGGTGGATCGTTACGCGTGCCGGCTTGACACCGATGCGCGCCTTGAGCGCAGCGGACAGCTCCGCAGCGACCTCGTCATCCGACTTCGTGTTATCGGCGTTCTTCTCGACCTCGACCGCATAGCGGCAGGTGAAGTTCTCCTCGAAGATGCGGATCAGATACTCGCCCGTGATGCCGTCGAGATCGTGTACGACCGCCTCGATGTCCGACGGGAACACATTGACTGCCGAAACGATGAACATATCGTCCTTGCGTCCGTTGATGTGGATCCTGCCATGCGTGCGGCCGCACTTGCAGGGCGTCTGGTCGATGTAGCCGATGTCGCCGGTACGGAAGCGGATGAGCGGGCGCGCCTTCTTCTGGAGGGTCGTGTAGACCAGCTCACCGACGCTGCCGGGCGGGAGGATCTCGCCGGTGTGGATGTCTACTGTCTCGACGAGGATGTGGTCCTCCGCGATATGCAGGCCGTCATGGTATTCGCAGTGTGCGGCGCAGGCGCCGAAGATGTCGGAAAGACCGTAGAAATCGTAGAGCTCCGCGCCCCAGAGATCCTCGATCGCCTTGCGGGTCGCCGGGATGGAGCCGCCCAGCTCACCGGCAACGATGATCTTCTTGATGGAAAGGTCGGTCTTGGGGTCGATGCCGGCTTTCTTCGCCTTCTCGCCGAGCTGCCATGCATAGGACGGGGACGTCCAGATCACGGTCGGCTGATAGGTCTTCAGCACATACAGCAGGCGCTCCGAGGGGAGCGTGCCGCCCCAGATGCAGAGCGCGCCGAGATTCTGTGCGCCGATGACATCGGGGCCGCCGACATAGAGCGAGAAGTTCAGCGCGTGGACATAGCGGTCGTTCGGTCTCATGCCGATCTGCCAGAACCAGCGGGATTCCGTCTCCTGGAAGGCGTCAAAATCTGCCTTGGTGAACGGGCTCATGGTCGGCACACCGGTCGAGCCGGAGGACGTGGAGATGAAGACGACCTCCTCCTCCGGGACGGCTGCCAGCTCACCGAGGAAGCTGCCCACGCCCTGCGTCTCACGCTGGGTGATCTTATTGATGAACGGGAAGCGCTCGATGTCCTTCAGCGAATGGATGTCATCGGGAGAGACGCCGGCCTCATCCCAGGTCCTCTTGTAGTAGGGCGCGTTGTCGTAGGCGTGGCGAACGATCTCCTTCAGCTTCTCGAGCTGGAACTTCTCCAGCTCCTCGCGCGGCATCGTTTCAAGTGCCTCGTTCCAGTATTTGCGTTCTGTCCATGTTTTTGTGCTGCTCATAATCCTTACCTCCATAATATATCGCAGTCTCGAGGATATCTCGTCTGTGTATGTATCTATTATACGCCTACTATCCCTATTTGTCAAGTATGTAAAGTAGATAACGAGCTATCGATTTTTTCAATAAGAGACCGATCCATCTATAAGCGCGCTGTCGATCCCTCGCGCAAGAAAACCCCCTCTCCGCATGGGAGAGGGGGCAGGGGAGGGCGCGCGCACAGTACGGCCTCCTGAGGCCATACTGTTTTGTCGAGCGCGGCAGCATGACGTATATCAGACTATCTCCTCGATATATCGCATAAAATTATCATGCAGGATGTTTTGCAGGGTATGCTCCGGGAGACCGAACGACAAGAGCCGCTCCAGCTCCTTTGCCGGATCCCACATCGGCATGTCGCTGCCAAAGAAGAACTGCGTCTCGCCGAATTTGTCCAAAAATCGCCGGAGGAGACTGCCGTCGATGAATTGGAGCGTGCTCGAGATGTCGAAATACAGGCGCTCAGACGGCGTTAGGACGTCGAATGCCTCGTCCCAGTGCGAATACCCGCCCATGTGTGCAGCGGTCACGATCAGATGCGGGAACCGCTCGAGGACCGCGCGTGCTCTGCGCGGGTGGGAGAAGTCCAGCTTACGGTCGCCCATGTGGAACAGGACCGGGATGCCGAGTCTTTCTGCTTCGGCGTAGACCGGGTCCATCTCCGGATCGTCGATGTCGAAGCGCTGGAGGTCGGAGTGCAGCTTGAGGCCGACCAGTCCATGCTGCCGGAGGCTCTGCAGGATCTCGAGGCGGTCATGATCGCGCGGATGCAGCGTGCCAAAGCCGATGAACGCCGCATCCTCCTGCACGAGCTGCGCGATAAAGGCATTGATGCTCGCGGTCTGCTTCGGGGTGACGGCAGGCGCACAGATGAGCTGCCGGGTGATCTGGTACCCTGTCCCGCCGACAGAGATGACGCGTTCTCGCTCTTTTTTCAGATTCTGTACCGTTCCTGCGGTGTACATCGGGAGATCATAGAAGTCAGAGACGGCCTGCTTCGACTTCTCCGCGATCGGGTCGGGGAAGACATGGCAGTGCGCGTCGATGATGGGGATCAGATCGCTCATTTTTGGTACGGCATCTTCCTGCGGATGTCGTTCAGACGCGTGAGGGCTTCGTTCAGTGTCTCGTCCTTCTTGGCAAAATGGAAGCGGATATAGCGATTCTCCGGCTCCCTGAAGAAGCTCGACCCCGGGACGGCGCCCACGCCGACCAGCCGTGCGAGATCCTCACAGAATCGCAGATCGTCCTCGTAGCCGAACTCCGAGATGTCCAGCATGATGAAATACGCGCCCTCCGGGACATTGTGCGGGATACCGATGCGGTCGAGCCCATCGAGGAAGAGCTGCCGCATATGGGTATACTTCGCCTGCAATGCCTGATAATACGAATCCGGGAAATTCAGCCCGACGACAGCCGCCTCCTGCAGCGGATGTGCCGCGCCGACGGTCAGGAAGTCATGCACCTTTTTCACCGTTTCGATGATCTCCGGCGAGGAGATGACGTAACCGAGCCGCCATCCTGTGATGGAATAGGTCTTGGAGAGCGAGCTGCACACGATCGTGCGCTCTGCCATGCCGGGGAGCGCGGAGATGTGCGTGTGCTTGTGCGGCGCATAGAGGATGTGCTCATAGACCTCGTCCGTGATGACGAACGCGTCGTACTTGATCGCGAGATCTGCGATGATCTGCAGCTCCTCCCGGGTGAACACCTTGCCGCAGGGATTGGAGGGGTCGCAGACGATGATCGCCTTGGGATGCTGCCGGAACGCATCCTCCAGCACCTCCGGGTCGAAATCATAGGTCGGCGGGACGAGCGGCACATAGATCGGCGATGCATTGGACAGGATCGTGTCCGCGCCGTAATTCTCATAGAACGGCGAGAAGACGATGACCTTATCGCCAGGATCGACGACCGACATCAAGGAGGCCATCATCGCCTCGGTACTGCCGCAGGTGACGCAGATCTGGGAATTCGGGTCGATCCTCTGGCCGGAGAAATGCTCGTGCTTCCGCGCGAGCGCCTCACGGAAATTTTGCGCGCCCCATGTGATCGAATACTGGTGGAAGTCCTCCTTCGACACCTCCGCGAGGCGGTCGAGGATCTCGCGCGGCGGATCAAAGTCCGGGAAGCCCTGTGATAGGTTGACGGCGCCGTACTGCGCGGAGATGCGCGTCATCCTGCGGATGACGGAATCGGTGAACCCTGCGGTCTTTTGCGATAATGCTGGCATATGTCTTACTCCTTCGTTTTCCAGTTTTGGCGGATCTTCGCCCACTTTTTGTCTCTGGAATCTATGATAACACGGATGTCGTCATCTGTCAAGTGCTTGAAACGTGCCTGACGCTTCAGGTAGGCCTCCACGCTCGTGAACTGCTTCGGGTCTCGATTTAACGTGAATTCGCCGTTCTCGTACTCGGCAAGGTACCACAGACCGCAGTCTGCGATCTCCCGCGCCGCCTCGACCGTATCGCTCACCGGGATCCCCCAGCCGGTCGGACAGGGTGCGATGACGTGGATGAACCGCGTCCCCTTGATGTGGCTCGCCTTCTCGACCTTATTCAGGAAGTCCGGCAGATAGCCGACCGTCGCGGTCGCCGCATAGGGGATGTCGTGCGCTGCGACGATCTCGAAGAGGTTTTTCTTCGGGCGCAGATTGCCGTGGATATTCGCGCCTGCCGGGGTCGTCGTCGTCTTGGCGCCGAACGGCGTCAGTCCCGACTTCTGGATGCCGGTGTTCATATAGGCCTCGTTATCGTAGCAGATATAGAGGATGTCATCTCCCCGGTCGATCGCGCCGGACAGCGCCTGGATCCCGATGTCTGCCGTACCGCCGTCACCGGCAAAGCCCACCGCATGGAAGTCGGTGATGCCCCGTCTGCGCAGGCCCGCCTCGACGCCCGTGAGCATCGACGCTGTGCCTGCGAACATCGAGATGATGGCGTTGTTCGCAAAGCAGAGCTGCGGGAAATTGAATCCGACCGCCGACATACAGCCTGCCGGAAGGACGGCGACCGCCCTCTCCCCAAGCACCTTCAGTGCCGCACGGACGGCAAGAGAGCCGCCGCATCCGGCGCAAGCCTTGTGCCCGTAAAAATACTCGTTCGTGTCCAGCTTTCTCACATCCACGCTCATCGCTCTCCCTCCAGTCCGATGAATGTCACGCGTTCAGTCCCGCGTTCGGTCAGCGCAAAGATCTGCTCGATGTCCTTATGCGAGATGTTCCTGCCGCCGAGCCCGCCGATGAAGTTGTACGCAGGGATGCCGATCCCGGCAGCTTGCAGGGCGCTCGTCACGTTCGTGAAGACCGTGCCCGCCGCACCGAACGAGATGTCCTTCTCGAGGACGGCGACGGCCTTCGCGCCCTTGACAGCGTCCGCGATCTCCTGCGTCGGGAACGGCCGCATATAGCGGATCCTGACCACGCCGACCTTCTTGCCCTGGGCGCGGAGCTCGTCTGCGATCTCGCGGGACAGCCCCGCGATCGTGCCGAGCGTGATGAGGATCTGATCGGCGTCCTCGGTCCTGTAGGTCTCGATCAGGCCGGTATATCTCCGCCCAAAGATCTTCGCGAACCGCGCCTCGGCCTCGTATATCGCCGGGACAGCGCGGAGCAGCGCGGCGTGCTCCTTGTACTTGAAGATGTAATTGGTGTCGGGACCTGCGGAGAACGCCATATTCTTCGGATGCTCGAGGTCAAAGCAGTTCTCCGTCTCGTAGCGCGGGAGGAACGCGTCCGCATCCGCCTGCTCCGGCACATCCACCTCCTCATAGGTATGGGTCAGGATGAAGCCGTCCAGATTCACCATGAATGGCGTCGATACGTCCTCCTTCTCTGCGATATAGTAGCTCATGAGCGCAAGGTCCAGCGCCTCCTGTGCATCCTGCGCATATGCCTGGATCCATCCCGTGTCGAGGAGCGCGAGGGAATCGCGCTGGTCGCCGTAGATGTTCCACGGGAGCGCGGTCGAGCGGTTCGCGTTCATCATTACGATCGGGAAACGTCCGCCGGACGCATAGACCAGTCCCTCCGCCATGTACAAGAGCCCCTGCGAGGAGGTCGCGGTGAACGTCCGCACGCCCGCCGCCGAGGCGCCGATCGCGCAGGACAGCGCGGAATGCTCGGATTCGACGTGGATGAACTCCGCATCCAGACTGCCGTCCTCCACCATGTCGGACAGACGCTCGACGACGATCGTCTGCGGTGTGATGGGGTAGGCCGAGATGACCTCCGGGCGTGCCAGACGGATGCCTGCGGCGAACGCCTCATCTCCGGATAGATACTGCTTCATTTTCGCTCCGCCTCCATTTCGATCGCGCCGATCCTGCACGTTTTCTGGCAGATCCCGCACCCCTTGCAGAAGTCGAGATCCACGACTGCCTTGCCGTCCTCGATGCGGATGACGCCGTCCGGGCAGTACAGGTAGCACTGATAGCATCCCACGCATCTCTGGGCGTCGATCACCGGGCGGATGCTCCGCCATCCGGCATTCTTCGTGACGAGATAGCCCGCCTCATAGCACGTCGCTTCGGGGACGTCCGCGAAGCCGAAGCTCGTTTTTTCTCGCAGATAGGGTCTCATCGGCGCACCTCCTCGATCGCTCTTGCAATGGCAAGACGGTTCTTTTCCCGGATCCTCGGCGCCAGATGGGCGTCGATGGCGGCCTCCAGATCTTTGATGCCGACCACATCCGACACGCCGGACAGCGCCCCCAGCATCACGGTATTGACGACAGGCAGACGCAGCTCCTTTGCGATCGCGTCGCCGTCGAACGCCGTCCAGTCGGGTCCCTCTTTTTTCGTATTGACGATGATCTTGCCGCCTTGTTTCAGCCCGTCCTGCAGGGACGGTGCATACAGCGTCTCGTCCAGGATCACGATATAGTCCGCCAGCACCGTCTCGCTGCGGTCGAGGATCGGCTTGCTGTCGAGCTTGGTGAAGGCCCTCACCGGCGCCCCTCTGCGCTCCGGCCCAAAGGACGGGAACGCCAGCGAATAGGCGACCTCGCCTTTTGCCGCATATGCAGCGCCAAGGAGCTTTGCGGCTGTGAACGCGCCTTGTCCGCCGCGCCCGAGCCATAGGATCTCTTTCATCTCTATCCCTCCATATCCGATAGTATCAGTATGATTTAGAATAACACAAAAACAGGTATTTGTCAAATGCCTGTTTTCGATCGTTTGTGATAGGCAATGTCTATATCTGCGCGGCATGACAGACAGGGCACCCCGGCCGGATGCCGCCAAACTTGACCGTCCTCGTCGTCATCGTGAGCATATCGAAGATGAACATCCGATCCGTCAGGAGCTCGTCCCGGGAGGTGAGATACTTGATCGCTTCGAGCGCCTGGACACAGCCGATGATGCCTGCCGCTGCGCCGATGATGCCGTGGCTCTCACAGGTCTCACAGCCTGTGGGCGGCGCTTCAAAGATACAGCGCAGGCACGCGGTCTTGTGGGGGATCACCGTCATCACCTGCCCCTCAAAGCCGATCACGCCGCCGTAGCAGTAGGGCTTGTCATAGCGCACACAGAGGTCATTCACCATGAACTTCGTATCGGCGGTGTCGGTGCAGTCGATCACAAGATCATAGCTGTCGAGCAGCGCGGCGGCCTCCTCTTCCCCGAACCGATAGGGGTACGCTGTCACCTCGATCCTGTCATTGATCCCGGCGAGCGTGTTTTTCAGCGAGATCGCCTTATTGATGCCGCACTGACGATGCGCGACCTGGCGATTCAGGTTGGACAGGCTCACCTCGTCATGGTCGATGATCCCGATCCTGCCCACACCGGCCGCGGCAAGATACATCCCGCACGGACATCCCAGACCGCCGGCACCGATCAGGAGCACGCCTGCAGCCTTCAGCTTCTCCTGCCCGCGCATGCCGATCTGCGGGAGGATGATCTGCCTGTCATAGCGTTCCCATTCCTCCCTGTCAAAGGCGCGGAGCTGTGCCCGCAGCCATGCCGCATATCCTCCCTTGAGACTATACGCCTGAGATCCGCGGCTTCGGGATCGCTCTGCGGTCTTGAGGCTCTCGATGCCGTACTGACAGTAGAATACCAGGATGCGGCCATCCGCCTGCGCGGCAGCGTCGTGGAAGGGGACCGCGCCGTCGATATGTCCGAGCTGATAGGACACTTCATTGCGGATGTCGATCAGCAGATAGCTGTCCTTCGGGAGCTCCCGAAACGCGTCGAGCGACAGCTCGATCGCATCATCCATATCATCACCTCATCTCTTCATAACGATGCCCCATCCTGTAGAGCATCAGGATGGGGCGCGGAGGACAAAGACCGATCAGCGGATGGCGGCGAACGCCTTCTCGAGCGCGGCGATCAGGTCGTCGATGTGCTCGGTGCCGATGGACAGGCGGATGGTGTTGGGCTTGATGCCCTGCTCGAGGAGCTCCGCCTCGGTGAGCTGGCTGTGGGTCGTGGACGCCGGATGGATCACCAGCGACTTCACGTCTGCCACGTTCGCGAGGAGGGAGAAGATGTCCAAATTGTCGATGAACTTCTTGGCATCGTCCTCGGTGCCCTTCACCTCGAAGGTGAAGATGCTGCCGCCGCCGTTCGGGAAATACTTCTCATAGATGGCGTGGGTCGGCTCGGTGGGCAAAGACGGATGATGCACGGCCTCGACCTGCGGATGCTTCGCGAGGAAGTCCACGATCTTCAGCGCGTTCTCGACATGACGCTCCACACGCAGCGACAGCGTCTCAAGGCCCTGGAGGAAGATGAACGCATGGAACGGCGAGAGGGTCGCGCCGGTGTCACGCAGCAGGATCGCGCGGATGTAGGTCACGAACGCCACAGGGCCGACCGCGTCTGCGAAGGAGATGCCGTGGTAGCTGGGGTTCGGGTCTGCGATCCACGGATAGCGGCCGGAGGCCTTCCAATCGAAGCTGCCGCCCTCGATGATGACGCCGCCGATGGCCGTGCCGTGGCCGCCGATGAACTTGGTCGCGGAGTGTACCACGATGTCGGCGCCGTGCTCGAGCGGACGCAGCAGATAGGGCGTCGCGAAGGTGGAGTCCACGACGAGCGGGATGCCGTGGCGATGCGCGATGTCCGCGATCGCGGCGATGTCAGAGACATTGGAGTTCGGGTTGCCGAGGGTCTCGATGTAGAGCGCCTTGGTGTTTTCGTCGATGGCGGCCTCGAATGCGGCAAGGTCCTGCGGATCGACGAACTTGGCGGTGATGCCGTAGAGCGGGAGGGTGTGGGCGAGGAGGTTGTAGGTGCCGCCGTAGATGGTCTTCGCGGCGACGATGTTCTCGCCGGCCTTGGCCAGCGCCTGCACGGTGTAGGTGATGGCGGCTGCGCCGGAGGAGACGGCCAGTGCGCCGGTGCCGCCCTCGAGCGCGGCGATGCGCTTCTCGAACACGTCCTGTGTGGAGTTGGTGAGGCGGCCGTAGATGTTGCCGGCGTCGCGCAGACCGAAGCGGTCAGCGGCGTGCTGGCTGTCGCGGAACACATAGGAAGTGGTCGCGTAGATCGGCACGGCGCGTGCGTCCGTCGCCGGGTCTGCCTGCTCCTGTCCCACATGGAGCTGAAGGGTCTCAAAATGAAGCTTCTCGTTTGCCATGATCGTATCCTCCTAAAGTATGATGTGACGCCGTCGCTGCGGCGTTTTGGTCTTGTCAGTAGGCTCGTTTCTTATTTTGCCTATCTGTTTGGTATGGTTTAATTATAGCATAGGTCTATCGAAAAGTCAATCAGTTATATTCGATCGTTAGATATAGAGAATACCTATAACTTGCATAGGGATGCCCCCAGCCGGTCAGACCGACGAGGGGCATCGCATCTTACATCATGGATCGGCCGGATCGAGCGCCTCTTTCAAAAACGCCCTGACCCGCTCGAGGTCGCTGCATGTGAGGAGGGGGATCAGCGTCTGGATCTCCTCGATCGGCCTGTCCCACCAGCGAAAGCGGAGCAGAAGGCCGATCAGCGCCTCGTCAAAGCGCTTGCGGATCGGCTTTGCCGGGTCGCCCGCGACGATCGTATAGGGCGCGACATCCCGCCCGACGACGCTGTTCGCGCCGACGATCGCCCCGTCCCCGATGTGGACGCCCGGGAGGATGACCGCGTTCTGGCCGATCCAGACGTCGTTCCCGACGACGGTATCGCCCTTGAGCGGCAGATGCGCCCGCGCGGGCGGTGCCATCTCCCACCCCTCCATAGTATAGAAAGGGAAGGTGGTCACGGCATCCATCTGGTGATTCGCGCCATTCATGATGAATTCCACGCCCGCCGCGATCTGGCAGAACTTCCCGATCACGAGGCTATCCCCGAGCCATTCGTAATGATGCGTCACATGGCGCTCGAAGTCGCGGTCGGCGATGTAGGAGAAGTCGCCGACGCGGATGTTTTTTCGCGTGATCGTGGGCTTGATGTAGATCTCATCCTCGTACCCGGGGATCGGGTGGATGACGTTCGGATCGGGCCGTTTCCCGTTATGCATAGGTGCTCCTTTCACGCGCGGAGGAGGGCAGCGAGCCGCGTCCCGCAGAACACGCCGAGCAGGCATAGCCCGCAGCTCAGCAGTAGGTACGCGCCGCCCAGTCCATAACGCTTTTGTTCAAAGAGGGAGAACGCCTCGAGCGAGAAGGTCGAGAACGTCGTGAAGCCGCCGCAGACGCCGGCCTTCCAAAAGAGGAGCGCGCGCCGGGACGTGTCCTCCCGGCCGCTGGATAGACCGACCACGAGCCCGATCAGCACCGCACCGACCACGTTCGTGACGAGCGTCAGCACCGGGAACGCCCCCTTGACCGGGAGCAGACTGACCGCATACCGCCCCACCGCACCGACCGCGCCGCCGAGCGCGACGAAGAAAAAGTCCATTTGACCGCCCCTTTCCTGGATCATGCTGTTCTCATCATACCACATCGCGGGCGGGATGTCAACAGGGGAGGGGACTTCTTTTTTCGCGACAGCTCTTGTATTCTAGTTAAAACTATGCTATAATAGTGGAGTACGTCACGGCGCACCGGCGCCGGTCAGCATTGAGACAGAAAGGATCGCTGCATGAGTACATTTGTCGAATTTCAAAACGTCCGCAAGGTCTACAAGACCGGCGAGATGGAGATCGAGGCGCTGCATGATGTGAGCTTCACCATCGAGAAGGGCGAGTTCTGCGTGATCGTAGGGGCGTCCGGCGCGGGCAAGACCACCATCCTCAACATCTTGGGCGGCATGGACACCCTCACCGAGGGCGCCGTCTGGCTCGACGGCTCCGAGATCTCCTCTTATAAAAGGAAGCAGCTCACGGCCTACCGCCGGTATGATGTGGGCTTCGTGTTCCAGTTCTACAACCTCGTCCAGAACCTGACCGCCAAGGAGAACGTGGAGCTGGCCGCGCAGATCTGCCGCGAGCCGCTCGATGCCGAGGAGGTGCTCCGGCAGGTCGGGCTCGGCGAGCGCATGAAGAACTTCCCCGCGCAGCTCTCCGGTGGCGAGCAGCAGCGTGTCGCGATCGCGCGTGCGCTCGCGAAGGCGCCCAAGATCCTCCTCTGCGACGAGCCCACCGGCGCCCTCGACTACCAGACGGGCAAGGCCGTCCTCGCGCTCCTCCAGGACACCTGCCGCAAGAAGGGCATGACCGTCATCGTCATCACGCACAACTCCGCCCTCGCTGGCATGGCCGACCGCATCATCACCGTCCGCTCCGGCACCATCCAGAGCGTCCGCAAGAACGACCACATCGTCGATGTCCGCGACATCGAGTGGTGACGGGAGGGCGCTATGAAGAAAAAGATGCTCCGCCGCACCACCCTCCGCGAGATCCGCGGGAGCATGGGGCGGTTCCTCGCCATCCTCGCCATCGTGGCGCTCGGCGTGGGGTTCTTCTGCGGCGTGCGGATCACGACGCCCGCCATGGTCAACACGATGGATCGCTTTTGGCAGGAGAAACAGCTCTACGACTACCGCCTCATCTCGACCCTGGGCTGGGAGGAGGACGATGTCGCACGCTTCGCCGCCGCCGAGGGCGTGCGCGATGCGGAGGGCTCCCATACCCTCGACCTGCTCTGTCATGACAAGGCGGACAATGAGTTCGTCCTCAAGGCACACAGCATCACCAAGGATGTGAACCTCCTGACGCTGACCGAGGGGCGTATGCCGACCGCCGGCAATGAATGTATCATGGACGCCGGGATGCCCGGGACGCTCCGTGTCGGCGACACCGTTTACATCGCCGACGGCAATGAGGAGGACACGCTCGACGCGCTCTCCCACCGTGCCTATACGATCGTCGGGGCAGCACATTCGTCCCTCTATGCGAACTTCGAGCGAGGGACGACCTCGCTCGGGAACGGCTCTGTCTCGGGGTATCTGTATCTGCCCGAGGATGCGTGGGACGTAGACTATTATTCGGAGATCTATGTCCGTTTCGATGCGGATGACGTCATCTATTCCAAGGCCTACAAGGACGCCATGGATGCGCGCGATCCCGTCTGGGAGCAGCTCACGCAGACGATCGCGGAGCGCCGCTATGACCGTCTCGTGGCCGATGCACAGGCAGAGCTGGATGACGGCCGTGCCGAGCTGGCCGACAAGCGTGCCGAGGGACAGCAGGAGCTCGATGACGCCGCACAGGAGCTCGCTGACGGAAAGCAAAAGCTGGACGACGCCAAGGAAGAGCTCGCCGACGCCGAGCAGGAGCTGGCGGATGCCAAAAAGGAGCTCGACGATGCCGCCAAGGAGCTGGCCGATGCCAAGGAAGAGCTCGATAGCGGCGAGCAGGAGCTGGCCGACGCCAAGCAGCAGATCGAGGACGGTCAGGCGACGCTCGACGACAGCGAGGCACAGCTCCTAGACGGCGAAGCCCAGATCAGCGACGGCCAGGCGCAGATCGACGCGGCCGCCGCGTCCCTCGCGGAGAACGAGGCCATGGTCGAGGCGCAGGCACAGGTGCTCGAGGGCAAGGCCGCAGAGCTGGCACAGGCGCTCACGATGCTGGACTATCTGCCCGACGAGCAGCGTCAGGCCGTGCTGGCCGGACAGGCCGAGGTCGAGGCAGGGCGCGTGCAGATCGAGCAGGCGCGTGCCGGCCTTGCAGCGGGCCGGAGGGAGCTCGAGGCGCAGCAGTCCCTCCTGGACGAGAAGCGCGCCGAGCTGGCCGACGGATGGGCGCAGCTCGAGCAGGGAAGGGCCGACCTCGCCGATGCACAGGCCCAATACGACGAGGGCCTCGCCAAATGGCAGGACGGCAAGCAGGCCTATGAGGACGGCGTCAAGGAATATGAGGACGGTCTGGCCAAGTACGAGGACGGCGTCAAGGAGTACGAGGACGGTAAGGCCGAGTATGCGGACGGCGTCAAGGACTATGAGGACGGTCTGGCCGAATACGAGGACGGCAAGGAAGAGTTCGATGAGAAGATCGCCGACGCCGAGGCCGACATCGCCGACGCCCAGCAGAAGATCGACGACATCGACGCCCCCGACACCTTCGTCCTCGACCGCGGGACCAACATCAGCTATGCGTGCTTCGAGAGCGATTCCCAGATCGTCGAGCAGGTGGCAAGGGTGTTCCCGATCTTCTTCATCCTCGTGGCGGCGCTCGTCTGCCTGACGACCATGAGCCGCATGGTCGAGGAGCAGCGCACGCAGATCGGCACACTCAAGGCCCTTGGCTACTCCGAAGGCGACATCATGGGAAAGTACATGTTCTATTCCGGACTGGCCGCCGTGCTGGGGTGCGTGATCGGGTATGCGGTCGGGATCGTGCTGTTCCCGACGGTCATCTGGCGGTCGTACCAGCTCATGTACATCCCGCTGCGGCTCCATCTGGTCATCGACTGGGGGCTCGCGGCGGCGGCGCTGGGCGTGTCGCTGCTGGGCTCACTCGGTGTGACGTGGATCTCGTGCCGCCTGGAGCTGGCCGAGACAGCCGCCGGTCTCATGCGTCCGAAGGCGCCCAAGGCCGGCAAGCGCGTGCTGCTCGAGCATGTGCCGTTCATCTGGAACAGGCTCAAGTTCCTCCACAAGGTCTCCATCCGCAACATCTTCCGCTATAAGGGGCGGTTCTTCATGATGGTCATCGGCATCAGCGGCTGCACGGCGCTCCTGCTGACGGGCTTCGGCCTGAAGGACTCCGTGGCGGGCTTCGCGGACGTGCAGTACGGCGAGATCGTGACGGCGGACGCATCGGTCGTGTTCAAGTC
This sequence comes from uncultured Ruminococcus sp., assembly GCA_902762785.1. Classification (GTDB taxonomy): domain Bacteria; phylum Bacillota; class Clostridia; order Oscillospirales; family Ruminococcaceae; genus UBA3855. Next base: position 45,820 of record CACWPL010000014.1, on the reverse strand, counting down.
CGACATCGGCGACACGCTCCCGCCCGCCCTGACTGCCAAGCTCGATGCCGTCACGGCCGACTACACCCTCCTCCATGAGGCGAGCTGGGACCTCGTGACCAAGGACAAGACCAAGGGCATGAGCGTGCTCGTGCCGCTGGACGGGGACGCCTTCGCTGACTACATGACCCTGCGCACCCTCGACGGCGACCCGCTCTCCCTCCCTGCGGACGGCGAGGCGCTGGTCTGCAACGCCATCGCGGAGCGCTACGGCGCCGTCCCAGGTGAGACCATCCTCCTGCGCGACGAGGACATGCGGGAGCTGCGCGTGAAGGTGGCGGGCGTGTTCGAGAACCATGTCTATAATTATATCATCCTCTCGCCGGGGACGCTCGCGTCGCAGCTCGGGGAGCCGGCGGCGTGCAACGCAGCCTACCTCCATTTCCCTGAGGACGCCGACCCCTACCAGGCCGCCGCGACACTCGCGCAGGAGGACAAGATCACGACTGTCTCCCTCTTCGACGAGATCCGGATCCGCATGGGGAACATGATGAAGTCGCTCGACCTGATCGTGCTCGTGGTGATCCTCTGCGCGGCGGGACTGGCGTTCATCGTCCTCTACGACCTGACGAACATCAACATCACCGAGCGCATCCGCGAGATCGCGACCATCAAGGTGCTCGGCTTCTTCCGCAGCGAGACGTCCGCCTACGTCCTCCGCGAGAACCTCGCGCTCACGGCGGTCGGAACGGTCTGCGGCCTGTTTTTGGGCATCGCGCTGCACCGCTTCGTGATCGCGCAGATCATCGTGGATCTGGTGTCGTTCCGGGTGAGGATCCTGCCGCTCTCCTTCGTGTGGAGCGTGCTCCTGACCATCGGCTTCGACCTGATCGTAGACCTCTTCATGGGCCTCAAGCTCGACCGGATCAACATGGCCGAGTCGCTCAAATCCGTCGAATAAGGCAGCACGAAGCGCCCTTCTCCATCGCGGGGAAGGGCGCTTTTTCCGATATATCGTGCGGAAGGATCAGACGCCGTGCTTGACGCGGTCGGCCTCCTCGGCACGCTTGGCATCGTTCCAGCGGGTCATGTTGCCCACCAGATAGCCGGTGATGCGGCGGATGCGGTCGAACGGTACGACATCGTACTCATAATCGACATCCACATAATCGCCGTCGAGCTTGAAGGTGATATGGGTGAAGATGCGCTCGGGGTACTTCGCCTTGAGCATGTCCTCGTAGGCCTGCATCTCCTCCATCGCCATCTCGCCGCCGATGACCTGATACTTCGTATTGACCTGTGTTCCCATGGATAGGACCTCCCTGTTTTTTTGATGTGTCGGATATGGCGTCTGTTCTTGCCATGTGACACTAGATATTGTGTTTTGGTATACTCCTATTATACCACATCTTCCAAGGATCGTCAAGAGGGAAATGTAAAAATGTCCCGAAACGCGACCCGCCCCTCCCGGCGTATACCGAGAGGGGCGGTGCCCAGTCGTATCGGGATGACAGGACTCGAACCTGCGGCATCCTGCTCCCAAAGCAGGCACTCTACCAAACTGAGCTACATCCCGTTCGCGCGAAGACCTCGCGCAATTGTTATTATAACACAAGTTTGGCCGATCGTCAATCCTTTTTTCCTAATTTGCACAGGGTATCGTCACGCGGGTGGCTGCCGATATGGGTCATCCGGCGAAACGTCCAGTGAAACATCGAGGCGCGATGTTTCAGCAGTATCGAAACATGTTTCACTGATGTTTCACCCGCTTGTTTCAGCACTTTTGGCGCGCCTTCGCGGTATCTTGTGAATGAAACAGTTGAAACATCTATCTATATAGAGATAAAAAACAGAGGACACAGGGGGAAAAACGAACGCCTGTGACGCCTGAACGCATAGCGTATACGCGCGCGAGGGAATGTTTCAGGGGATGGACGCCGACCCGGGAGATACCGAGGGATGGGGAGACGCCGCCCTCATTACGAGACGTTCGCGTCTCCATTTTCGGCTTTTGGGCACGAGGGCAAAACACGCAGCCGGGCGCGTGCTCATCTGCCGAACACCTGCTTGAAGGCATCGAGGTTGCGCGGGTCGTGGGGCGGACAGTAGACCGCGAACACGATCTGCCGGAACTGCCCCTCGAACGCGGGCAGCAGACGCCGATATGCCTCGGCGACGATCTTGGGGTCATTGCGGAACGCACCGCATCCGAACGCGCCCAGCACCAGGATCTCCACGCCGTTGGCGGCCGCCACGGTCATGATCTGACGTCCGCGGCGCTCATGGATGGCCGCCAGCTCTGCGGGCGTCACGGAGACGTTCCGCAGATTCGGCGCGGCGCAGGTCAGCACGTCCGTGATGCCCCAGTCCTGGGGGGCGAGCCGCTGGGGGATGCGCGTGTCGGACTTGATGATCCGCACGTCCGGCGTGTAGATGACCGCATCCGTATAGCGGGCATCGCGGGCGCGGTGGAACTGGTAATAGTCGTCCCAGAGCCATTTTTGCGCGAGCGCTGGGTAGAGCGTCGAGCAGCGGCAGAGCGCCTCCTCCTGCGCACGGGCGCCGTTCTTGACACCGCCGCCGGGGGTCGTGGCGGAGGCGAAGTTCAGCACGCCGATGCGGCCGTCCGGCCATTCCTTCCGCAGATGTCCCACCGCCTCGAACGTCCGCGAGCCATTGACGGTCACAGTGGTCTGCACGGTCGGGTCGGCGGCCGGGAGCGCCGGTGCCTCGCCCTCGCGGTAGAGCACCGTCTTGGCGGCAGAGGCGGCAGCGGCCTTGTTCAGTGTCTCGTCATCGCGGATCTGACGCATCGTGTCCTCGAATACGGCGGCGAGGGCATGTCGTTCCTCCATCATGAGAAATACCTCCTTTTCTGGACACCGCGGCTCACAGGAGCGCCTCGAAGCGGTCGATCAGCTCATCGAACATGGCGACGGCGCTGTCGAACACCTCCGTGCGCGTCATGTCCACACCGGCGACCTTGAGAGACTCGATGGGGTCCTTCGTATTGCCGAGGCGCAGGAAGTCGAAGTAGGCCTCCCGTGCGCCCGGCTCGCCGCTGCGGATCCGGCGGACGATGTGGCTCGCCGCCGTCAGGCCGATGGCGTATTTGTAGACATAGAAATCATAATAGAAATGCGGCACGCGCATCCACTCGCACGCGATCTCCTCATCGAGGACGACCTCGCCGCCGAAATACTTCTCGTTGAGCGCGTAATACTCCTTGCACAGCAGCTCTGCCGTTAGCACCTCACCGGCCTCGCTGAGGGCATGGGTGCGCTGCTCGAAGGCGGCGAACATGATCTGACGGTAGATGGTCGCCTTGTAGAGGTCGAGCAGATGGCCGAGGATGGCGCGCTGCTCGTCCTTGTCGTCTGTGTGCTCGAGACGGTGGTAGGCCAGCACCAGCTCGTTCACCGTGGACGGCACCTCCGCGACGAAGATGGAGTAGTCCGCATACTGGAGCGGCTGGGTCGTGCGGGTGAAGTGGCTGTGCATGGAATGGCCGCTCTCGTGGGCGAGGGTGGAGACATCGTCATCGAGGCCCTGGAAATTCAGCAGGATATAGGGCGGCGTCACGGCGCAGCCGCCGGAGAACGCGCCGCCGACCTTGCCGGTGTTCGGGTAGACGTCGACCCAGCGGTCGGCATAGCCCTGCCGGAGGGTGGAGACGTACTCGTCCCCAAAGATCTGGCACGCCGCGAGCACCTCATCGACGGCCTCCTGGTAGGTGAACTTGCGCGGAGAGCCCTCGCTCATGGGGAGGTAGATGTCGTAGAGATGCAGCTCCTCCAGACCCAGGACGCGCTTTTTGAGACGGTAGTAGCGGAAGAGGACGTCGAGATGTCCCTCGATGTTGGAGATGATGTTCTGATAGATCTCCGGGGTGACGTGGTCGGGGAAGAGCGCGGCCTCGAGCGCGGAGCCGTAGTGCCGGACACGCGCCGTGACCTTGGCGTTCTCGATCTGCCCAGCATAGAGGGACGCGAAGGTGTTGCCGTACTGCTTGTAGACGGCGTAGAGCGTCTGGAAGGCGCTGCGGCGCACGTCACGGTCGGGGGAGCGCAGATACATGGCGTAGTTGGTGTCGGTCAGCTCGACCGTCTCGCCCTTCTCGTCACGGATGGTGCCGAACTTGAGGTCGGAGGCGGTGAAGGTCTCGTAGGTGTCCTCGGAGGCGCCGCGCACCTTGGTGAAGGCAGCAAGGAGCTGCTCCTCGGCCTCGGAGAGGGTGTGGGGCTTGTAGCGGAAGCGCTCGCGCAGGAGGATGCCGAACTCGGCCTCGAGCGCGGGGAGCGTCTGGAGATAGCTCTCGAGCTGATCGGGCGTGAGCGTGAGGAGGGTGGTGTCATAGGGCGTGGCGGCCTCGGAGAAACGGACGATGAGGTCCTGCGCCTTGCCCATGAGCTGACGCGCCTCGTTGTTCGTGGTGTCCTCGGAATAGCGCAGATGCGCGTAGGTGTAGACGCGCTCGATGTCGCTCGAGAGCGAGACGAGCATCTGCGTGGTGTCGTAGAGCGCCTGTGCGCTCGCGGTCATGCCGGGGAGCATCTGTGCGAAGCCCGGCAGCGCGGCCTCGGCCTTGGCGCGGGCCTCCTCCCATGCGGCGACGTCCGCGAACACGGGCGTCAGGTCCCAGGTGTCCTGTACATTGATCTCGTTACGATCCATTTTGGCTCCTTTCGGTGTGTGATAGGATAGATATGTTATATGATGACCCCATCGAGGTGGTCACATTCATGCTGGATGATCTGGGCGGTGAGGCCGGAGAACCTCTGGTGCTGCGGGCGGAACTGGGAGTCCTTGTAGTCCACCTCGATCTCGCGGTACCGCACGGCCTTGCGCTGGCCGGTCAGGGACAGGCACCCCTCGACCGTCTGATAGCGGCCGGTCTTCTTCGTGATGACGGGGTCGACCATGACGACCTCGAGCATCCCGTCCGAGAGGATGATGATGCGCTTGGACACGCCGATCATGTTCGCGGCCATGCCGATGCAGCGGTCACGGTTCGCACGGAGGGTGTCGCGCAGGTCAGTGATGACGGCCGCATCGTTCTCGTCCGCGGGGAGGGACTTCCTTCTCAAGAGCCGGATGTCCCGGCAGATGTCGCGTACCATGGGCACCTCACTTCTTCGTCAGCGCACGCTTCATGTACGCCAGGTCGAGGACGTCGAGCCGCCCGTCCCCGTCGGCATCGCCCGCAGCGGGGGCGGCGAGGGGCGCAGACAGGTGGATCCAGCGCGTCATGGCGACGATGTCGCGCACGTCGAACGCGCCGTCGTTCGTGACGTCATACTTGACCGGGCTCGTCTCCGGGGCAGGGTAGCCGTAGAGCGCGACCTCGTTCAGGTCGCCGCCGCCCTTGACGATGCGCAGGGTATCGGTCGGAGCGCTGTCCTCCGTGAGGTCGATGCTGCGGCTCATGTAGCTGCCGAGGTCGCTCGACCATAGGAGGGCGTCCGTGTTCGCGTCATAGATCTCGAGACTGCCCGTGCCGAACGTGTCGTAGACGGCAAAGCCCGTGAGGACATAGGGCTTGTCGAGGTGGACGATGCCGGACAGGCCGGAGCCGCCGACGCTCGTCTCAGGGCTCGTGAGACCCTTGGTGTCGCCGTAGATCATCTCGGGCATGGACTGCGGCTCATCGAACATCTTGGCGAGCCGGTCGTCACCGCCCTCCGTGGCCTCGAGGGACTGCGGGGGGATGTACTGGCCGCGGCCGTTGATGATGGTCTTGGCGCTGCCGGAGAGCGTCACGAAGACGGGCGTCTCGCTCACATCGACCGTGACGGCGCCCTTCTTGACCTCGAGCGCCGAGACGACGCCCTCGGCATACGTCCCGGGGACGGTCAGGGCTGCATAGGCGGCGTCGGTGGAGAGGGCGTGGCCCTTGATGACCTTGTCCTCGTTGGTGGGCGACCAGAGGCAGTGGATCTCGTCGCCGGTGACGCGGTCGGTGAAGACATAGTCGCACACGCCGTCCGCGGACGCATCGCGCACGAAGTCGGCATTTTTGAGGACGTTCGTCATGCACGCCGTATAGTACCATGCGAGCTTCTTGCTCCACTCACCCTTGCCGGTGGTGAGGCCGGAATTGTAGTAGACGCCCTCGCCCTCGTCACGGAGCTGGAACTTGGTCATGCGGTCGACGCCCGTGCCGATGGCCATGAGGTACGTCCGCGCCACGCGCTGGGCATAGCGGAGCTGATACGTCTCGTCCTCATGGGCATCCACATCCTCCTTGGCACAGTCGCCCATGGGGATCTCGAACTCGGAGACCCAGAGCTCCATGCCGGGGGCGTTCGCGTCGATCCAGTCCTGCAAGCGCTTCACGCCCGCCGCGAAGGACGACTCCTCGGGACAATCGGTATCCGGCCCCATGTGGACGTTGAGGATGTCCACGGGGAACTTACCGTCCGTGCGGTGGTAGGCGCACCAGATCTTCATCTCATCGAGGTATTCGATGAGGGAGGCGGTGTTCAGCATGCCGCCGATGGCCAGCTTGAAGTCGGGGTCGGCCTGCTTGACGCCGGCATTCGGGATGGTGCCCTGGTGGCCGTCATAGTCGGCAGAGCACATCGCGGCCATCTCATAGGGGGCGAAGTAATTGGCCTTGCCGCTCCAGGTCTTGTTGGGCTCATTGGAATTCTCGAGCGCCTCCAGCAGACCGAGACCGGCCACAGGCTCCTTGCCCTCCGCGACATTCAGGGTCGCGGGGTCGACGTCCTTGTTGGCACCGTAGCGCGCGGCGACCTGATAGAACGCCTGTGCGTGGAGCGCATAGCTCGCGGGATCCGTGGTATCGGCATCCGCCGCCACAGGGATCTCCGCGAACTTCGAGCCGGAGACATACGCGCTGCCGCCCTGGAAGCAGGGGATGACGCTGATGCCCCGCGCCTTCAGGGCGCTGTAATAGCTGTCCATATCGCCCCAGGTGCCCTGTGTGAACTTGACGTGGCCGTCGCTGTCATAGAGCCAGTTGAAGTTGTGGTATTCGCGGATGTTGCCCGCGCACATCATGGCGGTCATGGGGTCGTCGATGAAGGCGTTCGTGCCGATGCGCTGGCCGGCGGTGAGGTCGGTCTTGGCGGCGGCGGGGGCACAGGAGGCGTCCTTGGCCTTCTGGGCGTCCGTCAGGTCGGAGACCTTGTAGCCGTAGATGGCAAGCTCGCTCACGCCGCTGTCGCCGGTGGCCGTGGAGAAGCGGAGCCAGCGCGTCTCACGGGGACTCTCGAAGGTCAGGCCGCGCCATGCGTTGTACCAGTCGGTCTCGAAGGTGGCGCGCGTCTTCCAGGCGAACGGCTCCCCATCCTCGATCGTCCACGTCTGGACGCCGTTGGTGTCGATGAAGCAGATCCCGGTGACGACATAGTTCGCGCCAAGGTCGAGGAAGAACGTATCGGGGCCATATTCGGACTGATGGTTGGGCTTCCAGTTCTTGTTGAGGGTCGTGGCGGACCAGATCTCCTTGTCGACGCTCGTCTCGGTCGGGGAGGCGGGGACCTTGTCCTGGTCATCGAAGAGGACGGTCGCGGGATCCAAATAGTCCGCACCAAGATAGACGAGATTCTCGTCATAGATACGAAAGGCCGCCGCGTCGATCAGACCGCTCTCCTCTGCCGCTGCGGCAGGGGACGGGAGCGCCTGTGACGCCAGCAGCACGGCGGCCGCAGCGGCCGTGAGGCGGCGGGGGATGGGATGACGGTTCATATTTCTACCTCCTGTTTCCGGGACGGCGGACGTCCCTCGTTCTCCCTTTCATTATACCCTGATCTGGCAAGATCGTCAAGTGTGATCTGCGAATGAGATGTCGGATCGTGTGACTCTTACAGATCGGACACGAGAAAGCCCTCCACCGGCGCGGACCGGGGAGGGCATCTAGTATCAATATTGCTCCAGCTCATCGAGCGGGGTGCGGTAGCGGCGCTTGCGTGCCTCACGGCGGGCAGTGAGGAAGCGCTCCAGACGGCGGTAGCCCTTCCAGAACAGCACGATCAGCACGATGACCGGCCACACCAGCAGCGCGATCTGCCACCCGAACAGCACGGCCGTGTCATAGGCCGTCAGACGCGCGGCGTTCTCCCAATAGGGATAGGCGACGCCGGTGTCCTGCATGACCATCCTCCGCAGCCCGCGCAGCGTCTTCCAGCGCTGCATGAGCGAGTAGCGCCCGGTATTCTGCACGACGGTGATGCCCGTCTGCTCCGAGAGCGCCTCGTCGAAGGGCTTCCGTGCGAACCCCCGCACGGGGCAGGGGAGCACCGCCTCATAGCACGCGATCCGCGGCGTCCCACCGTCGGCGACGATCCAGTCGCGGTAGAGCGCGTAGTCGATGTAGAGGCAGGGGCGGTCGCTGTAGGCGGCCTTGTAGGCTGCTGTCTTCTCGGGACGGACGACACCGGCAATCAGGTAGGTCTGGTCGTTGATGCGTACCTCCTGCCCGCTGACGTGCGGGGAGCCGAAGAGCTGCCAGGCGAGGGTCGTGTCGATGACGATGCGGTCGTGCATGAGGTCGTTCTCGGTAAGGTAGACACCGTCCACGAGCGTCATGGGATGCATCGTGAAGAAGCTGCCGCCCACGGCCGTGACGGCAGCAGTGGCCGTCGTGCGGGTGGCACCGTTCACCGAGACCGTCCCAAAGGGCACGCTCCATGCGCGGTACCAGAGCGGGACGTCCTTGCGCTCGGCCTTGAGGGAGGCCTCCTTGAGGGCGGCATCGACCTGCTCGCCGAGGGCGTCGGCGGACGCCTCGTCGAAGCCGGAATCCTCGGCCGCGAAGACACTGACCATCGCATACGACCCGTCCGACGCCCAGCGCTCGGCAGCCTGCTGGTGGATCTGGCCGCGGATCAGCGACCGGCTCACCAGCTCGAGGATGCCGCACGCCGCGACCATGACGAGCGCGATGCCGATGGGGAGCAGGAAACGGAGATGCTCCTTGCGGATCGTCATGTCTTATCCTCCATGCGTACCTGTGCGCCGGGCTCGATGGGCTTTTCCGAGGTCGTGATGACGAAATCGGAGAAGTTCACCTCGCCCTGCACGGCGCTGCTGATCTCGTCCGCGGCGAGCACCTTGACGTCGACGCGGTCGGCGTAGTAGCGGTTGCCGAGGGGCGTGTTCTTCGACCGCATGACGAGGACGAACTTGCCGTCGTTGTCCGTGCGGATGGCACTGTTCGGGACGACGCAGTCATAGCTCTGGCTCGAGCAGGAGATGGAGAGCGCGAGCATCTGCCCGGGCGTCACGTCCGAGCCGGAGATGTCGAAGGTCAGGATCCTGTTCTGACTGGTGGGGTCCTCGGTATCGGCGCGGCTGCTGACGAGCTTGGCGGTGATGTCGCTGTAATAGGCGTTCGTGATCTCGGCGAGGGTGCCGACCTTGACCTTGCGCGCCTGGTCTGCCGAGACGGTGAACTGGAGCGTATAGCCCTGGTCGGTGAGCGTGACGGACCCGAGGACGGAGCCGTCCGGGACCTCATCGCCCGCCGCGAAGTTGACGGCGTTCATGATGCCGCTGTTCTTGCTGGTGACAGTGACGGTGCCGGCGTCCTTCTTGAGCTTTTCGAGCGCCTCCTTCTGCTTTTGGATGGCGTCCTGCTGCCCCTGGAGGTCGAGCGCCGCGACCTGGGAGGAGAGCTTGTCGTCCTTCTGGGTCTTCGCGAGGGCGAGGATCTTTTCCTGGAGCGAACGCTCGAGCGAGGTCACGGTCTCCTGGAGGGCATCGGGATCGTCGACGGCGCTGCCCTCGCCCTGTGCCTCGTAGGCGGCGATGGTCGCGTTGGCGTCATCGAGCTCGGCCTGTGCGGCGTTGATGTCGTTCTGGATGAGATAGGCGGGGGTGCCGAGGGCATCGCTCTTGGCACGGCGCGCGGCCTCGACCTCCGCGGTCGCCTGGGTGACGGCCGTTTTGGCGGCGGCGATGGCGGCCTCCTGCGCCTGGATGTCCGTGAGCGCGGCCTGTGCGGCCTCGACGTCCTCACGGGCATAGCGTGCGGCGGTCTGGGCATCCTCCATGGCGCGGACGAGCTCGGTGTCGGCAGGATCGGCGTCGGCATCGGCCTTGGCACGCTGGTAAGCGGTCTCGGCCTTCTCGGCCTCACGCTGGAGGCTCGTGATGGTCGCACGCTGCTCGGCAGAGGTGACGGTCAGGGCAGCGGTCTTGGCCTCGAGGTCGGCCGTCGCGTCGGCAAGACGTGCAGAGGCATCCTCGAACGCGGCCTGTGCCGCGGACGCATCGGTCAGGTACTCAGCCGGGACGCCCTCGGTCTCGCCACTATCGAGCACGGCGAGATAGCCCTTGAGGGTGGCGATGCGCTCCCCGGCGTCCGCGGCCGTCTTGGACGCCTGCTGGAACGCCGCTGCGGAGATGCCGCCGGTACCGCGTCCTGCGGCTGCGAGACGTGCGCGCGCGGTCTGGAGGTCGGCACGGGCATTGGCGATCTCCTGGTTCTCGGCGGTGTAGTCCGGGGCGGCGGTCAGGAGCGCCTTCTGGTACTCCAGCTCGGCGGCACGGATGGCCTCCTCGGCGGTCTTGATGCTCTCCTCGGAGTTGGCCGCGTCGAGGACGAAGAGCTGGTCGCCCGCCTTGACCTCGTCCCCGACCTTGACGAGCACCTTGGAGACGGTGCGGTCGCCCTCGGAGAGGACGTCATAGCTCTGGTTCGCGGCCACGATGCCGGAGCCGCGGACCTTCTCCGAGATGGTGCCGTAGCTGGCATACTGCGCGGTGACGGTCGGCAGACTGTAGTTCATGATGGTGTTCGAGAAAAATGTCAGCAGCAGCAGGATGATCAGAAAGATGATCAGGATCGTCTTGATCCTCTCGCGCCGCTTGGCGCTGCGGTCATGTTCTTCCATTTGTTTTCCTCCCATGTTTTGGATGACGGCGCACGGGGCGCAGTCTGTGATCTGTTATCGTATAGATAGGATGTATCATCCCTTGACGCCGCCCGAATAGGTGATGCCCTCGACGAGGTATTCCTCACCGTAGAGGAACAGCAGCAGGGCGGGGATCATGTAGACGACGGCGACCGCGAACGCGAGGCCGACATCACCAGTGTTGATCTGCGAGAGGAACACCGAGAGCGGGTACTGATCCTCATCGCCCAGGAGGATCAGCGGCTGCTCGACCATGTTCCAGTAGTCGATGAAGACCAGCAGACCGACCGACAGCATCGCGCTGCGGCACAGCGGCAGGCAGATCTGCAAAAAGACCTGGAGCTCGCTGGCGCCGTCGAGACGCGCTGCCTCATAGTATGCCTTCGGGATGCGCCGCATGACCTTGGTCAGCAGGTAGACCGAGAAGGGCGAGAAGATGCCGGGCAGCACGATCGCCCAGCGCGTGCCGAGGATGCCGAGCCAGTCCGAGACGAGGTAGTTCGGCACGAGCGTGACCTGGTAGGGCATCAGCATGAGGATGATGTACGAGAAGAAGATGATCTCCCGCAAGCGTCCTCGATAGCGCGAGAAGCCGTAGGCCGTCACGGCGGCGAGCAGGATCTGGAAGACCGTGATCGGGACGACCAGGATCACCGAGTTCCAGAATTTCAGCAGGTAGTCCGGGCTCTTGAAGAGCACGGTCGCGAACTGCTGGAGGCTCACCCGGTCGGGGATGAACTTCAGGTTCAGGTCCTCGGCGATGTAGGTCTTCTTGTCCTGTGTGGCGTTGTCGATCATGGCGCCGTAGTTGGCGGTGATCTCCTTTTCGGTCATGAAGGAGTTGGTGATCGTCAGCACCGTCGGCATGATAAAGAGGATCGCCGCGACCAGCGCAAGGAGGAACAAGAGCGTGGTCGCGAGGCCCTCACGGAAACGTCTGGATAAAAAATGCTTCATTCTTCCACATCCTCCCCGAATCTGCGCTCGATCAGGAACAGGATGCCGATCAGGATGACCATGAACACGGCAAGCAGCACGGCCGCGCTCGAGAGCTTCTGGTAATCGAGGGAGTTGAAGGTGTTGTTCATGAAGTGCTGGAGGAGGTACATGCTCTGGTAGGGGTAGTCGCCGGAGAGCAGGTAGACCTCGCGGAACATCTTGAACGAGCTGATGATCGAGAGGATGGTGACGAAGAGGATGGTCGGAGAGAGATAGCGCAGCTTGATGTGCAGGAAGGTGTACCATCCGCCTGCGCCCTCGAGCTCGGCGACCTCGATGATGTCGCGCGGGATGCCCGCGATCGCGGACATGAAGAGGATCATGTTATACCCCAGCGTCTTCCAGAGGAACATGACCGTGAGCACGAGGTAGCTCCAGTTCGATTTGATCCAGTCGACAGGCTCCAGGCCGAAGAGCGCCGTGACCTGGTTGAGCGTGCCGTGGTAGTGGAAGATGACCTGCCACACCAGCACGACCGATGCGATCGGCACCATCAGCGGGCACAGGAAGCACGACCGCAGCCAGCTCTTGCCGGGGATCTTGGAATTGAGCGCGAACGCCATCCACAGCGACAGCACCACCGAGAGCGGCACCGAGATCACGGAGAAGATGGCCGTGTTCTTGACCGCACGCAGGAACGCGGTGTTGCGGAAGAGGGCGGTGAAGTTCTGGAGCCCCACGAAATGGGCGAAGATGGGGTTGTCCAGCACGGAATAATAGATCACGACACAGAACGGCAGGATGAAGAACACCATCACGCCGATGAGGCTCGGCAGGAGCCATCCCCATCCGGCTGCCTGCTCCCGCAGCATCCGCTTGCGGTGTGCCTTGGTCACTTGTGTCTGCAAGATAGGATCACGTCCTTTCATGGTATGCCTCCGGGTGGAGGCGGACTGTATTACTTATGATAGCACAGATAAGATAGAATGTCAAGCCCAGGATGACAGGGAAACGGCGCAGCGGCCGCCACATCTATCATGATACCATATCTCTGCCAAGAATGCAAGGGGTCTGGGCCGCCTTTGCACGCTGCTCTATTACTAAGACACAGCGAAGGGCGAAAACCTGACATTTTTTTGACCACCTCCGAAAAAATCGGGAAAGTGAACGATCCTGTCCTTCTATTCTATATAAGAGATGTACAAAATGCCCCTCCCCACAGGCGGGGAGGGGCAGGGTGTCATTCGCCTTCGCTGTACTCCTGTGCCGGAGGGGCGTCGGCGGACTTGTTGAACTGCGTCTCGTAGAGCTGCGTGTAGACACCGCCTGCACCGACCAGCTCATGATGCGTCCCGCGCTCGACGATCTCGCCGTCCTTGACGACCAGAATCTCGTCTGCCGCGAGGATGGTCGAGAGCCGGTGCGCGATCAGGATGGACGTACGCGAGGCGATCAGCGGCTCGATGGCGTCCTGGATCTTCTGCTCCGAGATGGAGTCCAGCGCGGACGTCGCCTCGTCGAAGATCATCAGCGCCGGGTCCTTCAGCAGCACGCGCGCGATGGAGATGCGCTGCTTCTCGCCGCCCGAGAGCTTCAGGCCGCGGTTGCCGACCACGGTGTCCAGGCCGTTCTCCTGCTTTTCGATGAAGTCGAGGATGTTCGCCTGACGGCACGCGTCGAGGAGCATCTCCTCGGTGGCGTCCGGGCGGGCATAGAGCAGGTTCTCACGGATCGTGCCGTTGAAGAGGTACGTCTCCTGGCTCACGATGCCGATGTGGCTGCGCAGGAACGCGAGGTCGAGCGTCCGCACGTCCTCCCCGTCGAACAGCACGCGTCCCGCCGTGACGTCATAGAGGCGCGGGATCAGGTTGATGAGCGTGCTCTTGCCGGAGCCGGACGGCCCCACGATCGCGATGCAGCGCCCCTCAGGGAGCTGAAAGCTCACGTCGCGGAGGATCTGGCGGTCGGGGTCATAGGAAAAGTCGACATGCTCGAACGTCACCTCGCCCTTGGCCGTCACGGGATGGACGGGCGCGGCAGGCTGGCCGACCTCGGGGACCATGTCGAAATAGTCGAAGATGCGCGTGAAGAGCGCCATCGAGCGGATCCAGTCCACTTGGATGTTGAGAAGCTGGCTCACAGGCCCATACATGCGGCCGAGGAGCGTCACGAGGACGGTGATGTCGCCGACGGTGAGCGTCTCGTCATACCGCATCATGATGACGCCGCCCGCCAGATAGAGCAGCATCGGCCCGATGCTCGAGAAGGTCGAGAGCGCCACACGGAACCACCGCCCGGCCATGCTCTCGCGGATGTTCAGCGCGACCTGACGCCGCCCCACGGCCTCGTAGCGCTCGTATTCACGCTGCTCGCGGCCGAAGAGCTTCACGAGGAGCTGGCCGCTGACGGAGAGCGTCTCGTTGAGGATGCCGTTGATCTCGTCACTGCACGCCTGGGATTCGTTGGTGATCGTCCAGCGTGCCTTGCCCGCGCTGCGGGTCGGCAGGACGAAGAGCGGCACCACCAGGATGCCCACGATCGCGAGGATCCAGTTCTGCCGGAACATGATGACGAGCGCCACGATCAGCGTGATGCTGTTCGAGAGGATGCTGGAGAGGGTGTTCGTGATGATCTGCTGGACACCGGAGATGTCGCTGGTCATGCGGGTGATGATGTCGCCCTGGCTGTTGGTCGTGAAGAATCGGTGGGACATGCGCAGGAGGTGGGCGTACATCTTATTGTGCATGTCGAAGGTGATGTGCTGGGCGATCCAGGAATTGAGGTAGCTCTCGAGGACGCCGATCAGGTTCGCACCGAGGGTGACGGCGAGGGACAGCACGATGTAGAGGACGAGCTTCTCCATGCTCCGGCCGATGAGGCCTTCGTCGATGATGCGCCCGGTGAGTACCGAGGGCAGCATGGACAGCACGGACGAGATGACGATGGCGCACAGCACCAGCAGCATCTGCTTCCAGTAGGGGAGCAGATAGGAAAAGATGCGTTTCAGCAGTGCGGACGTGACCTTGGGACGAGCCTTCTTCTCCTCCTCGGTCAGGAACTGCTGACGGGGACCTCCGCGTGGCGGCATATCGGATCACTCCTTGTCAGTAGGATGGGGAGGGGTGCTAAGGATATTATACCAGTTTTGGATAGAAAATGCAAGAGTCAAAAACGGCTCCCCTGCGCTGGCAGAGGAGCCGGATGGATCAAAATTCGTCCGTGCGGAGACGGCGGAAGTTGCGGTGACGGTTCGCCCAGTCGTCGATGACGGCACAGAGCGCTTCTACGGAATACGCTTCCTTCTTGATCTGGAAGACCTCGTCGTCCTCGATGGAAGCGAAGTCATCCGCGAAGGCATCGTCCTTGCCGTAGGGACGGGTGCTCTCGCCCTGGTAGAGGCTCGTGCGGCCAAAGTCTGCCGCGGCGCCGCTGCCCGGCTCGGCGGGGTACCAAACGGTCACGCATACATGGTCGGCCTCGTCCTTATCATAGGAGAAGGTCACGGCGCGGCCGATGGTGAGCTTGGCGAGATTCGGCTCGATGCGCAGGATCACGGCGCCCTGACGCAGACGCTTGAGCATGTTCTTGCCGATGCCGAGGTTCGCCTCCGGCACGCCGTTCTCGTTCTCGCGCACCTCGATGCGGCTCGTACCGGCGACGGCCTTGTTGCGGGTCAGCGTGATCTTGTAGAGGACCGGCGGCTTCTCGGACTCCTTGAGCGGGAGCAGGAAGTTGGTGCCGAGGAAGGCGTTGCGCTCGATGTGGCTGCCCTCAAGATCCGGGATGACCACGCGGGAGAGGCGGGGATTGTTATGGAAGGCCAGCGCACGCACGAAGAGCGGCGCACCGCCCGGCTGCTGTGCCGGGAACACGATCTCGGTGAGGTCGTTGTCCTCGAAGGCACACAGGCCGATGGTGGTCACGGTCTGCGGGAGCGTCACGCGCTTGATGCCGAGACCGGAGAAGGCGAAGCGGCCAATCGTGTCGACGCCATCGGGGATGACGATCTCATCGCTGTCGCCGTAGTAGTCATAGAGGGTGCCGTCCACGATGTAGAACTCGCCGAATGCCTCGAGCGCCCAGGGCGTGCGGCAGAAGGCGTGCATACCGATCTGGATGGTCTGGTGATCGCCGCGGTCCTCCTCCTCGGTCTGCTCGTTCATGAACTCGCTCATGTGGATCATGCGGCCGCGGAGGATGATCTCGATGTCGATCAGGCTGGTGCAGCCGGAGAAGCATCCGAAGTGGATGCGGCGCATGGTGCGGGGCAGCTCGACATCGGTCAGGTTCACGCAGTCCTCGAAGGCGCGCGCACCGAGCTCGGTGATGCCCTCCTTGACCACGAGGCTGCGGATCTTGTCCTTGAAGTCGTGCCACGGCGGGGGCGGATAGTCGCCGACATAGAAGTCGGACATGGCCACGAGGCTCGGGGCTGCCTTGTCGGCATTCTCGCCCTCGGCAGGCTTCTCACCCTCCTCACCGGTAGTCGGCGCGGGCGCAGCAGCAGGTGTCGTGTCGGGTGCGGCTGCAGGTGCGTTCTCATCCGCAGCGGCGTCCTTGGACTTCTTCTTGGGGCGCAGGGGAGTGGAGAGGGTCAGAGTGCCGTCCTCATCCAGCTCCCAGAGGATGATGTCGTTCTCGCGGCGGGTCGGCACGCGGTCAGCGGGCTCTGCCTCTGCGGGGACGGCGGTCTCCTCGTTCTGGAGGATCGCCTGATCCTCGTTCATCTCATTTATGGTACTCATCTTGGATCTTCTCCTGTCCTTTCCGGGACGTATCGTCCGAATTTATCTTTTTCATTATACCATATAACTTTCACAAAGTCAACCATAAATTCTGAAAGCGCCGCGCCCCGCCCCGGGGAAGGGGACGAGACGCGGAGACGCTGCGTTCAGATCTTCTGGACGGCACCGTTCGGCACGCGGCGCTCCAGGGTGGAGAGGGCGTAGACGGAGGCCGAGATCAGCAGCACGTCCGCGGCGACCCATGCCGTCGGGCTCGCGAGGCAGACGCCCGTGAAGCCCATCGCCGTGATCAGCACGGCCACGGCGAACGCGCGCGCGATCAGCTCGAGGATGCCGGCGCTCATGGGCAGGAAGCTGTAGCCCATGCCCTGCAGGGAATTGCGCAGGACGAAGAGCACCGCGAGCACCGGGTAGAACAGGCCGGAGATCCGGAGATACTGCGTGGCGTGCGCCATAATGACCGCATAGGCCGGGTCGTCCGCCGAGAGGAAGAGCCCCACGAACCATCCGCCCAGCAGATAGCAGAACGCATAGGCGAAGCAGGCGTAGAGGAGGCCCGTCAGCACGCTGCTGCGCAGGCCGGTGCGGATGCGGTCGACGCGGCCGGCACCGAGGTTCTGGCCGCAGTAGGTCGCCATGGTGATGCCGAGGGACTCCATCGGGCCGGCCACGACGTTCTGGATCTTCTGTGCGGTGGAGACGCTGGCGATGATGGCGGGGCCGAAGCCGTTGACGGACGTCTGGAGGAGGATGGAGCCGATCGCTGTGATGGAGAACTGGAACGCCATCGGCAGACCGACACCGCAGAGACGCGCGATGTGGTCGGCGCGTGGACGCAGCTCCTCACGGGAGAAGGTCAGCTCGTCGAAGTGGGTGTACATGAAATGCAGGCACCCGACCGCGGACACGGCCTGTGCGGCCACGGTCGCGACACCGGCGCCCATCACGCCCATGTGGAACACGAGGATGCACATGAGGTCGAGCACGATGTTGAGCACGGAGGACAGGCCGAGGAACAGCAGCGGCGTGGTCGAGTCGCCCATGGCACGCAGGAACCCGGCGAGCAGGTTATAGAGGATGGTCGCGGCGAGACCAGCGAAGATGACCGTGAGGTAGGCCGCGGAGTCGTCGAGGATCTCCTCCGGGGTCTGCATGAGGTGCAGCAGGGGACGGCAGAAGACCACGGTCAGCACCGTCAGCACGATCGCCGTGACAGCGGCGATGAGGGCGGCGTTGGCCATATAGCGGCGCATCTTGGACATATCGCCCGCACCGTAGGCCTGTGCGACCGGGATGGACAGGCCGGTGCAAAGTCCCGTCGCGAAGCCGATCACGAGGAAGCAGACCGCGCCGGTGCCGCCGATGGCCGCGAGCGCGTCCGCGTCGATGCAGCGCCCGACGATGGCGGTATCGGCCATGTTGTAGAGCTGCTGGAGGATGTTGCCGAACACCATCGGCAGGCAAAAGCTGAGGATGAGCCACAGCGGGCGTCCCTTCGTCATGTCCTTGGTCATGATCCATCACCTTTCTGTTCGTGCGCTCCGCAGAGCGCGGTATCTTGCGTTTTCTTCGATTTTGTAATAGACAGTATATCACTAATTTTTGTGGTTTGCAAGATGGTAAAATGACGGTTTTTATCGTCTGTTTTCGCGAGATCTCGTCAGCTTTCCCGGTGCCGGACAGCGCCCCTCCCATACCTTCTTATAAAATAATGCTTGCATCTGTCTGCGAGATATGGTATACTATAGATAAACGACCCGAAAGGAGGTCTTTTCTACATGAAAGACGGATTCGTGAAGATCGCGTGCGCGACCCCGCAGCTCAAGGTCGCGGACTGTGTCTACAATACCGACCGCATCCTCGAGCTGGTACGGGAGGCCTATGACAGGAGCGTCAAGATTGTCTGCTTCCCGGAGCTCTGCATCACGGGCTACACCTGCGGGGACCTGTTCCTCCAGGAGGCGCTGATCTCCGCCGCGGAGGAGCAGCTCGCCCGCCTCGCCGAGGAGACGGCCGGCCTCGACATCGTCATCATCGTCGGGCTCCCCTATGACTATGACGACAAGCTCTACAACTGCGCGGCCGTGCTCTACCGCGGCGAGCTGAAGGGCCTCGTGCCGAAGCAGCATCTGCCCAATTACGGCGAATTCTACGAGCGCCGCCACTTTACCCCCGGCGGCCGGACGACCTATCTCATCGACACGGCCATCAGCGAGGACGTCAAGTTCGGTACCGATCAGGTGTTCCTCTGCACAGAGGCGGGACTGCTCTTCGGCGTGGAGATCTGCGAGGATCTCTGGGTCGCCGATCCTCCGAGCGTCGGCCTCGCGCGGGACGGCGCGACCCTCATCTTCAACCTCTCCTGCTCCGATGAGATCATCGGCAAGGCGGACTATCGGCGGATGCTCGTCAAGTCCCGCTCCGGCTCGCTCCTCTGCGCGTATGCCTATGCAGACGCAGGGATCGGCGAATCCACGCAGGATATGGTCTTCGCCGGACACAATATCATCTGCGAGAACGGCTCCACCCTCGCGGAATCCAAGCTCTTCTCGAACGGTCTGACCGTCGCGGACATCGACATCCAGCGCCTCACCAACGAGCGCCGCCGCACCTCGACATGGGACTGCGAGGCGACCTTCTCCGGCAGGGAGTACGACATCATCCACATCGACCTCCCCGTGACGGAGACCCCGCTCGACCGCGATATCGCGCCGCATCCGTTCGTCCCCTCGGACAAGCAGGTGCTCGATGACCGCTGCGAGGAGATCCTGGCGATCCAGTCGGTGGGACTGGCCACGCGTTTGCAGCACATCGGCTGCAAGAACGCCGTCGTCGGCCTGTCGGGCGGACTGGACTCCACGCTCGCCCTGATCGTGATGCGCCATGCGTTCGACCGTCTCGGGCTCGACCCGTCCGGGATGCGCGCCGTCACGATGCCGTGCTTCGGCACGACCGACCGCACCTATACCAATGCCTGCAAGCTCGCGGCCGCCTACGGTGCCACCCTCAAGGAGATCAACATCGAGAAGAGCGTTCGCCAGCACTTTGCCGACATCGGCCATGACGAGCGTGTCCACGACGTCACCTACGAGAACGGCCAGGCGCGCGAGCGCACGCAGATCCTCATGGACGTGGCCAACCAGTGCGGCGGCATCGTCGTCGGCACGGGCGACCTCTCGGAGCTCGCGCTCGGCTGGGCGACCTATAACGGCGACCACATGAGCATGTACGGCGTCAACAGTTCCATCCCCAAGACCCTCGTGCGGTATCTGGTGGCCTATGAGGCCGCACACGCGGGGGGCGAGCTGCGGGACGTGCTGCTCGACATCCTCGACACGCCCGTCTCCCCGGAGCTGCTCCCGCCCGACAAGGACGGCCAGATCGCACAAAAGACCGAGGACCTCGTCGGCCCCTACGAGCTGCACGACTTCTTCCTCTACTACCACGTCCGCATGGGCTTCACGCCGGGGAAGATCTTCCGGCTGGCGCGTCGAGCCTTCGAGGACGTTTACGACCGCGAGACCATCCTGAAATGGCAGAAGAAGTTCTACTGGCGCTTCTTCTCCCAGCAGTTCAAGCGCTCCTGCCTGCCGGACGGTCCGAAGGTCGGCAGCGTCACGCTCTCGCCGCGCGGTGACTGGCGGATGCCGAGCGATGCGTCCGCGGCCGTCTGGATCGCGGCGCTCGAGGAAGCGGCCGCGGAGGACTGAAAGGAGCATCACATTGTCTAAGAAAAAAGAGAACAAGCCGGAGAAGGGGCGCCGCTATTTCCTCATCGACTATGAGAACGTCCACATGGCCGGTCTGAAGGGGCTCGAGGAGCTGCACAAGTCCGACCGCGTCATCGTCTTCTACAGTCAGAACGCCGATTCGCTGAATTTCGACATCATGATGCTCCTCACCCGCACCAAGGCGCGCGTGGACTACATCAAGGTGGACACGCAGGGACGCAACGCGCTGGATTTCCAGCTCTCGTCCTACATCGGCTTTTTGCTCGGGCGCGACCCGCACTGCCGCTGCTACATCGTCTCCCATGACCGGGGGTACAGCAATGTCCAGATCTTCTGGTACAAGCAGGGCGAGGAGGTGCGCCTGATCCCGTCCATCGCGGAGCGTGCCGGAGTCTCCGTCAAGCGTGGAGACGTCGAGGAGGCGCTCGCTGCCCTCGAGATCTCCGATGAGGACAAGACGCAGGCCGCCGACCTCGTCTGGAAGCACCTGCGCACCGGCTCGCCCCACCTCTCCCACATCAAGGTGAGCATCAACAACGAGCTCGTCGCCCAGCTCGGCGGCGAAAAGACCAAGGTCATCTGGGGCGCCATCCGGCCGCTCATCAAGTGAGCCGCGCCATACACATCAAAAATATCCCCTGCCGCGCAGGGGATGCGATAGGAGGTCATCATCATGACATACAAAGAGAGCTTCATCAAATTCATGGTAGACTGCGGGGTGCTCACCTTCGGGGAGTTCACGCTCAAGAGCGGCCGAATCGCGCCGTACTTCATCAACTGCGGCAACTACCGCACCGGCGGCCAGCTCCGCCGTCTCGGCGAGTATTACGCCGCCTGCATCCATGAGAACGCCGTTCCCGTGGAGACGCTGTTCGGGCCGGCCTACAAGGGCATCCCGCTGGCGGTGGCCGCGGCGACCGCGCTGAGCGCGAAGTACGACCAGGAGGTCTTCTACTGCTTCGACCGCAAGGAGGCCAAGGACCACGGCGAGGGCGGCATGTTCGTCGGCAAGACCCTCACGGACGGCGAGAAGGTCATCATCATCGACGACGTCATGACGTCCGGCAAGGCGCTGCGCGAGTCCATGCCCAAGCTGATGGGCGCTGCCAAGGTGGACGTGACCGGCATGGTCATCACCGTGGACCGCCAGGAGCGCGGCACCGGCACGAAGTCGGCCGTGCAGGAGGTCAAGGAGGAGTTCGGCGTGACGGTCTACCCGATCGTGACGATGGAGGACATCATCGCCGCCATCCGCGACGACATCGTCCCCGGCAAGGAGTACCTCGACAAGATGCTCGCCTATCGCGAGCAGTACGGCGTTTGAGCCGATAAGACGCAAAAAACGCGTCCCCTTCCATCTTGGAGGGGGACGCGTTTCGTTATCCCAGTTCCTTTTCGCAGGCCGCCTCGACCAGGGCACGGACGGTCTCGGCATCGCCGACCGCCTCGCCGCCTGCCGCGTTGCGGTGGCCGCCGCCGCCGAACTGCGCGCAGACTAGATCGGCACGCAGTCCCTCGGCCGCGCGCACCGAGATCCGGCACTTCTTCGGCGCATACTCCCGGACGACGATCCCGAACTGCACGCCCTCCACCTGATCGACCAGCGCATTGATGCCCTCGAGCGCGTTCGGGTCGATGCCGATGCGCGTGCGCGTCTCGTAGTCGAGGACGGCGCTGAGGATCTGGCCGTCATGGGTGTAGCGGAAGCTGTCGATGATCGCCTGCTCGGCATCCATGCGCTTGCGGCTCTTCGTGCCGAAATGGCGCTTCGCGATCGCAGCGGGATCGGCGCCGCAGCGCACCAGCTCTGCCGCCGTCTGGAGGGAGTCGTAGTTCGTGCTGACGGTGCGGAAACCGTTGGTGTCGGTCGCAAGGCCGGTGTACAAAAGCTCCGCCATCAGCGGCGTCACCTCCACACCGAGCCGCACGATCAGCGCATAGACGAGCTGCGCACAGGAGGACGCGCCGGGGTCGACATACTTGTACGCAGCCTCGATCGTGTTGCCCTCGTGGTGATCGATGCAGTAGCGGATCGGCGCATCGGCATACGTCCCGAGCCGCTCCGGGGTCGAGGCGTCGACCGAGAATCCCGCTGCCCCCTCGACCGCCTCCGCGGGCACCTGGTCAGTCAGGCGCCGGTACACGTCGGGGATCGCGTCGCTGCATAGGTTCTGTGTGCGGCAGCCGAGCGCCTGCAGGGCGAGCGCGAGCGCGTAGGCAGAGCCGATGGTATCGCCGTCCGGGCGTTTGTGGGAATAGATCGTGAAAGCCTTGTCCTCGCCCGTGAGGAGCTGCCGGGCGAGCTGGTCGATGGTGTTCGTCATGGGTATCCCTCCTGAAAGCTCATAATACCTATATTATACCATATCGGATGGCACGATCTGTTGACTTTTTGTGAACGTCTTCCAAAAACCTCACCAGTCTTTCTCCAGATCTTCACAGACCCATGCGCTGTTCCACAAAATAGGGGCGTATAATACAGACAATGAAACAGAAGATACCCCCTCCCACGGAGGGACGCCCCTAGAAAGGAAGCGATCTTATGAATAAGAAGAACATGCTGATGACTGCTGCCCTGCTCGCCGCCTCGCTGGCGATGACCGCTTGCAGCACCGACCTCTCCGGCACGACCGCCGTCCTCGATGAGACCACGGCCGCTGTCTCTGCCGATGTGGACAACGACGCGAACACCGAGGCCGCGTCTGCCGAGGATGAGGCGCCGTCCGAGACCGTCTCCGCTGTGAACAGCGCAGCCGTCGTGACGACGGCCTTCACCGGCAACGCATCCGGCATGATCGACAGCACGTCCCTCTTCACCGAGCGTGACCTCACCCAGACCGCCGATCTCTCTGCGGCACAGTACCTCACCGCCGAGAGCGGCCATACCCTGACCATCACGAGCGAGGGCGTCTACGTCCTCAGCGGTACGGCGACCGACTGCACCGTCCTCATCGAGGCGGCTGACAGCGATAAGGTCCAGCTCGTGCTCGACGGTGTGAGCATCACGAACGCCGCTGCTCCTGCGATCTATGTCAAGAGCGCCGACAAGGTCTTCGTGACCAGCGCCGCGGACAACACGCTCTCTGTCACCGGCACCTTCACCGCCGACGGTGAGAACAACACGGACGCCGTGATCTTCTCAAAGTCCGACCTCGTGCTCAATGGCACCGGCTCCCTGACGATCAGCTCCACCGATAACGGCGTCACCACCAAGGACGACCTCAAGGTCACGGGCGGTACCTATACCATCACCTGCGCCGCGGACGCCCTCGAGGCGAACGACAGCATCTCCATCTGCGGCGGCAGCTTTACCATCACCACCGACAAGGACGCCATGCACTGTGAGAACGATGAGGGCGAGGGCGCCATCCTCATCACGGACGGCACCTTCCAGATCCAGGCCGGCAGCGACGGCGTCCAGGCGACCACCGTCCTCCAGATCGACGGCGGCACCTTCACGATCACCGCCCCCGAGGGCCTCGAGGCCACCTATGTCCAGATCAACGACGGCACCATCGCCATCGCCGCGACCGATGATGGCATCAACGCCGCCGCGTCCACCACGACGGTCGAGACGGCCGTCGAGATCAACGGCGGCAGCGTCACCATCCAGATGGGCCAGGGCGACACCGACGCGATCGACTCCAACGGCAGCGTCTACGTCAACGGCGGCACCATCGACATCACCGCGCCGACCTCCTCCTTCGACTATGACCGCACAGCCGAGTTCAACGGCGGCACCATCATCATCAACGGCACCGAGGTCGACGAGATCCCTGCCTCGATGATGGGCGGCGGTATGGGCGGCTTCGGCGGCCGCGGCGGCATGGGCTTCGGCGGCCAGGGCTACGCACAGGATGGCCAGTCCGGCTATCCGCAGGACGGCTTTGCACAGGGCTACGGTCGTGACTTCACACAGGACGGTGCCGCACAGGATGGCCAGACCGGCTACCCGCAGGACGGACAGTCCTACGGCCGCGGCAGAGGCGGTCAGGTCTTTGGCCAGGACGGCTCCACGCAGGAGGCGCTCCCGCAGGGCTACGGCATCGACACCCAGGACGGCCAGTCCCTCTAACATCGACAGCTCCATTATCTTCTTCATTTCTCCTTTTGATATGCCCCGTTCCCAAGGTGGAGCGGGGCACGATGCGTGGAGCGGGGAGACGCATGGAGATCATTTTTGCGACAGTATCCGCTGCTTTTCGTCAGTTCGGCGAGCCGGCAAAGATTTTTTGAAAAAATTTGAAAAAACCCCTTGACGATCTCGCGAAGATGTGGTATAATAAACAAGTCGTCAGGGATGACGACAACGGATGGAAGCTTAGCTCAGCTGGGAGAGCATCTGCCTTACAAGCAGAGGGTCATAGGTTCGAGCCCTATAGTTTCCACCAATGGCCCAGTAGCTCAGTTGGTTAGAGCGCCGCCCTGTCACGGCGGAGGTCGTGAGTTCGAGCCTCATCTGGGTCGCTTTTGCGGATTTAGCTCATCTGGTAGAGCGCCACCTTGCCAAGGTGGAGGTAGCGAGTTCGAGCCTCGTAATCCGCTCCAATATGGCGCTATAGCCAAGTGGTAAGGCGTTGGTCTGCAACACCATGATCGCCGGTTCAAATCCGGCTGGCGCCTCTGCAAACACGCTTTCCACGCTAGAATAGGTGGGGAGCGTGTTTTCTTTTGCTCTGCATCCAACGGGACTAGGCCTGCTGTGTCAGCGGGCTTTTTCTTTTATCTGTCCGCTGTGACCAAAAAACGATGCTGCCGCATGCAGCAGGGAAGGACCGTATCATGGAAGAACTGACCATCCAAGCGCTGTTTGACCTCGAGCACACGCTGGCTGCCGACTATCTGCGCGGCTTCAAGTACCCCTGGGAGGCGCTCCCAGGCATCAAGGACATGATCGTCGCCCTCGGTGAGACGCTCGACCCGAATGAGTACGACTGCGTGAGCGAGCATGTCTGGGTCCACAAGACGGCCACCGTGTTCCCCTCGGCCTATCTGGGCGCGCCCTGCATCATCGGGCCGCGCACGGAGGTGCGGCACTGTGCCTTCATCCGCGGCAGTGCGCTCGTCGGCGCGGACTGCGTGGTCGGCAACTCCGTGGAGCTCAAGAACGTCATCCTCTTCGACCATGTCCAGACTCCGCACTATAACTACGTCGGCGACAGCATCCTTGGCTATTTCTCCCACATGGGCGCCGGCTCCATCACCTCGAACGTCAAGTCCGACAAGAAGAACGTCGTCATCCGTGCGGGCGGCGAGCTCATCGAGACTGGCATGAAGAAGATCGGCGCGATGCTCGGCGACTTCGTCGAGGTCGGCTGCAACAGCGTCCTCAACCCGGGCACGATCATCGGCTCGAACTCCAACATCTATCCCACGAGCTGCGTGCGCGGCGTCGTGCCGTCGGAGAGCATCTGGAAGAACGACGGCGTCATCATCCGGAAGTATTGAGATGGATCCGCGCAAGCATTTTTCCGCCCTCCAGATCATCCACCGTGTGCTCGAGGAGCATGTCCGCCCCGGCGACCTCTGCATCGACGCCACAGCCGGACGCGGCAAGGATACGCTGTTTTTGGCAGGTCTGGTCGGTGAGACAGGACACGTCACCGCTTTCGACATCCAGGCTGCGGCCGTGGAGAGCACGCGTGCCCTCCTGGAGCAAAACGGCGTCGCCGACCGCTGCACCGTGCTCCACGCGAGCCACAGCGAGATGGCGCAGCACGCCGTCCCCGGGACGGTCTCGGCGATCACCTTCAATTTCGGCTGGCTCCCCGGCGGCGACCACAACATCTTCACCCGCCCGGACACCAGCATCCGAGCCATCACGCAGGGTCTCGACCTCCTGCGCGGCGACGGCATCATGACTTTGATCCTGTACTACGGCCGCGAGACCGGCTTCGAGGAGCGCGACGCCCTCCTTGCCTGGCTCCCGACCCTCGACAGCGACCGCTACACGGTCGTGGAGATGCCCTTCGTCAATCGGCAGAACTGCCCGCCCATCCCGATCGTGATCTTCAAGGGGCGCTGATGCCCCGTAAAAAAGCCCTGAACTGTGCAGTTCAGGGCTTTTGTCATGCTGATGAGATGTCACCGGCCGACCACGATGCGCTTGAGCATCGCCAGGTCGAAGACGTCGATCGAGCCGTCCGTGTAGAGGTCCATGCGGTCAGCTTGCTCTGCACTGATCGGCGAGATGCCGTGCAGACAGCGCGTGAGCCAGATCACGTCCGTCACGCCGATGATGCCGTCCCCGTCGAAGTCGCCGTCCTCCAGGACGGGAGCGGGGGGCTCGGTGGGCGACTCGGTCGTCGCCTCGGTGGTGGTGGTCGTGGCCTCGGTGGTGGACGTGGTCGCCTCGGTGGTGGACGTGGTGGCCTCGGTCGTGGACGTGGTCGCCTCGGTCGTGGACGTGGTCGCCTCGGTCGTGGTCGTCGTGGCCTCGGTCGTGGTCGTCGTGGCCTCGGTGGTGGACGTGGTGGCTTCGGTGGTGGTGGTCGTCGCCTCAGTCGTGGTCGTCATCTCAGTGGTCGTCTCTACGTCCGTGACATTCGGACGCAGATCGGTCAGCGGGATGGAAAAGCGCGTGCTCGCGGCCGTCGGGGAGGGGGAGATGTCGATGTACATCATGCCGTCCTCGGTATACATGCCATAGATGTCGCCATAGGCCTTCTGCTCGTCCGTGAGGTCATAGAGCCAGTACACCTCGCCGCCGACATAGGCATAGATGCTCTGCGGGGCGGTATAGTACAGCACCTCGCCGACCGCGCTCGGGACGATGTACGTCCCCACATAATAATGTGCGGGGTCGCCGCTGACATACCAGGTGGCATCGAGCGAATGGATGTCCGTGGATGTCGCCGTGCCGGTGGCGGCGTCATAGAGATAGTGACGGAACCAGCCGGTCGTCTTGTGGGACTCGTCGGCCTCGATCGCGACCCAGCCGCCCTGATAGGGGGTGATCGTGGAATGGGTGTCGCACCAGAATCCCTCGTCGAGATCGGAGGCGACGGCAGCTTCGTCGACCGCCGCGCCGGTGATCATCTCCCAGTCGGAGGCCTCGTGGGAATGGGCGGTCATGTACGCCGAGCTCTTCATGAAGTACGAATGGCCGATGTACCCGGCGTGGGCATCATTGGCGTCGTCCCAGGTGACGTCGACATGATACCAGGAATCGCCGATGTTCACGAGATTCCAGGTATGCCCGAGCGTCAGGCTCAAAACGGGCAGCGACTCGATCCCGACCTTGCGCAGCAGGATGCCATAGAGCGAGGTATAGGCCTCGCAGACGCCCTTCCCGCGCAGGAAGAGGCCGTAGGGCGAATGACAGGACTCCGTCTCGAAGTCGTCCGCATAGGAATCGTAGTCATGGTCATAGTCGAAGTGGATGGCCAGATATTCGTGGAGATAGAGCGCTTTCTCGACATCCGACCAGCTCGGGTCCACCGTCTCTGCGATGGCATCCACGGCGGCGGCGGTGCGGGCATATTCCGCGTCATAATCGGCATCGTCCACGATATAGGTCAGCGTCATGCCGGAGACATAGGTCCCGCTGCGGCGGCTCGAGGCGAGACCGAAGTTCGCCGAGCGCTTGTAGCCCAGGAGCCCCACGTCCCAGCCGTCGATGACGGTGGCATAGACGGTCAGCAGATCCTGGAAGGTGTCGTTGGACACGGCGACCTTGGTCGTCATGCCGCTGAAGTCGACCTCATCCGCATGGGCGGCGAGGCCCTTGTAGATGATGGCCGCGGCCTCCTGCGTCTGCTGTGCTGTGAGCGTGCCGACGGCGCCGAGGACGGAGAAGTCCGGCGTCTGTGCGGCGCGCACGGGGAGGATCCCGCTCTGCATCAGGAGCATGGCGCCCGCTGCTGCCCCGGCGATGAGCCGGCGGCGGATCCGTTTGGATGCTTTTCGCGATGTATCGCTGTTTTTCTTACTCTTCTCGTTTCTCATGATGATCCTGCCTTCCTGTCGGCCAAGCGCCGACGTCCTTCAAAACTTCTGTTTCTTTCTGTACAGGACCCAATTCCTCTAGCATGTATTATAGCACATCCCACAAAAAAAGTCAACAGTAAACGATAAAGATAGCATGTTGATGAAAGAGCGCACGGCGGATCTGGTGATCTTGCCGAAGATCATCCGGCGCAGAACTGCACGAGCCCGGCGTAGAGCGTGAAGGCGACCTTCTGCTGGTAGTCCTCTGTGACGAGGAGCGCGGCCTCCTCGGGGTTCGAGAGAAAGCCACATTCGGCCATGACGGTGGGATTCTCGCTGTAGTAGCACAGGAAGAGCTCCTTCCCGACGAGCTTGGTCTCGCGCCTGTTCTCCGGCTGCAGGAAGGTGACGAACTGCGTCTGGAGGGTCTGCGCGAGGGCAGCGCTGCGCTTGTTCGTCTCGGAATAGAACATCTGCGCGCCGCTGTACTTGGGGTCGGTGAAGTGGTTCATGTGGATGGACAGGCAGACCGCGCCGTCCACGGAATTGAAGAGCGCGAGGCGATTGTCCATGTCCGAGAGCTTCTGCGCGGCGATGCCCTCGACGCCCTCGTCATGGATCGAGGTGTCCGTGTCGCGCGTGACGAGCACCTCATAGCCGGACGCCCGCAGCAGCTCGCGCAGGTCGAGCAGCACGGCCAGGTCGATGTCCTTCTCCACGTCGCCCGTCTCGGAGACGCAGCCGCCGTCCATGCCGCCGTGTCCCGCGTCGAGGACGATCACGGGGCGGGAGGGGAGGCCGGTGCTCGCGGGGGCGGCAAGGCGTTCGCTCTTGTCCGTGAGCCAGACGGATGCCCCGATCACCCCGCCGACCACCGCCGCCGTCGCCGCGATCCGGACGAGCATCCCTTTTACAGTCGTTCTCATGATCACACCTGCTTTCTCTTGTCACGTCCCGACCAAGAGGCGGGATCGCGTTTTTGAAGCATATGTGTCTCCTGCGGTATATATGATCGGCTACGATCTGCTTGTCAAATGTAGCTTAAACGACAAATGCGCCACGATCTGTTGCTTATACGACAAATCGTGGCAAGATCGACACTTGAATTATGTGAGCGTTTGTGGTATCATAGAGATACAGCATGGGTGATAGACATCATTGACACGAAGGAAATGGATAAGCTACACATTGAAAGGGAGATCATTATCATGAAAAAGACTGTTTCGTTCATCGCCGCCATCCTCCTGACCGCTTCGATCGCGATGGCAGGCACTGTTTCCGCGCGCGGCGAGGAGGCCGACGCCATCCTCGACGAGACGTCCGCCGTTACTGTGTTCGATGAGGTGCCTGACCTGATCGAGACCACTGCACAGGTAGAGACGACCGCACAGGTCGAGACCACCGCACAGGTCGAGACCACCGCACAGGTCGAGACGACCGCACAGGTCGAGACCACCGCACAGGTAGGGACTACTACACAGGTAGGGACCACTGCTGCCCCCACCACGTCTGCTGCGACCGCAGCGACCACGAAGACCGCAGTGACCACGAAGCCCGTAGCGACCACGATGGCTGCAGCGACCACGAAGGCCGCAGCCGCTACCAATGCCGCCGCCGCTTCCGCTACCACCGGCACCACCAAGGCCGCCGCGACGACCACCAAGGCTGCCAAGTCCGGCAACAAGAACGCCGCTGACTCCCCCAAGACCGGCGACAGCTTCCCGGCGCTCCTCCTTGCAGGTGTGGCGACCGCAGGCGCAGCCGCTGCCTTCACCCTCAAGAAGAAGTCCTGAGCGGACCTTGTTTCCCCAAAATGACGACAATATCATTGCATCTTCGTGCATGATCTTCAGCCACGGCGCCCCGGCACATGTCCGGGGCGTCGTGGTTTTTCTGTTGGTTCCCGCTGAGAGAGTCGAACTCCCATCATCTGCGTCAGAAGCAGACGTCCTACCATTAGACGAAGCGGAAGTGGTGCCTCCGGCAAGGGTCGAACTTGCGGCGCCAGGCTCTTCAGACCTGCGCTCTACCGGCTGAGCTACGGAGGCATTTGGCAGGAGGACACAGGGTCGAACTGTGATCGGCGGTGTTGGAGACCGCTGTCCTTCCATTGGACGATCCTCCTATGCGTCCTCCCGACGCGGCGTCAGCGGAGGACGAGGATCTCGTCGACCGTGACCTCGAGCACATGCGCGAGGATCACGAGGTTGTCGATCGAGGGGAGCGCGTCGCCGCGCATCCATTTGAAGATGGCCTGCGGCGTGTTGAAGCCGCAGATATGCTGTACATCTGTGACTCTGAGGCCTTTGGAGCGGATCAGCGCGCGGATGTTCGCGCCGGTCGCGGTCATGTCGATCATGGGGACGACTGTCGTCATGGGGAGGACCACCTTTCCGGATAGATGTAAAAAGACCGTCTGCGTGCAGCTGCACCCAGACGGTCCCGTTCTATCCGACGATGATCCGAAAAACAGATCACGACCTGGCCTCACCCGATGGGGCGAGCCGAACGAACGCGTGTATGCCTTGGGTGCAGCACGATAAAGCGCTTCTCTTGCCACTGGCGAAAAAAGCGAAACTGGAACTGCTGTGCAAAAAAGACATACTGCCGGAGCGCGTTCTTGATCGTGGTCATCTTTCTCATCCTTTCTATCGTTGTTTTGGGGGCGTTCCCCCGAGCTGATGGTCTTATTATAGCACAGGCCGGCGGAGATGTCAAGTATACCTGTGGTATACGGCACGGACTTACGGATGTCGGTATTGCCCGTGCTCGGGAGACCGGCCATAAACGATCGCGAATTTGGGACAGCGATGCAGGCATCCGAGGCACATCGTACATTTGTCCTTGACCCAGACCGGCCGTCCGCCGCGCATCTCGATGGCGTGGACGGGGCAGCGCTTGGCGCAGAGCCCGCAGCCGATGCAGGTCTCCTCGACACGGAGGTTGGACGTCTGCCGGAGCCAGTCGTAGGCCATCTTGTGGAAGAGACTCGTGAACTGCGGCGGGACACGCTGCATGAAATGGCCCGTCTCCCGCGCGGTGATCTGGCGGATGATGGCATCGAGGCGGACGTCCGCGGCGGCATTCTGGGCGGCGACCTTCTCGGGGGCGGAGAGGTCGAACCAGGGCGTGAAGTTGTCCGGCATCTGGAGGCTGAAGGCGATGTCGAAGCGCCGCCGCAGGTACGTCTCTGCGAAATAGAGCGTGTTCCCGGGCGTGGTGCCGTAGGTCACGACAAAGAACGCATAGCGGGCGCGGATCTGCACGCGCTTCAGGAACAGGTCGACGATGTCCGGCAGTCCCCAGGCATAGGTCGGGACCACGATGCCGAGCTGCTCGCAGTCCGGGAAGGACAGCGCCTTCCGTTTGAGACAGTCGAGCATGGAGACGGCACGGTCGCCGGTCGCCGCCGCGATCCGCTCGGCCACATACTGACAGTTCCCGGTCGAGGAAAAGTAAAAGATCATGATGTCACCTCCTGTGAGGTCAAGTCAGTGTCTCGAGCATTTGTGCGGCGTTCTCCTTGGCCTTGACCTTGTCGAACGCCTGGACGATGATGCCGTTCTCGTCGATGAGATAGGTCGTGCGGACGACGCCCATGGAGACCTTGCCGTAGCGCTTTTTCTCCTTCCAGACGCCATACGCCTGGATCACCTCCAGCGCCGGGTCGGACAGCAGCAGGAACGGCAGACCGTACTTCTCCTCGAACTTCTTGTGCGAGGCCACACTGTCCTTGCTGACACCGAGGATGACGGCGCCCTTCTCCTGGAACTGCGGATACAGCGCGCCGAAGCTGCACGCCTGTGCGCTGCACCCGGCGGTCATGTCCTTCGGGTAGAAATAGAGGATCACCCTCTTGCCGCGGTAGTCGGCGAGACTGCGGGGCGTGCCGTTCTGGTCGGGGAGGGTGAAGAGGGGAGCGGGAGTTTGTACTGGGAGCATGGGCGTACCTCCTTTGTGTGGTCGTGGCGGGTCAGAGCGGCTTGGCATAGAGCCGGTCGGTCTCGCCGCCGTAGTTGACGATGTCCTTGACATACACATAGCCGTACCGTTCATAAAGACCGATGATCGACGTCGGGATATAGGCCTTTTCAAAGCCGAGCGACTTCGCATAGCGCTCCGCGGCCGCGATCAGCTCACCGCAGATGCCCTGCCCGCGGAATGCCTCGGTGACGAAGAGGGTCGAGATTCATGGGCAGAGCTCCGGGAGCGGGTAATAGTCCGTCTGCATGAGGGTCGCCATCCCGACGGTCTGACCGTCTGCGACAGCGGCAAAGGGCGTCTCCCATCCGGTGAACGCCCATTCGCGGAGGAGCCGGCTCGTGTGATCCTTCACCTCGTCCCACGAGGATGCCTCCACGAACGCGGTCAGCGCGGCATGGAGCGCTGTATCTTTTTCGACTTTTTCGATGACGATGTTCTGCATAGCAACTCCTTTCTTAGATCTTCGCGCGCGGGGACAGGCCGTGCTGAGACGGCGGACTTGTTTTATTCTACAAGTATACCACAACTTGAAAGAGAATGCAAGTGTGGTAAGGAACGCGGCCGTATTTCTGCAACGATAACGCCCTCCCGACGGAGATCACGCCGGGAGGGTGTATCATGTTGCCGCAGAGGCGGCGATGTGGATGTTCATAGCGATCTTGATCGATTCATATCTCATGGATCATTCATAAGGCGTATGCCTCCTCGATGTGATCATCCTTTTTTATTCATGGTGTCGAACATTTCACAATTCTTTTTAATTCGATCAACGAATGCTACGCGATAAGACCACCTCCTGTTTTTCAGGAAAGGATTCGGAAACGAACTGTTTTGCGATCATTTTTGAATGTTATCCGATCGATCTTGGAAAAAATGAACGTCACGAAAACAGGGATCATGATCTGGATAGACCAAAGGATCCAAGAATCCGTTTTCTTTATTTCTTATCATTTCTTTTCCAACGATCTTTCTTGATAACAAATGATCATTGTTTTTAAGGATTCAGTTTTTATCGAATCTCTTTTGATCTGGAACGATCCATCATAAGACCATTTTTCTTCGATATCAAGGCTTTTTTTGCATGGATATCACCTAGATACCAGATCGAGTGATCGTTCCATCGTCACCAACTCATCCACCACATCAACAGTTTTCCATCGAGCAAAGATCTTAAAATAAAAGTTGTTACAGAAACACGGATCATGATCAAGTATCCCAAGAGATAAAGAATGATTCTCCTGCACTTTTCATGATATTTCTTTTCCAACGATCGTTATTTTGACCTTGAATGATCATTGTTTTTCCCAGATCCGATCACAATAAAGCTTCTCTCGATCTGGAACGATCCAATAATAAGACTGTTTTCTGAAAAACCAAGGGATCTTTACATGATCATCCCCAGGAAGACCAGATGAGAACGTTCTGTCGAGGTCTGTTTTGAAAAACGAATGATCGAGCTCGTCAGATCAGCTTGAAAAACTGATCCTATCGCACGCAACACATCCCAATAAGAATATGACTTTCACATCGCTCGGTCGCTGCCTTTCGCAAAATAGCGATCGCACGAACTGTTGCCCCACAAATGGATAGACCGTTAAGAATGATAAGAATGAGTGATTTGGATCGTATGAGCTCCCGATCACATGTTGTGTCGGTCAGGATCCGCGCAACGATCCATGCGCATCACGCAGAACGAACGGTATATCGCTCTAGCTGCTGTGATAGATCCTTTGTCAACTTCTCGAGCACATTCTCCTGCGCTTGGAGCCTCTCAGTATAGAACTCTTCCGCCTCTTCCTTCCATTCCGATAGCTGGCTAGGATCGGTAGCGGGTGCGGGCAGGCTTTGCAGCCGCTCGACACGTTCTAGCTGCTGCCGCTGCATCTCTCGGATCACCTCTAGCTGGATCACTTGCTCTCCATAATGATAGAACGCAGTGTTGATCCTCTCTAGTGGCAGATCTTGACGCGTACCTTCTGTTGGCGATTGATGGAAGAGGTAATGGGACACGCTATTCTGGATGAGGTATGTGGAAGCCTTTTCAGCAGTATCTTGGTAATACATCAGCCTCCGCCTCTCGATCGATCGCTCCTGCCACCGGATATCAGGCAATGGATATGCGCCGCTCCTTTGTGGAGATGCGAGATGCTCGATCTCTAGCCGGCATGTCGCCAAAAGCTGCAAAACGTCGCGGAGCCTGTTCAGACTGCTCGTTTGCATCTTGCGGAACAGTGCTACAGTGGTCTGAGATGTGAATGGGACCGAGGTCAGCCTCTCCCGCCGTGTGCTAGGTATCCTGAGATACAAACGCTCTGTACGGGCCAGGGGACGGACGGTGATCTCGTCTACATAAACATTGGAACGCTTTTTCCGGGGAGAGATCGGTATGATGAGATCGATGAGCGCATACGCGATCGCATTGATCCAGGCGTAGTTCTTACGTCTGATCGGTACTATCGAGGTCTCCCTATACGCATGCAGGCATTCTAACTCCATCTTGATACTCATGCTTTCCTCCTTTACGTTAGGACTGCTTTGTTTGCTCATGACTTCACAAGGCGTTCTCCCGCCGGCCGACACATGCACGGCGGGCACGCCGGTAGGTCAAAGCAAACGTCATCCGCTCCCACTGATCAGATCGTTGGTCTGCGTTTTCGCGTTCATGTTTGAAAGTATGTCCTTTCTAAGAGTCGGCAGGTGCCGACTCAGTGTTTGACGGAGTCCGCTTTTTAAAAGCGGTGGATCGTTTGAAAGAGCAGATCCGTGGCCATCTGTTCGGCGCCGATCTTCTCGAGCAAGGCCGGGTCGAACTGCGGATAGCCAAACAGAGCATGGTAAAGCGAGTTGGTCGCTTTCATGATCTGTTTTACTCTCGTCGCTCGCGTCTGTTCCATATCATAAATAGAGATGTCCTTCTTAGTATTACGATCATGAAGATTATACATCGTAAAGGAGGTCTGGATGCAGCCCAAGTAGAAGGCTGATACCCCCAGAGGACATCCTGATCCGTTACACTCGTCCCTGTGCAGAACAGTCTGCTGCGCAAGGAGATCCAGAAGCTGCTTCTGCAATTCGGGGACGAAGTGCGTCAATACTGGGTCATTGCAAACACGCCCTTTCGTTCTGATGATAAGCTCAGTGCGGTACTTTTCGCTGAGCGTGCTCCCCAGCATCTCAGCGATCGTGTCGATCGTGTGGACATTGTACGTCTTGCCCTCTTTGATTCCAGTATAGAAGAGCTCGACATCTTTCTGGGGCACACTACGCACTCCGTTGAAGATGCCGCTGGCGTACTTGCAGTTTTGACCGATAGGGGGTATCGGCCAGGTCGAGGGGGCGTTTCTGTCGATCGGCACGAGTATCGAATTGACCTCCATCACTCTGGTAGGTACGATGAGGTGGCTCAAACGAATCATCTCATCATGATCGTACAGGATGCCCTGGATCGACAGGCCCGGGTAAATGTGCTTAGAGAAGTTTCCCATCGTGATTCTCCTTCCTGATAACGGTACGAGTCACGGTCGTGATCCGTAGCTCAGTGTGCGTGTCGATCAGGTAGGGAGGCCATATATCATATCGATCGGGTCGACCAAAGTGATATGCTCGCGGCAGCACACATGATCCTGGGCAGATCGCTGTGGCACAAGTGTGAAAGCTGTGCATCATGCTAGATCTAACATGAAAAAGAGAAACTGAACGAAATATTTGAATGAGATCGTTGGATAGATCTTGACAGATGGGTCAAGAGAAACGAAAAAATGCCCCCGCCCCTGTCGGTGCTCAGACGTGAGCACCTCTCAGGGCAGGAGCTGGGAGCGACATAGGAAAACGCAGAACGTGGCTGCTGAGAGGCTGCGCGGCGAGGCGAGCAGGATGGCGATACCGTCCCTGTTCCCATCGCGTGCGCGCTCTTGCAGCCACGTTCTGTTTATTACACTCAAAAGGAGGTCATCATCCGTGAAAGCGAAAGGAAAAGCCAAGATCATGCAGATCGTCGTAGCTGCGATCCTGCTCACCGCCGTGCCGACCGTGCCGAAGACGCACCCGTCTCTCATGACGGCGGCCGCCGCATCCACCAGCTACACGCCCGGTGCGCTCCGTGTGACCGAGATGTACGAGTTTTATCATCAGAGAGGCCTCTCGGATGTCGGGATCGCCGCACTGCTCGGCTCTTTTGAAGCAGAGAGCGCCTTTATCCCGACCAACGTCCAAAACACCTTCGAGTCGCGCGTTGGCTCCGACCTGGTCTATACAGATCGGGTGGACTCTGGAGAATATCGCGATTTTGCGACGGATTCTGTGGGGTATGGCGTTGCTCAATGGACGAGTGCGAGTCGCAAGGCGAAGCTGCTCACCTTTGCAAGAACAAACGGCACCTCCATCGGTGATGGACAGATGCAGATGATGTTCGCGCTCCAGGAGCTGAAGCAGGACTTCAGCGGTCTGTATCAGAAGCTCTGCTCGACGAGCATCACACTGGAAGAGGCGGCGCGTGCCGTGACCATCCAATTCGAGAATCCAAGAGACAAGTCCGACGCCGTGATCGCCTATCGGACGCGGCTCGCGAGAGAATGCTATGCGGCGTTCCCCACGTCGGCGCCCATCCAGACCGCCCAGCCGATCTTGGATGTGACCACGCTCGAGGCACCGCCTGCGCCGTTCCTCATCACGGACACGCCGGCTCCTGCACCTTTCATGCTCGCGACCTTGCCGACCCCGCCGTGTCCGACCTTCGAGACGCCTTCGATCACGGTGACGACGCCTGTTCTCGAGGAAACGCTCACGCCCGCACCGTGCCCGGTCGCCGAAGCAGCGGTAACGGCACCTGTCATCGAGGAAACGCCCGCACCGCCCCCGGCCCCTGAGCCGGTCTACTGCGAGGTCGGCATGACGCCTGCGCCGTGCCCGACCGCCCAGACGCCCGCATGTACAGTGGTGATCCCCATCATCGAGGATGCGATGGCGACCGCTCCGTCCTCGTCCGACAACGTGATCCACTGCGAGGATGGCATGACGCCCGCGCCGTGTCCGACCGTCGAGGCGATCCGCTGCGAGGATGGCATGACGCCTGCACCGTGCCCGACCGTCGAGGCGATCCACTGCGAGGATGGCATGACGCCTGCACCGTGCCCGACCGTCGAGGTGATCCGCTGCGAGGATGGCATGACGCCTGCGCCGTGCCCGTCCGTCGAGGCGAGTGAGGACACGCTCACAGCGCCGCCTCTGTCGTTCCTCATCCCGTTCACCTTCCTTTACTGATCTGTCTGCGGCCTCCCTCCCCGGCGAGGCCGTTTCGTCATGTCCTCTGCACTGGAGCGCCGCAGACAGTTTTTGCCGCTCCTGTCGACTAAGCGACAGACTCCCGCGCGATCGTAGCTTTGGCGACAGTCTGTGGGACATCTGCATATTGAACTGAAAACGTTTTCGTGGTATGATATAGACACAGCAAGGGACACAGAGCCCTGAAGAAAATGAAGATCAAATAACACGAATAAGGAGAGAATCATCATGAAAAAGGCAGTTATCGTAGCAGGCATCCTTCTGGCAGCATCTCTGGCAATGACCGGCTGCAGCAGCACCAAGAACGAGGCGGCCCCCGCCCCGATCGCGGCCGTCCAGACCGCACCGTCCGCACAGGCCGCGACCATCGCGGCCACGGAGGAGGCGACCACCGAGGCCATCGTCCTGACGACCGAGGCAGTCATCGAGACCGCGGCTGTCGAGACACCCGCGCCCATCGTGACCACCGCCGCCCCGATCGTCACCACGGCCGCTGCGCCTGTGAAGACCGTGACCACCACGGTCGCCACCGCCGCCAAGCCCGCCGCCACGACTGCCGCCGCGACCACGACCAAACCCGCGGCGACCACTGAGGCCACGCTCCCGAATCCGCCCTGCCCGACGCAGACCACCCTCGCCCCCGCTACGGCGCCCGCGCCCGTACAGACCACCCTTGCCCCGGCTCCGGCACCTGCGCCCGTACAGACCACCCTTGCCCCGGCTCCGGCACCTGCCCCCGTCCAGACCACCCTCGCCCCTGCTCCTGCTCCGGCCCCGGCACCTGCTCCGGCTCCTGCACCCGCTCCGGCACCTGCCCAGAACGCGATCATGAACTACGTAGGCACCTACAGCAACGGCCGCGCGATGATGACCGTCTCCTGCAAGGGAAGCGACGCCGCGACCGTCAAGATCACCTGGGCGGGCAGCGTCTACGATGCCGCTACTTGGACGATGTCCGGCCCGGCCTCGGCGATCGGTGACTGCGTGATCGTGGAGTACACCGACTGCACCAAGGAGCACGTTGCCTACAACGCTGACGGCTCCATCCTCACCGATGCCATCGAGTATGGATACGGCTCCGGCAAGCTCACCTTCCATTTCAACAGCGTCATCTGGAACGACTACCAGGAGGGCGCCGCTGACGGTGATGTGTTCAGCCTCGTGAAGTAAGACCGACAAGACCTGGATATGAAAAAAGGCACGTCCCGCGCGGGCGTGCCTATTTGCATTCTCGGCATCCCCCTGACCCAACGCCTCAAAGCACACAAGACCAATGAATGCCGGGAAACGATGACAGTAAGGAGCAAGATCATCATGAAAAGGCAGTATTTGTAACGAGCATCCTTCTGGAGGAGCACATCGCCGACGGTCCCGTATTCACCTTCTACAGCGCCAACTGACCGCTCCTGCATCCACATCGAGTACATGACGAAGACGCTCTGCCAAGTGCGGCAGAGCGTCTTTTTTGTGGTCTATGCGCCTTGAGACCAGAGCATGCAGTAGGCCTGTGTCCTTGCGGCGAAGGGGGCGTCCTGCAGGAGCTGCCGGAGCGCGGGGCGTGTCACCCAGCGGGGAGCGATCTCCTCCATCTCGGAGTCGCTGCCGACGATCTCGCCCGCGGCCTCGCCGACGATCACGATCGTGCGCTCGTTCGAGAAGCCGACCGCCGAATAGCTCGGCGCCCACTGCTCGCGGATGCGCACGAGGCGCAGGCCGGTCTCCTCGCGCAGCTCGCGGGCGGCGGCCTCCACGGGCGTCTCGCCGGGGTCGATCAGGCCGGCGGGGAAGTTGTAGACCCAGTCCCCGACGGCCATGCGGAACTCCCGCCCGAGGAGGAGCCGCTCGCCGGTCGTGTCAGTCACGATCAGCACGACGGCGTCCGCCGCATGGCCGCGGAGCGCCTCGAGGCTGTCGACAGACGGGTCGCGGCTGATCATCTCGTAGCGCTTCAGGAGGCCCGACTGGGTCTCGTAGTCGATGTCGTAGCGTGTGAGGAACGCGCCCTGATGGATCTTGTGGATGCCCTTGTACTGCATGGCTATACCCCCTTGATGGTCTCGAAAAATAGGCAGTCTCCGGCACATTCGCCCTGAAAAGCGCCGGGACAGATCGGCATTTTGGTGAGCCGCTGAGAATCGTCATCGCGCCGCCCGATCCGCTTGCGGACGTGGCCGATGTTCTCGAAATTCTCCTCCTTGCCGGGGACGAGCGCGGCGCAGGTGTTGATCCAGACGACATTGCAGTCATCGTGCGCGCAGACGTCGAAGGACTGCCGGAAGTCGTAGGAGCCGGTGGAATTGGACGGCACGAAGAGGAGCGTGAGCTTGAAGCAGCGCATGATCTGCTCGAGGTAGTGCGTGGTCAGCATGTCCTTGCAGATGAGCACGGCGAAGTGGCCGATCCCCTCGTAGTGGAAGATGTTGACGACGCGGTCGATCTTGATGGTCTCAAGGTATTGCTGGCCGTCCTTCTCCTTGCGGAAAGGGTTTTGTTTGGTCTGACGGCAGATGACGCGTCCCTCGCGGTCGAGGATGACGGCGGTGTTCTGGCCGTTCTGGAAATAGGACGGCAGGATCGTCATACCGGGGAACTGCTGCCGCTCCTTGGGATCGAGCGCACGCAGACGCGCGGCGATGGACGCAGGAGTCTGTGGCGTGCCGACCATCTCGGGGAAGACGATGATGTCCGTCTGTGCGGCTGCTGCTTGGCAGATCTTCTCCCAGATCTGGGCATCGTCTGCCTCTGCATGGTGCGGGTCGTGGACGATCCGGAAGCGAGCGATGCTGTCCTCCTCGAAATAGTCGTAGACATAATGGGGCGCTAAGCGGAGCGGGGTGGCGGCGATGCGCAGGCCGTTGTTCTCGCGGAAATGTGGGAACGTCTCCGCGCTGAGGAAATAGTGGATGTCGATGAGCTCGCCGAGGATGGCGTTCTCGAGCAGGAGAAAATAGTGCAGGAAATTGTCCAAATGGTCATAGCTGTGGGAGAGCCGGTGCTTGCGCTCCCAGATGCATCCGCAGCGCGGCAGGAGCCCGATCCCGGTCGCCTCGCGGTTCTGGTTGAGGACGACGCAGTAATGCATCTGCTGGAACTCCCGCTCCTTGCGGCGAAGGAGCGCCGCGAGCGCCGAGTCGAGCAGCTCGAGGAGGACGATCATCGCCAGACCGTCCCGGCGCTGCGTGAGCGTGGCGATATGGGCATCGAGGGCGTCAAGGAGCGCCCGATCGATCGTCTCCTCCGTGAGCTGCCGGACGGTGCCGTCTTCCGTAAAGAGCATCGGCACGGCGGACGCCGTCTCCTGCCGGAAGGCGTCCTCCGCGATGCGGATGACCGCAGCACAGAGCGAAGCGAAGGTATCATAGATCTCGGACATCGGCACACCTCCAGTCTGCCCGCGGGACGTCATGCCGCGGCAGTCTCGGCGGGTATGGAGGGCCTGTGGGCACAGGCCGTCATCCCCAGCATGCTGATCGCCAGAAGCAGGGGGAGGATCGTCTTTCTCATCGTATCATCTGTCATTGTTAGGATATGGAGGACGGCGCACCGTCCCTTTCTATTATAGCATACCAGCGCGGAAGATGCAACACCTCCACGAAAGGCACAAAAAGCCATCCTTTTGAGGCAAAACATCATTGCCGATCCGTGCGTGCGCATGCTATGATAAGGACAGCGGCGGGGGACGCCCTCGCACATTTGTGCGTACAGCCTTATATTTCTCCACCAAATATTCAAAAAATGGGTTGGATCTGCCATTGAAAACGAGTATACTGAAAATGGTAGACGATACCCTCACCACACGCAGAAAGAAGGTCTGATCCATGCATGATATGATACAGCGCACGGCCGCCGCGCTCCTGACAGCGGCGATGGCGGCAAGTGCCGTGCCGGCGGTCCCGGCTGCGGCCGCGGCCAAGACGGTCGTCCAGAGCCAGGGCAGCGAGACGGGAGACGCGCGGATGCGCGGGAGCGGCGCGGCTGTCGTCCATGACGATGCCCGCGGCTCCGATGTCCTCTCGCTCTCCGGCAACGGCTTCGGCACCGGCTGGCTCGAGCTGCCGCCCCTCTTCCAGGAAGGCGGCGCGGACGGCTTCACGTTCTCCATGGCCGTCATGCTCGCCGCCGACACGGCCGACTATTCCCGCCTCTTCCAGTTCGCGACCGTGCCCTTCGGCACCGGCAGTGCGCCGTCCTATGATTCCCCCGACCTCTCGGTCGATGTGAAGGACAAGACCGTCTTCCGCGCGAGCGTGTTCG
Source organism: uncultured Ruminococcus sp. (assembly GCA_902762785.1). GTDB lineage: Bacteria > Bacillota > Clostridia > Oscillospirales > Ruminococcaceae > UBA3855. The sequence goes on along the minus strand of CACWPL010000014.1, from coordinate 4,096 downwards.
CCGGGACGGGCAGCGCGACCGTGAACGACCAAAAGCATCGCGCCATCTTCAGCCTCGATGCCGCCCCGGATACCGATTGGCACACGCTGACGGTCGTCTACGCGCCGGGCGGTGTGACGTACTATCTCGACGGCGCGGCCGTGTCCTATACGGCCGAGACTGCCGATGCCGCGGCCGCGAGCCTGTTCGAGGGCGATACGCTGGCGGCGTATGTCTATGATGCGGTCGGTCATTCCGTCTATTCGGACAAGGACCTGCGCGCACGGGTCGATGATGTGGCATTCTACCGCCGCGCACTGACGGCCGCAGAGGTGCAGTCTCTCCCGAACGACCCGGCGTTCCTATACACCTTCGAGGCCGATACGCTCGCCGAGGGCGCGCCCGTCACCGAACCGGAGGACGCCGTCACCCTCAAGGGCGCCAAGATCCACAGCATCCCCGACCTCATGACCACGTCACCCGACGGGCGCCTCGTGACCAAGATCTGGACCGATGGGAGCCGGTACTATTATTCCGTGGAGAAGGCCACCGGCGAGGTCGTGATCGAGCCGTCGCAGCTCGGCATCGTGACCACGACGGAGGACCTGTCGAGCGGTTTCTCCGGCGATGCGCCGTCCGCTGTGCGCACGTCCCACGACGAGACCTACACCATGCCCTACGGCAAGCACCGCTCCCTCCGCGACTGCTACAATGAGATGAGCTTCCCCCTGTCGAAGGGCGGCACCGTCCTGACCGTGACGTTCCGTCTGTATGACGACGGCGTGGGCTTCCGCTACAGCGTCAACAAGGGCGCGGCGATCAAGGAGGAGGCCAGCGAGGTCGTCTTCCCGGACAACAGCACCTTCTGGGGCAACTGGCCGAACGCGACCTATGAATGGGACATGGTGGAGCTGTCCACCAAGAAGATCACGGACGCCTGGGCGGATTATTCCTGCCCGTTCACGGGGCATGTGGCGGGGCATAGCTGGGTGCTGCTCAGCGAGGCGAACGTCTTCAATGAGGACGACCCGTACTGCGCCGGATGCGTCTGCACGACAGGCGGGAGCCGGGCGCTGCGGTGGAAATTCGGCGTCAAGGAGGAGGACGTCTCGTTCTCCAAGGCCTTCCATACGCCGTGGCGCGCCGTCATCATCGCGGACGACCTGAACGGCATGGCCAACAGCGACCTCATCCTGAATCTCAACCCCGAGAATAAGATCGGCGACACGAGCTGGATCGAGCCAGGCAAGGCGGCGTGGTCGTGGTGGTCGTCCGGCGGCGATTCCCCGGTCGAGTACCACACGCAGAAGGACTACATCGACTTTGCCGCGGCCAACGGATGGAACGATGTCTGCATCGACTTCGGATGGGCGATGTGGGACGACAGTGAGGCCAAGCTCAAGGAGCTGTGCGCCTACGCGGCAGAGCGCGGCATCGGCATCTACCTCTGGTACGGCGTCAACAACACCGGCCACGAGATGTACAAGGACAGCCAGGGCCACACGGCCTATCCCTATTATTCGCTCCTCGACGAGGCGACCATCACGCGTGAGTTCGCCCGGATCAGCGCCATCGGCGTCAAGGGCGTCAAGGTCGATTACTACGAGAGCGACACGCAGGAGACCATGCGCCAGATGCACCTGTGCGCCGAGATCGCGGCGAAAAATCACCTGATGGTGCTCTTCCATGGCTGCACGCTCCCGCGCGGTGAGAGCCGCACCTATCCGCATGTCATCTCCTACGAGGCGGTCAACGGCTCGGAGTATTACAAGTGGTTCACCTCCCCCTCGCTCGAGAACCGCGTCTCGTATACTTTCACGCGAAACGTCGTCGGCTCCGCAGACTTCACCCCCACGGGCGTGCCCGTCTTCAACAGCAAGGCGACTGCGGGCTTCGCGCTCGCGGACGTGGTCACGATCGAGTCCGGCATCCAGCATTTCGCCCACTCTGTCTACACCTACGAGGGCTCCTCGGCGCTGCCGATGCTCAATGATGTCCCAGTCGTATGGGACGAGCTGCGCGTGCTCGACGGCTATCCGATGCAGTTCAACGTCACCGCGCGGCGCAATGGCCAAAACTGGTACATCGGCGCTTCGACCATCCAGGCACGCAAGGTGGACATCCACCTCTCCGACCTCATCGGCGCGGGGACGTACAATGCCTATATCTTCGCCGACAACAAGGACGGCACCGACCTCGTGGTCACAGAGCTCCACGGACTGACGGCAGCGGACACCATCTCCCGTGACCTCCTCGCGAACGGCGGCTGCGTCATCAAGCTGACCCCGGGCGTCATGAAGCTGACCACGCCCTATTCCAACTATCGCAGCTATGAGGCCGAGCATGCCAAGCTCTCCGGCCGCGCGTCCGTGACCGACGGCAAGGACGGCCGCTACAGCTCCGGCGGCGCGTATGTCGGCTATGTCGGCGGCGGCGCAGACAATGCCGTGACCTTCGACAACGTGACTGCGGACACGGCAGGCAAGTACACCCTGCGGATCTACTACATCTCCGGCGAGCCGCGCTCCCTCAAGGTCGATGTCAACGGCAAGTTCGCTGCCAAGCTCGACGGCTGCTACGCCAACCGCGGCGACTGGACGGGCATCCGCGCGGTCGATGTCGAGGTGGAGCTGGCCGCGGGCAAGAACACCGTCCGTCTCTACAATGACCAGGCCTACGGTCCCTCGATCGACCGCATCGCGCTCGCGATCCCGGAGACCCTCGTCGAGGGCGACCTCAACTATGACGGCACGTTCGATGTCCTCGACCTCGTGCTGCTGACCAAGTACATCCACGGCATGGCGTCCTTCGATGCCACGCAGTACAAGATCGCGGACTTTCTGGCCGACGGCACGGTCGATGCCCTCGATCTCGGCGCGTGCAAGCGGCGTCTCCTGTCCTGACGCCTCGTGCATCCGACCTTCCGATATGACGATAGGGAGCGCAGCCGATGCTGCGCTCCCTCAGCTTGTCGAAAAACCTCATTTTTATCATTTGGTGCTTTTTGATACCGTCGCCGTAAGGCGGCGGAAAAAGCGGCGGCGGCCCGCAGGGCCGCCGTTTTCTCCCCCCGCCCGGCAAATTGTCAAGTCAAGTGCAACACTTTTTCGATCGTTGATAATGGAGACGACCCGAGCGATCTCCTCGTCCGAGATGTCATGGAAGTTACAGCCTTTAGGAAAGAAGAAGCGGAGCATGTCATTCGTGCTCTCATTCAGGCCACGCTGCCAAGGAGCGTGAGGGTCGCAAAAATAGAGGGTGGCGCCAAGATCCTCTTCAATGCCTTTGAAGTCACTGAACTCAGAGCCTCTATCGAGCGTGATGGTCTTCACAGCAAACGGAAGGTCGGAAAGCCTGAACGCATTTTCGATCGCGCGTCGGATGTTTGCGGGGATCTTGTTATCACATTTACACGCAACAAGGAGCTTACTCTTACGATCAACGAACGTGACCAAGCATCCCTTGCCGGGTGCACCCAAGACCGTATCACCTTCAAAGTCGCCGAAACGCTCCTTGGTCTCACACTCTATCGGACGTTCGTAGATCGTATGCTCTGGCTTAAATCCCGACTTAGAGGCGTTTCTTGTGTATTTCCGAACATCACGCCTGCGAAGATAGGCGCGAGGGGCATTGACCCCAAACACTTTATTCTTGATCGCATGATAGATCGTTGAATGTGATATCTGATAGCCGTCTCTCCGTGCTCTTGCCGCGATCATCTCCGGCGACCAGTACCGTTTCAACCGATCCAAGATGTATGCTTTGAGCTTTGGATCGATATCTAAGATACGCTTTCTTCGGCAAGCCCTTCTTCGCAGGATATATAGCGTGGTCGCTCGCCATGGCTTGTATCGGTTTTTCTTCTTCGAGTAGTTCCTCTTCACTTCTCGGCTGATCGTTGACGGGCTCCTTCCCAGCTCCTTTGCGATGTCACGAAAACTTTTTCCTTCGTTCATTCTTTCTGCTATTATTTCTCTTTCAGTTAGTGTAAGATGGGTATAGGACTTCATGGTGACCTCCTGTGTCAATGTTTTGTGTTGCTACTTCCATTGTACACTATTCTCGCCGTGAAGTCCACTTCTTTTTTTCGCTGTTGCACTTACTATTATAATCTGCC
>CACWPL010000013.1 GCA_902762785.1 uncultured Ruminococcus sp. | reverse complement strand
GCTTTCACCTGTCCTTCGATAGAACCGCATTTGGGACACCGTTTCTTTTCATCCACCGTTGCTTTTCTCATTGCACTCCGCCTCCTTTTTGGCTCCCTTTTATTATACCATAATATTCGCGACTTGTCCACTCCCCACTCCCGCGGGGCCAAGATCGTCTTGACGGCGTGTCCGTCCTATGCTATAATAAAGATGCGAAGATACGAGGGATGCGCCTTTCGGATGCAGGCGCTCCCGCACGGACAGACATCCAAAGGAAACGACAGAGGTGAGCCTATGAGAGCATTGATCATCGGCGGGACAGGCACGATCAGCAGCGCGGTCGTGCGCCTGCTCCTGGAAAGAAAGTGGGAGGTCTACGTCCTCAACCGCGGCACGCGGCCGCTGCCGGAGGGCGCCGTCCCGCTCGTGGCGGACATCAATGACGAAGCCCGCGTGGCGGCGCTGCTCGGCGACATGCAGTTCGACAGTGTCTGCGAGTTCATCGGCTTCGTCCCGGCGCAGGTCGAGCGGGACTACCGGCTCTTCCGCGGCCGGACGCGGCAGTACATCTTCATCAGCTCCGCGAGCGCCTACCACAAGCCCGCCCGGAGCCACATCATCACCGAGGGGACGACCCTCGCCAATCCCCATTGGCAGTATTCGCGCGACAAGATCGCCTGCGAGGCCGTGCTGATGCAGCATTACCGCGAGGACGGCTTCCCGGTCACGATCGTCCGTCCGAGCCACACCTACGATGAGCGCAGCATCCCCCTCGGCGTCCATGGCGCGAACGGCTCCTGGCAGGTGGTCGAGCGCATCCGGCAGGGGAAGCCCGTCATCATCCAGGGCGACGGCTCCTCCCTTTGGACACTGACCTTCAACACCGACTTCGCCGTCGGATTCGTCGGACTTATGGGGAATCCCCACGCGATCGGCGAGGCGTTCCACATCACGAGCGGCGAATCTCTGACCTGGGACCAGATCTATGAGGAGATCGCCAAGGCGCTCGGTGTGCCGCTGCATCCCTACCATGTAGCCTCGGATCTGCTCGCGGCGGTCGGGCAGCAGTACGACCTCGAGGGCAGTCTGGTCGGCGACAAGTCCGTGACGGTCGTGTTCGACAATACCAAGCTGAAACGGATCGTCCCCGACTTCGCCCCGACCGTGACCTTCGCGGACGGCGTGCGCCGTGCGCTGGGGTACCTCCTTGCGCACCCCGAGGCACAGGCCGCCGACCCGGAATTCGATGCATGGTGCGACCGCGTCATCGCGGCGCTCGACCGTGCCAAGGCAGAGCTGATCCAGTGAGAGAGACCGGCCGTCCCACCGCGGGGCGGCCGGTGCTGCGTGGAATATTGACTTGACGGGCGCGATGTGGTATAATAAAGCTATGTGTGCCGAACGGCGGCACGATCCAGAAAGAGGTGTTATCATGCTGCTCAAAGCAGACCATGTCAATAAGATATTCAACGGGGTGCCGCTCCTCACCGACATCGACCTCCAGATCGAGGACAATGACCGCATCGGCCTGATCGGGGCGAACGGATGCGGCAAGACCACGTTCCTGCGGCTCCTCCTCGGCCAGATCCTGCCCGACCACATCCAGGAGGGCGACGGCCAGATCGTCCGTGCGGCAAAGACGAGCGTGGGCTATCTCGCACAGTCCGCGGCGCTCGACTCCGAGAGCACGGTCTGGGAGGAGATGCGCGCCGTCTTCCGGGAGCTGCTGGACACGCAGGAGAGGATCTCCGCGCTCGAGCTGGAGATGCAGTCCGGCGATATGCAGCACGCGGAGGAATACGACCGTCTGAGCGCGTGGTTCACGGCGAACGACGGCTACCTCATCGACGTCAAGATCCGCACCGTCCTGCACGGCCTGGGCTTTGCGGACGAGGTGTTCGACCGCATCGTATCGAGCTTTTCCGGCGGCGAGAAGACGCGTCTCGCCATCGCACGGCTCCTCCTCGAGGCACCGAACCTCCTCATCCTCGACGAGCCGACCAACCACCTCGACTTCGACACCATCGCGTGGCTCGAGGACTACCTCCAGAGCTACCGCGGCGCGCTCCTCATCGTCTCCCACGACCGCTGGTTCCTAGATCGCCTCTGCACGAGCATCTGCGAGATCGAGCGCGGCCGTCTCACCCGCTACCGCGGCAGCTATTCGGCCTATGTCGTGCTGAAAAAGGCCGCCGTCGAGCGGCAGGAGAAGGAGTACGCCCTCCAGCAGAAGGAGATCGCCAAGCTCGAGGACTATGTCGCCCGCAACATGGCACGCGCCTCGACCTCGAAAAGTGCCAAGTCCCGCCAAAAACAGCTCGACCGCATGGAGCGCATCGAGAAGCCCGTGACGGAGCAGAAGCGCGCCGGCCTGCGGTTCACCTACGAGATCGAGCCGCCGCTGGACGTGCTGGCCGTCAAGGATGCTGACATCTCCGTCGGTGAGGGCGCGGGGCGCAGGACCCTCCTCGACGCCGTCTCGCTCGAGGTGCGGCGCGGCGAGAAGGTCGGCATCATCGGTGTCAACGGCATCGGCAAATCGACCCTCCTCAAGGAGATCCTCGGTACGCTCCCGCACGGCGGCACCATCCGCTGGGCGAAGAACACGCGCATCGGCTACTTCGACCAGGAGAGCGCCGACCTCGACCCGAACAATACCGTCATCGACGAGCTCCACGACCGATTCCCCGCCATGCTCGACGGCGAGATCCGCAGCATCCTTGGGCAGGTCCGCATCACCGGCGAGGACGTGTTCAAGCGCATCAGCGCCCTCAGCGGCGGCGAGCGGGCGCGCGTGTGCTTCGCGCTCCTCATGCTCGAGAACGCCAATGTCCTCCTCCTCGACGAGCCGACCAACCACCTCGACCTCCCCATGAAGGAGGTCCTCGAGGACGCGCTCTTCGACTACACCGGGACGATGCTCTTCGTCTCCCACGACCGCTACTTCCTCAAGCGACTCGCCACCCGGCTCCTCGAGCTGACGCCGAACGGGGCGGTGCTCCACCCTTACGGCTTCGAGAAGTACCTCGAGGTGCGCGCCGCCGAGAAGGCCGCAGCCGTCGCCGCCGCGCAGGAGGCACAGCTCGCGAAGGAGCGTGCGGAGAAGGCCGCCACGTCCCATCGCTCCAAGGCACAGCGCCGCGCCGATGCCGACCGCCGGAATCGGATGCGCGAGCTCGAGCAGGAGATCGAGACGCTCGAGGGCACCATCGCCGAGCTCGAGGCCCAGCTCTCCGACCCGGCCGTGACGTCGGATCACCAGAAGATGCAAGCGGTCTGCGAGGCGCTCGGTGCCGCCCGCGAACGCTCCGAGGCGTGCTTCGAGGAGCTGATCGAGCTAGAGCAGTGATGCGCATAGAAACGGGCGATCATGGTCAAAAATGCAATAGTTCGTTGTTTAAAATGACAGGAATGAGAGGCCGCGTTTCACAAAGTTTAGGCAGTTTTTATCTTGCGATCTTTGCTAAAATATTGTATGATAAATAATGTGGACAGGCATATCCTGTGCCTAGGATCCACCTGGAAACAGACCGGCACCGATGCCGTGTCGTGCAAGAAAAGAGGAACAAAGATGAGAACTAGCATGAGAAATAGCAAGAAGTATCTGGCATGTCTGCTCGCGGCCCTGATGATGGGCACCACCGCAGTCGCCTGCGGCGGCGGCAGCACCGAGAGCCAGGCTCCGACCGAGGCTGCTACCGAGGCCGCTACCGAGGCGACCACCGAGGCAGAGACCGAGGCCACGACCGCGGATGCGGACGCTGATGCCAACGCTGTCGAGGTCGAGCGGAACGATGTCGAGTTCGAGGAGGCCAAGGACGCAGCGCCCGGCCAGGCCTATCTGGCGATCGTTGACGGCCAGTGGTGGATCCAGTATTGGGGCTCCTCCACGAAGGATGGCTACATGCTGTCCTATGATGCCGGCATCGCTGACATCACCGGCAACGGCCAGTACACCGTCAGCGTCAATGCGGACACCAACGGCTTCCGCTATGACACCACCGGCGACGTGAACGGCGAGTACACCCCCGAGGGCCTGAGCTTCCTGGCTGTCATGATCCCGGACGGCGAGACCATGTATCCCGGCATCGTGCTGACTGTGGACAGCGTCAAGGTCGACGGCAACGAGGTCGCCCTCTCTGCGAAGAACTACACCTCCTCCGATGACGGTAAGGAGACCCGCACGAACCTTTTCAATTCCTGGGTAGACAAGCCCTCCGCTGACGGCCGCTCTGTTGATGGCCCGCTCTATGACGCCGACGGCAACGCGCTCGACATCTGCGCCGACTACTCTGCACAGATCGTTGACCTCGATGCGTTCAAGCAGTGGACGAAGGTAGAGGTCACCTTCACCGTTTCCGGCATGGACGGCGAGGCTGCACCGGCTGATGATGCCGCTGCTACGGACGATGCTGCCGCTGCGGACGATGCTGCTGCTGCGGACGATGCAGCCGCTGCTGAGTAAGCACGACCGATCTGCGAAAAGGAGCCGGCGGGCGTCAGTGTCCGCCGGCCTTTTTGATACCCGGTGCTGCATGAGACGATGCGGCCGGGGGATACTTTCAACAGCGGCGCGGACCGTGCCGCAGCGATGAAAAGGAGGAGATCGTTATGATCACAAAGCTCGATCCTGTCAGCTTCGACGACGAGATCGCCGAGAGCGCCCCGATCCTGGTGGATTTCTGGGCGACCTGGTGCGGCCCCTGCATGATGCAGGGCGAGATCCTGAAGAAGCTGGACGCATCCCATCCTGAACTGCGCATCGGCAAGGTCAATGTCGATGAGTGGGGCGCACTGGCGGCACGCTACGGCATCCAGGCCATCCCGACCATGATCCTGTTCAAGGACGGTGACGAGGTGGAGCGCGTCGTAGGTATGCGCGATGAGCCGGCGCTGCTGGAGCTGTTCCGTGAGAACGGGGCAGACGTGTGAGCCATGGTACGCCTGAACGAGGATAAGGCGATCGTGGAGCAGGTCCGCGAGGGCCTCAAGCGCACGGGCGGCTACTGCCCCTGCCGCTTGGCACGCACTGAGGAGAACAAGTGCATGTGCAAGGAGTTCCGCGACCAGATCGCCGACCCAAATTTTGAGGGCTATTGCCACTGCATGCTCTATTACAAGGACAATTCCGACCGCTGAACACCGCATCGTCCCTTCGCGCAGGCCTAGGGACGATGCTTTTTTCGTCAAAAACTTGACGTGGGCGCCTAACTATGCTATAATATAATGAGTAGTTCCAGACCGGCACACTGTGCCGTGCGGAGAAGGAGGCAGGACTATGTATCTGATCAAAAGAAAAGAGGTGCTGAACCCCAGCGTCGTGCTGATGGAGATCGAAGCGCCTTATATCGCAAAGAAAGTGCAGCCGGGACAGTTCGTCATCTATCGTGTGGACGAGCAGGGCGAGCGCGTGCCGCTCACCGTCAACGACTGCGACCGTGAGGCCGGCACCATCACGCTGATCTTCCAGCTCGTGGGGCGCTCGACCCTCAAGCTCGCGGCCCTGAACGAGGGCGACAGCATCCTCGACGTGGTCGGCCCGCTCGGTGTCCCGACCGAGATCCCGGAGGGCGCCAAGCGCATCTGCGTGATCGGCGGCGGCGTGGGCTGCGCCATCGCGTATCCCCAGGCAAAGAAGTATTTCGCGGAGGGACTGGAGGTCGATGTGATCGCCGGCTTCCGCAGCAAGGACATCGTCATCCTCGAGGACGCCTTCAAGGCCCACAGCACCCGTCTGACCGTCTGTACGGATGACGGCAGCTACGGCCGCAAGGGCTTCGTGACGGACGCCCTGCGCGAGCAGATCGAGGCCGGTGCGAAGTATGACTGCGTCATCGCCATCGGTCCCGTGCCGATGATGAAGTTCGTCAGCAAGGTCACCGAGCCGTATGGCATCAAGACGATCGTCTCGCTCAACCCCATCATGATCGACGGCACCGGCATGTGCGGCGGCTGCCGCGTCACGGTCGGCGGCAAGACGCGCTATGCCTGCGTCGAGGGCCCGGATTTTGACGGCCACGAGGTCGATTATGACGAGCTGATGCGCCGCAGCGGCGTGTTCCGCGAGCGTGAGGCAGACTGCCGTATGATGACGCTCGCCGAGCAGAAGAGAGGAGATGCGTGATATGCCGAACATGACACAGACCAAGACCCCCATGCCGGAGCAGGACCCCAAGGTCCGCGCACGGAATTTCGAGGAGGTCTCCCTCGGCTACACCGCCGAGCTGGCCGCAGAGGAGGCGGCGCGCTGCCTCAACTGCAAGAATAGCCCCTGCGTTTCGGGATGTCCCGTGAACGTGCGCATCCCGGAGTTCATCCATGCGCTGACGGAGGGCGACACCGAGGGCGCCTATGCCATCATCCGTTCCACCAGCAGCCTGCCCGCCGTCTGCGGGCGCGTATGTCCGCAGGAGCGCCAGTGCGAGAGCAAGTGCGTCCGCGGCATCAAGGGCGAGCCGGTCGGCATCGGCCGCCTCGAGCGGTTCGCGGCCGATATGCACATGAAGAACGGCACGGATACCACCGAGCGTCCGGCACCGAACGGCCATAAGGTCGCGATCGTCGGCGGCGGCCCTGCGGGCCTGACCTGCGCGGGCGACCTCGCACGGCTCGGCTACCAGGTGACGGTGTTCGAGGCGTTCCACACGGCGGGCGGCGTGCTGATGTACGGCATCCCGGAGTTCCGTCTGCCCAAGGACATCGTGCAGAAGGAGATCGAGAGCCTCAAGGGCCTCGGCGTCGAGATCATGACGAACATGATCATCGGCAAGGTCCTCAGCATCGACGAGCTCATGGAGGACGGCTATGAGGCCGTGTTCGTCGGCTCGGGTGCCGGTCTGCCGCGCTTCATGGACATCGAGGGCGAGGGCCTCGTGGGCGTTTGCTCCGCGAACGAGTACCTCACCCGCATCAATCTGATGAAGGGCTACAAGGAGGGCTATGATACGCCTGTCCTGAAGTCCAAGGCTGTCGCCGTGGTCGGCGGCGGCAATGTGGCGATGGACGCCGCACGCTCCGCACTGCGTATGGGCGCCGAGCATGTCTACATCGTGTACCGCCGCGGTGAGGAAGAGATGCCTGCCCGCCGCGAGGAGATCCACCACGCCAAGGAGGAGGGCGTCGAGTTTCTCAACCTGAATAACCCTGTTCGTCTCGTCGGTGATGAGAACGGACGTGTCCGCGCGGCCGTGCTGCAGCGGATGGAGCTCGGGGAGCCGGATGCCAGCGGCAGACGCAAGCCTGTCCCGGTGGAGGACTCGGAGTACGAGCTCGCGGTCGATACGGTCATCATGGCGATCGGCACCTCGCCGAATCCGCTGATTCGCACGACCACCGAGGGGCTCGAGGCCGACCGCCGCGGCTGTCTCGTCGTAGACGAGTCGATGATGACGACCAAGACCGGCGTCTATGCCGGCGGCGATGCCGTGACCGGCGCCGCGACCGTCATCCTCGCGATGGGTGCCGGTAAGACGGCGGCGAAGTCCATCGACGCTTACATCCAAGCCAAGTGAACACATTAGGAGGTCGTATTTGATGAAGAAGAACATGATCCGCGCGTGCGCCGTCCTCGGCAGCACCGCAGCGATGACCGGTATGGGCAGCGTGACCGCATTCGCATCCGACACGGCGGCCGGTGCGTCTGCGTCCGGCGGCAGTACAGCGATGGCGCTGTTTTCGACGCTCGGTCTGCCGATCCTGCTGCTGGTGTTCCTGTATCTGATCATGATCCGTCCGCAGCAGAAGGCGGACAAGGAGCAGCGTGCGATGCAGAAGAGCCTCCAGGTCGGCGACGAGGTCGTGACGATCGGCGGCATCGTGGGCATCGTGCTGCGTGTGGAGGAGGCGACCGAGACGGTCATCCTCGAGACGGGCAGCGACCGCCTCAAGATCCGTCTCAAGCAGGACGCCATCAAGGAGAACGTGACTGCCGCGGAGGCTGCTGCCGCCGCGAAGGCAGAGAAGGACAAGAAGCGCACCCAGCTCCCGACCGGCAAGCCGAAGGACGAATGATCCCGCCCGCCGCCGCATAGGCTGTAGCATCCTGAGGTGAAGGATGTGAGGAGATGCGGCATTGGCGGTATCGAGAGCGAGGCGTGACACGTTATCTGACTGCGGCCGCAGGGGGACTGCTGTTCCCGGCGGCCGGTGTTTTCTGTTTGGCCGGGGTCACGATGGTCTGCGGTCTGCTGCCGGTGTGGCTGACACGCGCGGCGGCACAGCTCTTTTGGTGGATGGGCGCCGCGTGGGCAGGATGGCACGCCGGTCTGCATGGACGGACACACGGCGCCGTCACAGGACTCCTCTGCGGTCTGCTGATGAGCATGGCGGCCGTCGCGTCGGCGTGGTACTTCGGGGACATCCTGATGTCACGGATGCTCGTTCGCTGCGTAGGGATGCTCGTCTGCGGCATCGCAGGCGGGGTCGGCGGTGTGAACGTCCGTATCCATCGGCCGCCCGATTCTGCACATCTGCTGCGCAGGATCGGGAAATGACAGGGAGGCCCCGCGGCAGCGCGGGATATTCGGAGGGAGATGGAGCCGTTGATCCTCAGATCAACAAAGTTCAAGGAAGATCAAAGGAACCTCTGCGACGGCAGGGAGCTGCTCGGCGAGATCGAGGACGCCTGCCTCAAGGCGGTGTTCTTCGATCCGCAGTATCGGGGCGTGCTCGATAAGCTGTCCTACGGCAATGAGGGCAAGCAGCGCGGTAAGGCGCGTTCGAGTCTGCCGCAGATGGGGTCGGACACGATCCAGGACTTTTTCAGGGAGATCTTCCGGGTGCTCACCCCGAGCGGGTATCTGTTCCTCTGGGTGGACAAGTTCCATTTGGTCGAGGGCGTGCGGGATTGGTTCAAGGAGCTGCCCGACATGCAGTGTGTCGACCTCATCACATGGAACAAGCAGCGCATGGGCATGGGCTACCGGACGCGGCGCAAGAGCGAGTATCTGGTCGTGATCCAGAAAAAGCCCGTGCTGGCCAAGGCGACCTGGACGATCCACAGCATCCCGGACGTCTGGGACGAAAAGGTCGCGAAGACCCATGCCCACTCCAAGCCGGTCGAGCTGCAAAAGCAGCTCATCCTGGCCGTCACGCAGGAGGGGGACTACGTCTGCGACCCCGCGAGCGGCGGCTATTCCGTGCTCGAGGCGTGCCGGCAGACGGGACGACATTTCATCGGCGGCGACATCGTCACCCCGGAGGAGGACGCCGAGGCTTGAACGCACCATATCTGTCCAACAGATCTGCATCTTCGCTAACTTTTTTTTCAAAACCCCTTGCCATCTGCTGCAAAATATGGTATAATAAAAAAAAAGAGCATGTCTCTGAAAAGGGAGGTAAGCACTATGAAGCACATCGTCACCATCAACAAGGCGAACCTGAAGGAGAGCGCACAGAAGGGCGGCTGCGGCAACTGCCAGGCATCCTGCCAGTCTGCCTGCAAGACTTCCTGCACTGTTGCGAACCAGAAGTGTGAGAGAGACGAGAAGTAAGGCTTCGGCTATGCTTCGTGCCCCGCACAGAACGTGTGGGGCATTTTTCTTGCAGACCGCTGCGCCGGTCTGTCACCATGATAAAAAGGACGGATGACCCTATGATCCATAAATATGCACTGGGCGGCCTCTACATCGTGCTCGATGTCAATAGCGGCGGCGTCCATATCGTCGACAAGCTGACCTATGACCTGCTGGACTACGCGGCGCCCCCGTTCGCAGAGGAATGTCCCCAGGAGATCCTCGCGGCGCTCCCGCAGCACGATCCCGCCGAGGTCCGCGAGTGCTACAAGGAGCTCGCGGCGCTCTGCGAGGAGAAGATCCTCTTCTCGCCGGACGAGTATGAGAAATTCGCCAAGTTCACCGTGGCATCGCCGATCAAGGCCATGTGCCTCCACATCTCCCACGACTGCAACCTGCGTTGCAAGTATTGCTTCGCGTCCACCGGCGATTTCGGCACCGGCCGCAAGCTCATGCCGGTCGAGACGGGCAAGAAGGCCATCGACTTCCTCCTCGAGCGCTCCGGCGACCGCAAGAACCTCGAGCTGGATTTCTTCGGCGGCGAGCCGCTGATGAATTTCGATGCCGTCAAGGAGATCGTGCGCTATGCACGCCGCCGTGAGACGGAGTACGGCAAGAACTTCCGCTTCACCATCACCACCAACGGCATGCTCCTCACCGATGACAAGATCGAGTTCATCAACCGCGAGATGAGCAATGTCGTCCTCTCCATCGACGGCCGCAAGGAGGTCAACGACCGCATGCGTCCCACGCCCGGCGGGCAGGGGAGCTATGACGTCATCCTCCCGAAGTTCAAGAAGCTCGTGGATGCGCGCAGCCGCGACCGCGACTGGTATGTCCGCGGTACGTTTACCAAGTACAACCTCGACTTCTCCGAGGACGTGTTCAGTCTCTACGAGGCCGGCTTCGACCAGATCTCCGTGGAGCCTGTCGTGGCCGATCCGAAGCTGGGCTATGCCATCACCGAGGAGGACCTGCCGAAGGTCTTCGCGGAGTACGAGCGTCTATCGCAGCGTCTCCTCGAGAACGACAAGAACGGCAAGCACTTCAATTTCTTCCACTTCATGATCGACCTTGACCAAGGCCCCTGCGCGGTCAAGCGTCTGCGCGGCTGCGGGTGCGGCAATGAGTACGTCGCCATCACCCCGGACGGCGACATCTATCCCTGCCACCAGTTCGTCGGCAAGGAGGAGTACAAGATGGGCAACCTCGATGAGGGCACCTTCAACGAGGACATGAAGAAGGATTTCGCCGAGGCGCACATCTACAACAAGCCCAAGTGCCGCGAGTGCTGGGCACGGTTCTATTGCAGCGGCGGCTGCAATGCCAACAACTACGAGTACATGGGCGACATCCACACGGCGCACGACCTCTCCTGCGAGATGGAGAAGAAGCGCGTGGAATGTGCCATCATGATCCAGGCCGTCAAGTCGCTCGAGCGCGGCGAGGCGGAGTAAGCAAAAGAGAGCAGCGTCCGTGCGGGCGCTGCTCTTTTATCCGTAGCGGCCTAGCTCCTGGATGTCCAAAAAGCCCTTGATGCGCGTGATCCGGCGCCGCAGGTCGCGGATCCCGGCCTCATCGGCGGCAAGGTCTGCCCGGAACACGGACACCTCCTGCCCGCTCCGCTCCCGCACGACCCGCGCCTGGTGCTGGCGGATGGGGAGCCCCAGCGACGCGATCGCCCCCGTGATCTCGCTGACCACCCCGACCCGGTCGCGCACGCGGATCTCGATGCGCGTCTGTGCCTCGTTCTCTCGCATGGTATCACCTCCAGAAACTTGCTTTTCTTTATCATACCATATGCGGGCGGCCGTTGTAAAATACCGATCTTCGATCATTCGGTATAGACCGCGTCGATAGGCACAAAAATGCCCCTCTCTCCGCAAACGGAGGGAGGGGCGAACGCGTCAGAAGCCGCGTTTTTTCATCTGCTTTTTGAAATCGGCGTCGATCTTGGCGAGACGCTTCTTTTCCTTGGCGAGACGCATCTGCTCGGCACGGGAGAGCGGTGCGCTCTTCGAGTCGTCATCGTCCGACATGAAGGACGACAGACGGTCGCGGAAGGCGGAGCCGCTGCTCGAACGCTTGGGCGCGTTCATCGTGGTGTAGGCAGACGGCGTGCCGGTGGAATGGACGGACGTCGTGTGCGGGGACTGCGGCGCCTGCGGCTGCTGCTGGAGATACACGCTGCCCTGCTGCTGGTTGAGATAGCGGCTGCCCGGTGCAGGCTGGGTCGCGTACTTGCTCGACGTCTGCGGCTGCGGGTAGGGCGCACTCTGCTGGTAGGGGTCGCTCTGCTCCATGTAGACGGACTGCATCGGCTGAGCCTGCTGATACGGCTGGGACTGTCCCGGCGTGAACTGCGGCTGTGCCTGCTGATACGGCTGAGACTGTCCCGGTGCGGCCTGCGGCGTCACCTGACCATACGGCTGTGACTGTCCCTGCGCGGACTGCTGATAGGGCTGAGACTGACTCGGCACGGACTGCTGATAGGGCTGAGACTGCACCGGCTGTGCCTGCTGGTACGGATGGGACTGCCCCGGCGTGAACGTCTGGCCGGGCGCGAAGCTGCCGCGCTGCGGCGTCGGCGAGGACGGCTGCGTCTGGCCGGGGATGAAGGTCTGACCGGGCATGACAGCGCCGCGCTGTGCCATCGGCTGAGACGGCTGCGACTGACCGGGAACGAACGTCTGACCGGTCACAGAGCCACGACGCGGCATCGCCGGGGTCTGGCCGGGCGTGAAGGTCGGGCCAGACACAGCACCGCGCTGTGGCATGGGCTGCGCCGCCGGGGTCTGGCCGGGCGTGAAGGTCTGACCAGGCGTGAAGGCGCCGCGCTGTGCAGTCGGCTGGGGACCAGGCGTGAAGGTGCGCTGTACCATGCCGGGACGTGGCTGACTTGCGTACTTTCCGGGTGCCTGTACGGGCGCGTTCTCATGCGGCTCCATGGTGTGAGAGTCGCGCATGTAGGCAGGCTCGGTGTTCGCTGCTGCGGGGGCGTTCGCGAAGGACTCGCGTGCCTCTACCTCACTTTGCAGCTCACCGGCCTCGAACCCGAACTGGGCAAAGACATCGGTGGGATCTGCGCTCGCAGCCTCCTGTGCGGCGGCCTCAGCAGCGGCAGCCTCGGCAGCGGCTTCAGCTTCCATCGAAGCGACGGCAGGGACAGCCTCCGCCGGTGCTTCGTCGAATTCATTGAAGGGGGTGTAGGCGGGCGCGGGCTCCTTGGCCTCGCTCGCTTCCTCGGAGGTCTTCTCGTCAGACGCAGTCTCTTCCTCTGCGGCCTCTTCGGACGCAGTCTCTTCCTCTGCAGCCTCTTCGGACATGGTCTCCTCGGACGCAGTCTCTTCCTCTGCAGCTTCTTCGGACATAGTCTCCTCGGACGCAGTCTCTTCCTCTGCGGCCTCTTCGGACATAGCCTCCTCAGCTATGGTCTTCTCGGAAATAGCCTCCTCAGCTACGGTCTCTTCGGACGCCATCTCCTCAGCTACGGTCTCCTCGGACATAGCCTCCTCAGCAGCGGCTTCGCTCTCGTTCTCCTCGGCAGGGACGAAGGCGGCCTCGATCACATCCTCCTCGAGCGTGGAGTCGACCGTCTCCTCGACATCCTCGACCTTGGCCTCGTACTCCTGGGGGAACGCGTCCCCGAGCATCTCTCGGACCGTGACCGCATGATTGGCAGCATCGAACACCAGCGCGTCGGCGTTCTTCGGGTCGATGCGCAGCATCAGCTTGAGGCAGTCCTCACACGGCGTGTCGACGGTCTTGCGCGCGAAGGAGATGGTGATGAGCTGCCGCACGCGGCTCTCGCCCTCCGGCACCATCGCCATGATGGCGTTGAACTCCGGACAGGATGTCATGAGCTGGCCGCTCACGACCTTGAGGCTCGTCACACCTGCGAAGGTCGTGCCATCCTCGGTCAGGAGCACGCAGAGCTCACTGTCACGGGCAGATACCAGCGACGGCTCGAGCCGACGGATATCGCTCATGATGCGGACTGCATTGTTGTAGAACTGTTTATCCATGAAATGACCTTCCTTTCTTTAGGATCATTGTGAGCGGTCTCACACGTTTTCGGTCTTACCGATAAAAAATAATACCCCTTGATATGCTCGTCTCGTGCATACGGTGGACACGGCGCATACGTCATGTCCACCCTGTGCATGAAGACGGTGCGGCAGACCTCCGAGGGGAGGCCTGCCCCGTCATGGATCACTGTGCGGTCTGCTCGCTGAAGAAGGTCAGACGGTTCTTGCCGCCGATCTTCGCGTTGTAGAGGGCGGTATCTGCTGCATTGATGAGCTGATCGGGCGCAGCGCCGTCGTTCGGGAAGCTGGAGACACCGTAGCTCATGGTGATGCTGAAGTTCGTGCCGTCGATGTTGATCGGCTCACCGAACAGGGTGCGCAGCTCCTCAGACATGTTGTAGAGCTCGCCCTCGGTGCGGATGCCGTCGAGGATCAGCGCGAACTCGTCGCCGCCGACCTTGGCGCAGTCGAAGTGACCGGCGCAATACTTCTCAAAACGCTCTGCATAGGCCTTGATCAGCGTGTCGCCGACGGCGTGGCCGAAGGTATCGTTGATCTGCTTGAAGCTGTCGGCATCCATATAGATGACGGTGAAGGGGGCGCCGGCATTGACGCGGTCCTGGAGCTTTTCATTGAAGGCGGCAGAGTTCGGCAGGCCGGTCATGCGGTCGGTGTACGCGAGCTTGGTCAGCGCGGCGTCCTTCTCCTGCATGAGACGGTTCGACTCGATGAGCTGGTTGTAGGATGCCGTCAGGTCGGCGTGCATCTTCTCGGAACGGGTCATGTAGGTGTAGATGACGATGATGATGACGATGGTCACGAGACCGATGGCGATGGCCGGCAGGGAAGCGCCGCTCGCACGGCCGGTGATGACGTTGCGCAGTACCATCGCGATATTCAGGAAGTTGAGGATGAGGGCGGTGATGAAGCCGCGCTTGTGGTTGGTCACGACGATGATGGTGGACAGCAGCACCTGGAGCTCGGCGATGATGCCGTTGAGCGCCTGCTGGCCGTTGCGCGCGAACTGGCCCTGGATCTTGAACAGTACGATGAACAGGATGACGCAGACGACCAAGACGGCGATGTTCAATACTTTGTTTTTCTCTTTCATGGGAAGATTCTCCTCTTTGTGTCAAAATAACGTGTCCGCTGAGCGGATCACTGTTGGGTCTCCTCGCCGATGAGCCGCATGCGCTGCTCATGCTGACGCTGGAGACGTGCCTTGTGCTCGGCCTCACGCAGCGGGGCGAGCATCTTGTTGCGCTCTACCTGCTGGCGCAGCGCATCGAGGCTGTTCCGCATGATCTCCACGTCCCAGGCACAGGACAGCGAGATGTCGTCCTGCGTGCCGAAGTGGGTACGCTTCTCGAGATTGCGCTTGACGATGCGGTCGAAGGCCTCCGGCTTCTCGAGGCGCGAGGCGATGATGGAGTGGTAGTCCAGGAAATCGTCGGTGCTCCGGAAGGATGTGTAGAGACCGTCGGTCGAGACGAAAACGGCGAGCGCCTTGTCCGGCAGGAAGAAGCTGCGGAACATGTCGATGGCATAGGAATTGCACAGCGACGCGGTGACGTTCGCGGGCGCGGTCTCGTCGTCCTCGATGGGCATATCGGCCATGGCATCCTCCTCGATGATGACCAAGCTCCCATCGCCGATCTGCATCCCGAAGGTGAAGCAGCTCCCGATGACGCCGATGATGAGGGTCGTGCCGTAAACGGCCTCGAGCTTGAGCTTGGCGAACTCGGTCTCCGTGAAGGGACGCTGCTCCTCGGGCGTGAACGGGTGCTCGCGGAAATGGGTATGGACTGCCTGGTCCCAGCGGGCGATGATGTTCTTTTCGATGTTGCGGATCACGCGCTCCGGGTCCTCGCAGATGGTCTCCTCGAAGAGCTCCGGGTCGGTGTAATACTGGCTCACAGCAGCGACTGCGGCCTCTACAGCGAGTCGGGAGCCGACATCGCTGCGGAAATGCTTTTTACTTCCGTGGCCGTCGGCAACGACGGCGATCGCGTAATGTTCGGTAGCCTGGAAATCAGAGCTATCCTGGCAGACTGTCCCGCTGTTCAGGTGACTGGCACCGATCAGTGTGTGGAACAGGCCTTGAAATGTGGTCTGCATGTGGCACCTCCTTTCCCTATCTACACATCGTCTGTTTACCAGCCGGTGTCGAAGGGAATGGTGTTGTCAAAGCCTTCGGACTTGACGATCTCCTGGATCTGCTGACCGAGCATCTTCTGCTTGGCCTCGTACACATCCTCCATGCCCAGCTCATGATCGGAATCGGCGAGCGTCATGCTCTTCGAGCCGATCTGCGAGGAGGTCACGGCGATGATCTTGATCAGGTGTGCCAGCTGGCCGCCGGAATAGGCGTGGACGACGGTGTCACGGCTGCCGGTGAACTCGGCGAGCATGTCGTCATTGGCCTCCTTGCCGATGCCGAGCGCCGTCTTCAGGCCGTACTTGTACCAGGTGTTCTTCTGCAGCGCCTCGAGGCCTGCCTTGTAGTCGTCGGACGGATAGCCGTCGGTCATCAGGAAGATGACGGGCGCGAAGGACAGGGTCGGGGAGTTCAGGAAGCTGTTGCGGGACATGCGGATCGAGAGCTCCTTGAAGGCGGCGCCCATGCTGGTCACGCCGTCGGCGCGCAGACGGGTCCACTCGAAGTCCTCGATGGCGATGGGCTCGGAATACATCCACATGACGCGGCTCGAGAAGGTGAGCACCGCGACCTTGACGTCCGTATCGGCCTCGCCGACGCGGCGGATCTCCGGGATCAGCTCCTCCATAACGGTGTTGAGCTCGCCCATCTTGGTGCCCTTCATGCTGCCGGAGGTGTCGATCAGGAAGAAGATGACAAGGCTCTTTCGCGAGACACCTGTCGCATTCAGCGGATCGTCGTCATCCAGCTCATCCAGGAGCATGTCGTTGTTGGCCATTGCGTTTTCCATTGCTTCGCTCATTTTGTGTTGCTCCTCCTTTTAAGTGGGATCATTGGGTGAGGTGGGGGCATCGGCCAGGTTCGCCTCATTGAGGTAAGCCTTGGCATCGTCACCGAAGTCGATGACGATCCCGCCCCAGATGGGGAAGCCCTTGCCGGGGCCGACGGGGTAGAACTTGCCGTCGGGCATCTTAGCACGCCATGTCTTCTGCGAGAGGTTCTTGATACCGATCATGCCGGCCTTGAGCTTGTTCTCGACGAGCTCGCCGGTCACAGCCGTGAAATCGTCAGAGCCGCGCTCGGTCTGGCAGGCATAGAAGCGGCAGCCGAAGTACAGCGGCACGCGGTAATCCAGATTGGTGAAGCCCATGCTGGGCGTATCGGAGCCGCACTTGGGGCAGCGGAAGGTGTGATCGGCGTTCTCCGTGAACTGCACGGAGAAATTGGTGCGGCCGCACTTGCAGGTGATGATCTCGGAGCGCAGGCGGACGAACAGCTTCTGCCACTCGTTCTCGATGATGCGCTTGTTCGGCTCAGCGATGCCGGTGGTGAAGGAGTGGATGAAGGCCTGGCGGATGTACTCCGGGTAGATCTTCCAGAACTTGATGACATTGTCATGGATGCCGCGGACAGGACGGTTGCTGTCGTCATTGGGATCATAGACGAAAACGGCCTCCTTGCCGTAGTGGCGCAGCTCGGCGCTCTCGGTCAGACAGATGTCCTTGACGACCTTGTCGCCCTCCATGGGATCGCCGCGGAACAGCAGCTTGAAGAGCACGACGGCCAGCGAATACTTATCCGTCTGCACATTGGGCTTCTCGATGCCGCGCACGACCTCGGGCGCCATATAGCCGGGCTTGCCGCCGATGCCGAAGTTGGCGAAGTCAGGCGCGATATTGTCGCAGTCGCAGACGAGGATCTCGCCGGTGGCGGTGTCGATGAAGAAGCCGCCGTCGTTCAGGTCCTGGTAGCTCTTACCGGCGCGGTGGAGCTGGCGGAAGGCATTGACGATGTTGATGACCGCCGTGACCATGGCACGCAGGTTCTTGAACTGCACCGGCACCTTGGCCGCGCGGCCGGTCAGCGGGTCGATGTCGAGCTTGTAGGTATTGAGGATGTCCACGAAGGAATCGAAATTCTTCGGGCGGACGTCCATCAGGTAGCCGAAGCCGCCGGTGGAGAGGGGCTTGGTGAGGTACTTCGGCCACAGGAACTGCTTGCTGGGCGGGCCGTCGTTGATGTTTGTCTCGATATTCTTACGGAAAGCAGCGGGATTCTTGATCTTGTCGATGTCATACCATTTCAGGGCATACTGCATATCGTTGAACTCAACGAGGTACACGATGCCCTGACCGCCGCTGCCCAGTTCCTGGACGACTCTTGCGGCGCCGCCGTATTCCATGTCGATATACTGACCGATCTGGAGCTCTACCATAATGAAGTTCATCCCTTTCAAAAAAAGTATCGTAGCAGGCTCATGCAGTGTGCAGGAGCCAAAGCACATTCAAATGCGATGTCGGTCGGACCGTATGGGTCAGAAGGAAACGCCCTTGGAGACCAGCTCGAAGCGGACGCCGTTCGCCTGACAGAACTTGTGGACATAGGAGTTCTCGTAGCAGCGGATGGTCAGGCTCGGGCAGTTCGCGAAGGCGGTGTCGTCGATGTACTTGACATTGTCCGTCAGCAGGAGCTGCGAGAGCGCGATGCAGCCGGAGAAGGCGTCGGGGCCGATGCTGCTGATGGTGTTCGGCAGATCCACGACCTCGAGGTTCGAGCAGAACTGGAAGGTCGCCTCCTCGATGGTGGTGACACCGGCGGGGATGCGGATCATGCTGAGCTTGCTACAATGCTGGAACGCGCCCTTGCCGATGAAGGCGACCTTCTCGGGGAGCGCGAGGCTGCTCAGGCGCTTGCACTCTGCGAACGCATACTCACCGATGAAGATGAGCGCAGCGGGCAGATCGACGGACTTGAGAAAGCTGAACTTGTGGAACGCGAAGCCCTCGATCGCATTGTACTGCGCGCCAACGGAGATCTTGCTCACCCAGCGCTTCTTGGACGCCATAGAGGACGTGAAAGCGTTCTTCTGGGGGATGACGGGCGCTTCGGCCTTGGGAGCGGCCGGTGCCACGGGCTGGCGCATGGGGGAGGTGAGGCCGGCACGGGGCGCCTGCGGCTGAACGGGCGCGGCCGGTCTTGCGGCGGCAGGCGCAGCGGCTGCAGCGGCCACGGCCTGCTGCTGCATGGCGACAGGAGAGGGTGCGGGCGCCGTATAGTTCCACTGGAGCATCCAGCACAGACACTCGATGACGAACTCCACCGCCTCGTCCCGGAGGAAGAGGTTATCGCCCAGGAACTTGCGTGCCTTGGAGATCGCGCTCTTGGCGTTGTCCTCGCGGCGCATGGTCTTGAGCACGTCATTGTTGATGGCGTGCTTGAGCAGACGACGCTCACGGTCATAATCGGGGAGATAATCGTTCATCAAAGCGATGAATCTCTGGGTGTCGTCGAGTACGTCCTGCCCCTGGTCCCGGACCATATCGAAGAGGGCATGTTTGACGGCGGTGGTGTTCAAGTCGATCATACGATTCAAGCCTCCTGTTTCGTTTACGATCCTGCGCAAGATAGGTCGCCGATCTTGTTAGATCTTGGTGATATATTACCTTGCGTAAAACGTATTATGCATATTACACATAATTAAATATAGTATACCACATATCAGGGGTGCTGTCAATAGGCGTGGTCAAAATTTGCACTTTTCTACAAAAATGAGAGTGCGTTTTCGTGATCCTCAGGAAAGGTCATAAGAAGAGACAAAAAGCATGCCCTGCGGTCTCGCCGCAGGGCATGCAAGGGGGTCCTCAGCGCACGATGCTCAGACGATCGCCGCCGTCGCGCTTGGCAGCGTGGAGAGCGGAATCGAGCTTCATCAGGAGCGTATTGGTATCCATGGTACCGCTCGGGAGCACATGGCTCAGTGCGCCGGAGACGGTCTGCTGGATCACGATGCCGTCGATCATGGTCGGCGCGCCCATGGTCTGGCGCACCTGCTCGGCGGTCTGCTGGACCTCCATGTCGGTCAGGTCGTCATGGAAGAGCAGGAAGAACTCGTTGCCGGAGATGTTGTAGATGTCCGCGACCTCCGCGAACTCCCCGAGACGCTCTGCCACGTCGATCAGGTATCGGTCACCGAACTCGAGGCCGTAGGTATCGTTGATGCTGCGGAAGTTGTCGATGTCGAACACGGCCGCGTGGAACTGCACATTGTTCATCAGATCCTCGAGCATCATCTCGAGCGCATAGCGGTTGGGCAAGCCGGTGAGGATGTTGGTGTAGGCGGCGTCCTCGACCTTCTGCATGGAGCGGCCGATCTTGTGCTCGGCCTCGCGGAGCTCTGCCTTCTTCGCCTCGATCTCCTCGACGGCGCGGAGCTGGTGGCGGGCAGCGATGGCCAGTGCGGCCAGCGTCAGCACGGTGATGAGCATGAGCACGAGCTGTGCCACGCCGTGCATCAGCGTGCTGCTGTGGACGTTCTCCTTGGCGGTGCGGGTGTTGATCTCGGCGGTGGCGTCGAGCATCTCGGCTGCGCAGACCTTCAGCGGTGCGAGCTCCTGCATGTAGATGCTGCGGGCACGCTCATAGCCGGCCGTCGGGAGGGTGTCGCGCACCTCATTGATCTTGCGGCGGTAGCCCTGGATGGCGTAGCTGGCCTGGTTGAAGCGGCGCAGCTCCATGTCGGAATGGCCGCCGGCCTCGAGGAACGCGTCCTTCAGCGTGTCGATGGCGGCAAGGTCCTGGTCGATGGAGTCGAGCGTGGTCTGGTCGCTCATACCGGCGGCCATCATGCCGGTGCTCTCGTTGATGGAGGACAGACGGTCGTTCATCTGGCTCATGATCTCGACCGACTGCATGTTCGCGTCATACACGCGGCGGCTGCGGACGTAAACGAGATTCTCGACGACCATATTGAAGGCCATGATCAGCAGGAACACGATGCCTGCGATCGTGAAGATGCGCTTGATGCGGCTGCTCTCGCCGCTCATCTGTTTCGATGCCATTTCGTTCCTACCTCCTTACTTCCCGGCCTTGCCGGTCGGATCGACGAGCCAACGGATGTCGGCGTCCTGGAGATTATCGGCGGTGATGAGGGTCGCGCCGGTGTCCACGCTCGCGGCGACGGTCTCGCCGTCGATCAGACGCTTGGCATAGCGGACGCCGAGATAGCCCATATTATAGGGATTCTGCGCGATGACCGCATCGAGCACGCCGCTCTGGATGTACGCATCCGCGCCGTCGAAGTAGTCGAAGCCGACGAGCGTGATGTCGTCCGCACGGCCGAGCTCGTCGATGGCCTGGCAGGCACCGACCGTACCGGGCTGGTTGGTCGCGTAGATGACCTTGAGGTCAGGATGCTCGGAGAGGAGCTGGATCGTGCCGGCCTTGGACAGCTCGATGTTGCCCTCGCAATACTTCGTCTCCACGATCTTCATGCCGGGATAACCGCTGGACTGCGTCTCCTCAGCAGGAGCGGCAGGCGCCTCCGGGACAGCCGGTGCCTCACCGTCAGGCGTATCACCGGGCACGTCGCTGGGGACATCATCGGGGACATCGTTCTTGGGAGGATCGTTCTTAGGCGTGTCGGCCTTCTGACTGCTGCCCTCGATCTCGTCGACGAAGCCGCCCTTGCGCTCGATGGCGGTCTGGGCGTTGGCCTTGTGGCAGATGATGCCGACCTCACCGCTGCCGTCGACGAAGTTCGCCGCCGCACGCGCCGCGATGGCGCCGGCGGAGAGGTTCTGGGTGCTGATGCAGGTGCTGCGTCCCTCGAAGCTGACATCGGAGTCGATGGTCAGGACGGGGACACCGGCATCCACCGCACGGGCGAGGGTATCGTTGAGCGCGTCCGTGTCGAGGGGCGCGATGACGAGCGCCTGTGCGCCGTCGGCCAGCGCCTCGTCGATCATTTGGATCTGTCGGTCGAGCTCGTCCTCGGACTGGGGCGCGATGTAGGTGACGTCGAGCGCCATCTCCTCGCCGGCCTCATTGGCACCGGCCTTGGTGGTGTCCCAATAGGGATCCATGCTCTTGCAGATGACGTAGATCTTGGACTGCGGCGTCTGTGTCTGTGCCGCGCATCCGGCCGCCGCGAGCATGGTCAGTGCCATCGCACCGGCCAGCAGGGCTCTTCTGTGTGGTCTCATACGCAAATGACCTCCTTGATGATCTTGCATATCCTTTCTATGCGTGCCCATATTGGGTGCATACATTATCATTATAACATGTGCTTCACAAAAATGCAATAGTTTTTTTAATATGATAGCGCGGAACGGCGCTCACATCCGCCTGCGCAAGGGGAAAGACAGTATCGTTGCGCTGATGGACACGTTTTTATAAAAAAAGACTGGACAAGCGGCGGAAAATATGCTATAATAGATAAGAGACCGTATCGGGACGCCGCGTGTGCGCGCCCGGTGCGACGCCGATGGCCGTGGGCAGATCTGCCGATGGCTGTCCCGGCCGCGGAGGGACGCCCGCCCTTCTCTGACCGGCACTATTATTTGATGAGGTGATCACGATGGGCCTTGCAAGCTTGTTTCGTAAGAAGACAGAATATTTCAATAAGTCGATCACGCCCCAGTGTGCGTATTGCCAGTACAGCCGCCGCAGCGCCGGACAGGTGATGTGTGAGAGAAAGGGCGTCACGACCGTTACGGCCGAGGGCTCCTGCAAATACTTCACCTATTCGCCGCTCAAGCGCGTCCCCGTCAAGCAGCTCCAGATCGAGGGCGTCGCGGATGAGGAGATGTTCGTAGAGGTAGAAGAGAGCGCTGCCCCCGTGCTGTCGCCGGAGGAGGCGAAGGCCAAGGCCGAGGCAGAGGCTGCCGCGAAGGCAAAGGCTGAGGCCGAGGCTGCTGCACAGGCAGAGGCCGCCGAGCGCGCGAAGGCCGAGATCGAGGCCGCCAAGGAAAAGGCAAAGGCTGAGGAGGAGGCCGCCGAGCGTGCTGCCGAGAAGGCAAGGCTCGAGGCGGAGGCCGCCAAGGCACAGGCCGAGGCAGAGGCCAAGAAGCTCGCCGAGGAGCTGGCGACGAAGGCGCAGGACGCAGAGGAGGCCGCTGCTGACGAGGAGCTCGATGAGCTCGATGCCATCCCGGTATCCGAGGTCAGCGCGCCGCATAACGAGTCGGCGATGCATTCTACACGCTCCTCTCTGACGGCAGGCCCGGAGGGCTCGGCGGCCAGTCTGTTTGGCTCCACGCTCGCCGATAGCCTGAGGAAGGGCAAGAAGTAAGCACTACCCACCTGACCAGCCCGCCGCGTGCGGGCTGGTCGTTTACCGCAGGAGGACCGAGATGAAGCGAGAGGGATACATCAGTTGGGACGAATACTTCATGGGCATCGCGCTGCTCTCTGCCATGCGCAGCAAGGACAGCAACACCCAGGTGGGGGCTTGCATCGTCAATGCCGAACGCCGTATCGTTTCCGTCGGGTACAATGGCATGCCGACCGGCTGCGATGATGACGAGATGCCGTGGGAGCGCGAGGGGGCGTATCTGGATACGAAATACCCCTATGTCTGCCATGCGGAGCTCAACGCCATCCTCAACCGCCCCGATGTCTCGCTGCGTGACTGCACGCTCTATGTCACGCTCTTCCCCTGCAATGAGTGCGCCAAGGCCATCATCCAGAGCGGCATCCGCCATGTCGTCTATCTGGATGACAAATACGCGGGCACCGAGAGCCACAGCGCAGCGGTGCTGCTCTTTGGCAAGGCCGGTGTCACCTGCGAGCCCTATGTCCGCACCGGACGGGGCGTCACTGTCGACCTTTGAGGAGGTATCCATGAGGATCCGCTGTAAACCATGGGCACGCCCCGAGCTGGAGGCTTGTCCTTTCTATATCGCCGACCCCCGTGCCCATAAGGATCACTGGCACGAGGTGTTCGGGAACGACCGCCCGATCTGGCTCGAGCTGGGATGCGGCAAGGGCGGCTTCGCGAGCCAGGCCTGCATCCGCTGGCCGGACGTGAACTTCATCGCCGTGGACATCAAGAACGAGATGCTCGTGCTCGCCAAGCGCAAGATCGAGCAGGCGCTCGCCGACAACGACATGACCGCCGACCGCGTGCGCGTGATGATCTTCAACATCTCGCACATCGAGGAGGCTTTCGGTGCGTCCGACCCGGTCGAGCGCATCTTCATCAATTTCTGCAATCCCTGGCCGAAACCGAAGCACAAGAAGCGCCGCTTGACCCACACCCGCCAGCTCGTGCAGTACAAGCCCTTCCTGCGCGGGGAGCTGTGGTTCAAGACGGACGATGACGAGCTCTTTGAGGAGACGCTCGAATACCTGGCCGAGACGGGCTTTCGCGTGACCTATCTCACGCGCGACCTGCACGCCTCCGGCTTTGCCGACAACCTCGAGACGGAGCATGAGCGCATGTTCACCGAGGAGGGCAAGCATATCAAGTTCCTGATCGCCGTCCCGGAGACGGCCAAGGCAGGGACAGAGGGGAACGAGGTGAGCACGAGATGAGCGATGATACGAAAAAACGCCTGCGCAAGCCCAAGCAGATCATCCTGGACGGTAATACCGCCAGCGAGTCTCCGGCAGACAGATGGCGCGGCCTTGGCTTTGTGAGCAGCAGCGGCTCTTCGCGGCTCCTGCTGGACTATAAGCTCGACAAGCCCGAGGTCTACGACCAGATCATGCGGCTGCTCTTCAGTCCCGGCCGCGGTGCGGGCATCACCCACCTGAAGCTCGAGATGGGGGCGGACATCAATTCCTCCTCCGGCACCGAGCCCTGCACCATGCGCACCGAGGACGAGAAGGCCGATGTCCGCCGCGGTGCCGGCTTCCAGATCGCGGCAGATGCCAAGCGCCTCTATCCCGCGCTGACGCTCGACCTGCTGCGCTGGGGCGAGCCGCACTGGGTCACCAAGGCCTTCGAGGAGGGACGCGAGAACGGCTTCGCGGCCAGATACCGCTGGTTCCGCGAGACGCTCGCGGCCGCCTTCAAGACCTACGGCCTCGAGTTCGATTTCATCAGTCCCGATGCGAACGAGCCCTCCGCGCCGGATGCCGATTGGATCGTCTACTTCGCGGAGCA
Organism: uncultured Ruminococcus sp.; assembly: GCA_902762785.1. Taxonomy (GTDB): domain Bacteria; phylum Bacillota; class Clostridia; order Oscillospirales; family Ruminococcaceae; genus UBA3855. The sequence continues at coordinate 41,857 of CACWPL010000013.1, read as the reverse complement.
TCTGCGTGCGGACAAGGATCTGCCCTTCGACACGTCCAAGATCCGCATCGTCGCCTCGGACGAGGTCGGCACGCGCGACATCGCCATGGACATGATCCTCAACGAGCGTCTGCGCGACGCCGTCGACGTCATCGGCCTGCACTACACGACCTTCGGTGACAAGAACACCAAGCTCCTCCACGACGAGTACGGCAAGGAGATCTGGTACAGCGAGGGCATCGCGCCCTGCAATGTCCCTGCGCTCTCGTGCCGTGTGGACGGCAGCGGTCTTGCCGGTCCGAACGGTCCCATCGACGTGGCCAACCGCATCATGGGCGGATGGCCGCACGGACGGATGGTCATGTATGAGTTCCAGCCGGCCGTTTCTGCGTATTATCGCGGGAGCTGCTATGCACCCAAGCAGCTCATCACTGCGGATGAGCCGTGGTCCGGGCATTTCGAGGCCGATGCCGGTCTCTGGATCGCCGCCCATTTCACGCGCTTCGTCGAGCCCGGATGGCGCTACGTCGAGAGCGCCTGCTTCGGCGACGGTGAGGAGGACCACATCATCCGCAACACCCACGATAACTATCTCGCCCTCGTCTCCCCGGAGAAGGACCAGTTCACGCTGCACATCTCCAATGATTCGAGCATCCCACGCTCCTATCTGGTGATCTGCCGCGGCCTCTCCGTGATCCCGCGCACCGTGTACCAGGTGGAGACGGCCGGCAGTCCCGACCCGGAGAACGTGGATGAGGGCTGGTTCAGTGTGACACAGGTCATCCGTCTGCGTGCGGTGGACGGAGAGGCGGCCTTCCCGGTCGTCGTCGCGCCGCATTCGCTCCTGACCTGCACGACCATGGACGTCTCCTCCGTCTGCGGGACGGACGAGCTGCCCCAGGACATCCCCCCGCACGGCCGTCTCAAGCTGCCGTATATCGACCGCTTCGAGTATGACCCCAAGGCCGCTGCCATGCGCGGCCGCGCCCCGCGGTACACCACCGACCAGGGCGGCGCTTTCGAGCTCGTGCGCATGAAGGAGGGCTTTGTCCTCCAGCAGCAGATCACCCGCAGCGCCCTCCCGACGAATTGGCGATTCCGCGGCACGCCCGCACCGCTGACTCTCTTCGGCGATGACCATTGGGCAAACTGCCAGGCCGTCGTCAAGGGCAGCTTCGGCTCCAAGGCCCCCGACAACTACATCGGCGTCGGAATCCGGCACAATTCCTCTGTGACCTGCCCGGAGACGTCGCTCTGCGGCTTTTCGCTGCGCCTCTTCACGGACGGCAAGTGGGAGCTGCAATACATGGATGAGGTGCTCCAGAGCGGCCTCGTCCCGGGGTTCCGCTGTGAGGGGACCCACCAGATCGGCATCGGTGCGCTCGGGACGCTCGTCCTCTGCTTCGCCGACGGCCATTCCCTCTATGAGACCAAGCTCGACGGCCGCCCGCTCGTGCGTGCCGGACGTGCCGCCATCCTCAGTGGGTGGTACAAGAACCGCTTCACCGAGATCGCCGTGCAGGAGATGCCCGTCTCGCTCTCGATGCCGGCATGCTGTGCGCGCGCGGACTGCCTCTCCGACTTCGTGACCTATGCGGAGGACGAGGAGCACGGTCCCATGTGGACTTTCAACACTATGGCAGGCTACCAGTTCTACGACCGCACCTGTGCGATCGGCACACGCGGCGCCTCCATGGACGTCCGTTTCTACGGCAGCGCCATCTCGCTGCTGGGCGTCTGCGAGACCTGCACCATGGCCGTTTGGGTCGACGGACGGCTCTATTCCCAGGCGTTCCACGTCAAGAAGAGCACCTGGCGCGAGGCCTTCCTCACGATCGAGCATCTGCATACGGGGTGGCATACGCTCCGCATCCAGATCATCGAGGGCACGATGAGCTTCGACTGCTTCGAGGTCCCGGGCGACCAGTTTCCGCCGGACTACCGCCGCGACGCGCTGCCGCAGGATCCTGCCGTCTCGCAGGACGCGTCCCCGCGCAAGCGTGGGGAGAAGCGTGACCGCGCCGATGCGGCGCTCCCGCTCGCGGGCGTGGCCGCCGCCGGTGTCGCCGCGGCGTTCACCATCGGTCAGATCGGCCGCAAGCTGCGCAAGAAGAAAAAGAAATGAGAGTCGCTTTTTGGAACATCCATAAGATGACGCGGTGCGTCCCGGCGCCGGCCTTCGTGGCACAGACGCTCCTGTCTGCCGAGGCCGATGTCATTTGCTTGACGGAATATGTCACCGACCCGGCGCTCGTGCAGGCGCTCGCGGCCGGGTATCATGTCGCCGAGAGCCGCACCGTGACCGGGAATCAGGTCCTGCTCGCGGTGCGCCGGACGTTCGCGCCGGATGGCATCCGCATCGTGGCAGCCGATGAGCTGCCGGATAGCTGCAACCTCCTGCACATCACGTTCGATCGAGAGGACGGCCGTCCGCTCGATGTCCTCGGGATCCGGATGCTCTCACCGATGCGTGGGGAGGTGCGCGTGCCGCCGCTGCGCCGGGCGCTCGACGCCCTCGATGGCAGCTTCCTCTGCATGGGCGACTTCAATATCCATGCGTACAGGATGTCCCATTGGTTCCCCAAGATCCGCCGCGGCAGGATGGCCGATTCCCGAGCGTTCAGCTATGTGTTCACTGGTAAGGAGACCCATCGTATCACCGGCACAGGGACGATCGACCATCTCCTCCTCAGCGATGACATGGACGCCGTCGTGTCGTGCGACTGGGGCTATACAGCGCTCGATCCGCGTTATCCCGGCACCCCGCCCCTTCCCGTGGGGACGGACTGGAGGATCCCGGTCGGTCTCCCCGACCATGCCCTGATGACGGCAGAGATCACAGATGTTACCTAAAATGGAAGAACGCCCCCGACGGTCCATACCGCTGGGGGCGTTTCGTATGCAGGGAAGAGGTCAGCCGCCGAAGAACATGTGCTCGACGAAGATCTTGACTCCGATACAGACGAGGATGATGCCGCCGACGAGCTGCGCGCACGTGCCGAGGTGGGCGCCCAGACGCTTGCCGAACACCGTCCCGATGACGGAGAAGCCGAACGTCACGCACGCGATCAGCACTGCCGCCGGTGCGATTCGCACATCCGGGAGCGCGGCGAAGCTCACACCGACCGCGAGCGCGTCGATGCTCGTGGCCACGCCCTGGATCAGCAGGAGCCGCGGCGTGAGGACAAGGCCTGTCTCCGCGGCGTCGTCCTCATGGAACGCGTCCCAGATCATCTTGCCGCCGATCCATGCGAGCAGGATGAGGGCGATCCAGTGGTCGAAGGCGCTGATGTACTTGGCGAACGTCCGTCCCAGAAGATAGCCGATCGTCGGCATCAGTCCCTGGAATCCGCCGAAACAGACGGCGATCGCGAGCACCTGCCCTCGCCGGATCCGCGCGCAGGACAGGCCGTCACTGACGGACACGGCGAATGCGTCCATCGACAGTCCGATGCCGATGAGGATGATCTCGAGCAATGTCATGAGGATGCCTCCCTAAACTCAGTCCTCCGGTGCCTTCTGGGAGAGGAGGGTGGAATACTTTGCGCGGAACTCGGCGAAGGTGCCGTTGTCGAGCGCCTCACGGATGCGTTCGGTGAGGGTGTTGTAGAAATAGAGATTGTGGATGACGGTCAGACGTCCCGCGAGCATCTCCCCGGACTTGAACAGATGGCGCACATACGCACGGGAGAACTGGCGGCAGGCCGGGCAGTCACACTCCTCGTCCATGGGACGCGGGTCGGTGGCGTAGGTCTGGTTCTTCATGTGACGCATGCCGGACCAGGTGAAGATCGTGCCGTGACGGGCATTGCGGGTGGGCATGACGCAGTCGAACATGTCGATGCCGCGCGCGACGCCCTCGATGATGTTGGACGGCGTGCCGACGCCCATGAGGTAGCGCGGCTTGTTGACGGGCATATACGGCACGACCGCATCGAGGATGCGGTACATCTCCTCCGTCGGCTCTCCGACAGCGAGGCCGCCGACTGCATAGCCGTCGAGGTCGAGCTCGCAGATCTGCTGCATGTGGGCGATGCGGAGCTTCTCATAGGTGCAGCCCTGGTTGATGCCGAAGAGGAGCTGCTTGGGGTTGATGGTGTCGGGCTCGGCGGCGAGGCGCTCCATCTCGTTCTTGCAGCGGATGAGCCAGCGGGTCGTGCGCTCGCAGGAGCGGGCGGAATAGTCGTAGGGCGCGGGGTTCTCGACGCACTCATCGAACGCCATCGCGATGGTCGATGCCAGGTGGGACTGGATGCGGATGCTCTCCTCCGGCCCCATAAAGATGCGCCGTCCGTCCAGATGGGACTGGAAGTAGACGCCCTCCTCCTTGATCTTACGCAGCTTGGCGAGAGAGAATACCTGGAAGCCGCCGCTGTCCGTCAGGATGGGACGCTTCCAGTTCATGAAGCGGTGCAGGCCGCCCATCTTGTGGATGACGTCGTCACCGGGGCGCAGGTGGAGGTGATAGGTGTTGCAGAGCTCGACCTGACATTTGAGGTCGACAAGCTCCGGCGAGGTCACGCCGCCCTTGATGGCCGCGGACGTGCCGACGTTCATGAAGCAGGGGGTCTGGAAGGTGCCGTGGACGGTCTCGACCTGTCCGCGCCGCGCGAGGCCTTCGGTCTTGATGAGTCGATACATAATGGTCTCCTTATCCGAAAAGGGGCTTTTCACAAAAATACAGCGCCCGTACAGGCGCCCTAGTCCTATTTATTATAGCACATCGAGGGGGAGGATGTCAAGAGGGATCCTGCGGATGGGGCAGGATCCCACTGTTGTTCATCTCTCAAAACACATGCACCCGCTCCACACGCGTGCCGAAGGGCATGAGCGCGAGCTTGGCGAGCTTGAACTGCTGGAGCCCGAAAGGAATGCCGATGATCGTGCAGCAGAGCAGGACGCCGGACGCGGCCATCTCCAGCGCGAGCGGGATGCCGGAGATCAGGAGCCAAAGGATGTTCGCGAGGAGCGAGATCGTGCCGTTGTCCTCGTAGACGATCTCCTTGCCGAAGGGGAAGAAGCTGAGCCCGGCCAGCTTGAAGCACTGCTTGCCGATCGGGATGCCCACGATGGTGATGCACCAGAGCAGGCCGGCAGCGAGCCACGACAGGCCGTTGAGAAAGCCGCAGGTAAGGAACCAGATGAGATTCGCGATCGGACGCATGTGACATCCTCCTTTCGAGAGAGCCGCCCGAGACGGGCGCGTTCAGTTGATCGGCATGATCGGGGCGAGCGCGGGGATGAAGTTGCGCAGCACCGCCCACACGAGCTGACAGGCGATCAGGACGCCCCAGGACCACATGCTGCGCGGGACGAGCCGCCTCGGCCGCCCCAAAAGCGCGAGCACGCGCTCCACATAGAGCAGCGTCCCCGTGACGGCCAGCACCGGCACGGCCGGGTTCTCGTGGATGGCCAGCAGGAGCTGTCCGTGCAGGAGCGCCGTCAGGCTCCGCGTCCCGGCGCATCCGGGGCACCAGTGGCCGGTGAGCTCGTAGAATGGGCAATACAGGATGTAGTCCGCCACGAACCGCTCCACGGCCAGCAGGGGACGGTACAGGAGGACGGCCAGCACCAGCAGCACCGGCGGGAGCCAAAGCAGCCAGTAATGCCGGAGCCATGCCCGCCGCTGTGTTCGATCCATCGTCCTCCCCCCTTTCTACCCCTATTATAGCACACGGCGATGCGCGATGTATGGACTTTTTATGAACATACGGTCACGATCTCGTCACATCGGTGACAAAATGGGTACCGAAACGAACGCCCCTGCGGGAGGGGCGTTCTTGTGCCATTCGGTCGCGGCCTCGGTGGTCTGCTCGCCGGGACGGCCGTGACGGTCGCCGCGCATCCCGCCTTGATGATCGCCGGGGAAGACGCTCTCGCCGTTCTCATCGGTCGGCATCTCGCCGGGCGTGAAGCTGTCGGGGTCGAAGCCGCCGCGGCCGCCCATCATCCCGCCTTGCATACCGCCCATGCTCCCGGCCGTGCCGATGAAGCAGACCGTGTCGTCCAGGGTGACGCTGCCCTCCTCGGTGCCGTCGTTTTGGTAGCCGCCGGCCGTATAGAGGCCGTCCGTCACGTCAGCGGTCGAGGTGCCGCCAAGCAGGAGCGTGTAGGTCTCGCCGGACACGAGGTCGGGCGTGCTGACGATGAAGGAGCTCCATGTCTTGGACGGCGCATAGCTGAGGACCTCATTACCATCGGCATCGAGCACCGTCACGAGCGTCTCGGCGGACTGCACGGCGCTCGTCGTCATGACGATGGTCTCCTGTGTGCCGGTCGGGTATTCCGCCATCCCAGCTGCCCCTGCCGCGATCAGCAGACCGCCGGTGCAGGTGAGGGAATCATTGCTGTCGAGCGCGCCGTTCCCGGAGTTGGTCGGCCCGTCCACGAGGACGATGCCGCCGCTCACCGTGAGCGCGCCGTTCGAGTCGAGACCGTCACCGCCGGCATCGACATAGACACGTCCGCCGCTGATCTCCAGCGTACACGATACCACGCGGCCCATCGCGCCCTCGGACGATCCATCGCTCGCATTGAAGCCGTCATCCGAGGACACGACATGCACATCGCCGCCGCTCACGAGGATGTCCTTGGCCTCGATGCCCTCATGGGAATCGGTGATGTCCACCGTCCCGCCGGAGATCTCGACTGTCTCGTCCGCGTGGATGCCCTTGCTCCCGGCCGCGATGGTGCAGGTGCCGCCGGTGATGTAGAGCGACCCATTGGAATGGAGCGCGTCATCCGCCGCCTCGGCCTTGACCATCCCGGCGCCGATATAGAGGAGCGTCCCGGCCTTGAGACCCTTGGTGCTGATCGTGTCCTCGCCGGTCTCCGTGGTATCCTCGGTCATCCCGGGCATCTCGCCATTGGGCATCGCAGGCATCTCGCCTTCGGCCATCGTCGGCATCTCGCCGTCAGGCATCGCAGGCATCTCACCGTCAGGCATCGACGGCATCTCACCGTCGGGCATCGCAGGCATCTCACCGTCAGGCATCGACGGCATCTCACCGTCTGTCTGATCGGTCATATGACGGTCAAAGCCTTTGCCAAAGCCCATGCCGCCCCCCATCCCGAAGTCGCCGGCATGGACAGGTGCATTCTCGAGACCGCCGCCTGCAAGGACGGTGATGTCGCCGCCCTCGACGATCAGCTCGGTCTCGGCCTGGATGGCGTCCTCTGCGGCCGTGATAGTGAATGTGCCGCCGCAGATGCAGACGAAGCCCTTGCCCTCGTCCGTATCGTTGCTGGCCTTGATGCCGTCGCCGCCGGCCTCGACCGTGATCTGGCCGTCATAGACGGCGACGGAGTCCTTGCCCTTGATGGCCGTGCCGGGGGAGCTGACGGTCAGCGTACCGCCCGTGACAGCGAGTTCGTCCTTGGAGACGATGCCCTTGTCATAGGCCGCGGTCACGGTCAGGGCGCCGCTGCCGTTGATCGTCAGACCGTCCTTGCTGTAGATGACGGCATCGTCCTCCTGCCCCTCGCTGCGGGACGCGCCGTCTGCGAGGACGTTCTCGCTGCCCGGGGCGAGAGTGAGGAAGGTCTTCTTCGCGCCGGTGACGAGGATGGCGGCACCCTCCTTATTCGTGATCGTCACGCCGTCCAGGACGAGCTGCACCTTGCCCTCGCTCGCCACGACGATCTGGCCGTCCAGCGTGCCGGTGAGGCGATAGACGCCCTCATCCGTGATCGTGACGGTGCTGCCGTCTGCGGCGGCACCGCTGCCGTCGATCGAGGCCGTGTCCCCATCCAAACGGATCTCGGTGTCGACCGTATAGTCGCTGCGCAGGTCACGGTCGGTGAACAGGGACGTGACATCGACCGCATACGGCGCATCCGCACGGGCAGTCAGCGCAGTGACAGCGCCGTCTGCCGTATCGTTCAGCGCACGCGTCTCGTCTCCCTCCTTGGAGGCGGTGTCTGCGACGCTGCATCCGCCGAGGAGCGGGAGCATCGCAAACGCACAGATCGCGGCAAGACAGTTCTTCATTCTCATAGCATAGCCCTACTTTCTCTGTATTTCCCGTTCCCCGCGGCATCGCGGCCGCTTATTTCTCTGTTCCATAGGATACGCTGCTTTTGTGTCGATCCGGTGATAAACAGTCAAAAGCGGGGCAAAAACGGGACACAGAGCGCGGGCATCAGCCGCGGATGATCTCCTCCCAGCTCGTATCGTGGCCGACGCCGTGCTCTGTGGCATAGACGAGGATCATGGAGGCATCGACCGCATTGATCTCACCGTCTCCATTGACGTCACCGGCATAGAGGGCGGTCTGCTCCTCGGCGGCCGTGCCGTTGGTGAGGCGGGCAGAATCGGAGATCGCGCGTGCGGTGGAGTACTTCAGAACATCGGAGGCATCCCTCGCGCCGATCTGGTCGTCACGATCGACATTGCCGCGCTCTGCCACGATGATCTGCACGTCCTTCATGGCCGGGATCATGTCCACATACACACTGCCGGAGCCGTCATCGGGGGAATGGTCGCTCGAGAGGTAGGTCGGGGTCTGATCGACACGGAGCGTCGGATCGTCGGACTTCTTGAAGCCGACGGTATAGCTGCCGGGCTGCGTCCCGGCCGCGATCGCCGCATCGAACTCCACGAAGCTATAGGCATCCGAGCGCCCGCCGAGGAAGCTGGCCGAGAGCACCTTGGAATCCTGCATGGAGTGGTTCCAGAGGAGATAGAGCGCGTTCTCCGCGGAGACGAAGCTTGCGGTCAGGGAGCCGTCCGGGTCATAGGCACCGTTCTTGACGCGGCCGACCGCATAGGGCTCGTAGCGCGAGGTGAAGGCCGTCCCATCCGGGAGCGCCATCTCGACAGGGGTCGCATAGACGGCGCGTACAGGATTGGAGAAGGTGTCCTTGACGAACGTGATGTCCTCCGTATCGGAGGTCACGGTCATCTGCATGATGGAGAGGTCGGCCTCCTGTGCCTCGAGGTAGATGCCCATGTGGACGATCGCGCCCTCATCTGCGGACTTCGGGCTCACGACGACCGTCTGGGGGTCACCGGGCATGATGGTGATGCCGTCTGCTGCGGCGATGCCGCGAAGGGCGAAGGTGAAGTCGTCCGCGCTGTCATATGCATGTGCCTGGATCGGCGATAGGAGCATCGCCGCACAGGCGGCCGATGCCATGATCTTCATCATATCTCTCATGATACCATCCCTTTCTGAAATGAAGCTAAAATAGACCGCCTGTCCGTGCCGATAAATGGATAATGGCGATATATCGGCAACGGGCGCGGTGACGTATGCTGTGTCTCGATCGACATCGCTCTTCTATTATACCATGTCCGCCCGCGGGTGTCAATGGAAAAAGCCCAGTGCCGTCACGCATGATCGCGCGCGGTCCCGGGCATACTGTCATCACGAACACAGAGAGGAGGCGCGCCATGACGATCATCTTTCTTCGCACCCTGCTGCTGTACACCGTCGTGATCGGGGCGGTGCGGCTCATGGGGAAACGCCAGCTCGGGGAGCTGCAGCCGGCCGAGCTCGTCACCACCATCCTTATCAGCAACATCGCCACGCTCTCGCTCGAGGACGCCGAGACGCCGCTCCTCCAGGGCATCCTCCCGATCACGGTGCTGGTCTGCTGTGAGGTGCTCGTCTCGTGGGTGACGCTGCGGTCGGCAAAGCTGCGGCGGCTCGTGTCCGGGTCGCCGAAGATCGTCATCTCGAACGGCCAGATCGACCAGTGTATGCTCCGCGACCTGCGTCTCTCCCTCGACGATCTCATGACCGCCCTCCGGACGTCCGGCGTGTTCTCGCCGGATGAGGTGCAGTATGCGGTCGTGGAGACGAACGGCAGCGTCTCGGTGCTCGAGCGTGCGGACTGCCGTCCCGCACAGCGCGGGGACGTGGGCGTCCATGTCCCGGACGGCGATCCTCCCCAGCTCGTCATCGCAGACGGGGAGCTGCGTGAGGACGCCCTGGCCGCCATCGGCACGGCGCGTCCCCAGATCGAGGCGCTCCTCCGACAAAGGGGCCTCGCGCTGCGGGACGTGTTCCTCCTCATGGCCGACCGTGCGGGACATCTGCACATCGTCCTTCGGGAAGGGGGCGCGGCATGAAGCGGGTGTGGTGCAGCGCCGTGCTCCTGGTGACGGCGGCGCTCGTCAGTGTCGGGAGCGGGGTATGGGTACGGACGTACACCCGGCAGATGGCCGACCGCACGGCCGCCTGCGCCGCCGCCTATGCTGCCGGTGACACCGACGCCGCCCTCACTGCGATGGCCGAGATCACCGACGCATGGGACAGCTTCTCCCACCGTGCCGCGCTCCTCGTCGAGCCGGAGCAGCTCGCTCCGATCGAGGCGGCCGTCAGCACGCTGCCGCCGCTCCTCGCCGCCGAGAGCCCGGAGGGGCGCGCGCTCCTCGCGTTCCTCGAGACCCACCTGCACGACCTCGCCGCCGGACAGCTCCCCGGATGAGGCTGCCAAAAAACAGCGCCCCGGGATCCTCCCGAGGCGCTGGATAGGCCGTTGTCATTGCTGGCGGGCGATCTTGTACTCGTCACCATCTCGATAATAGGGACACTTCCGGTACGCGCCCTGTACGAGGCGGGCATACTCGTCCTCATCGAGGTCACGTCCGCAGACGTATTCCTCCCATTCCTCGTCGTAATAGTACCAGGCGCAGGTATCGCACTGGTCCATCAGTCGAGGCGCTCTCCCGCGCCGGCGACCGCGATGTCATACGCCGCGGCGTCCTCCAGATGGAACATGGCCAGCTTGTAGCCGGTCTGCTCGTTGTAGATGTTCTTGAGGTCGGGGGATGCCTCCAGCGCGGCGGCGGCATACTTCGGGTCGGTCTCGAAGACGGCGCGGCCGGTGTAGCGGAGCCAGTGGCCGTCCGGCTTGACTGCGGCGATCTCGCAGAGCGGGTCGGCCTGGAGCTGATGGCAGACGTCCTTATAGTCACCGACGCCGAACAGCAGCTTGCCGTCCATCTCGAGGAAGAGGCCGAGCGGGCGGAGCTTGGGCTGCGCCCCATCGGCGGTCGCGAGGAAGAAGACGCCTGCCTCCTTCAAAAATGCAGCAATCTTGTTCATGGTCATCGTGTTCCTTTCGTATTAGACTTGTGCGGATGCATGACACATCCAAAAAACGTGTGCTCACGCCATCTCGCTGCCGATCCCTCTTGCCTCCGCGAGGAGGTCGGCGAAAACGGCGTCGCGGTGGCGCTGCTTGGCAGCACCGTCGAACAGTGTCCAGTGGAATCGAGAATAGTCCTTGACCTGGACGGTGTCGGAGGCGATCAGCACCTTCGTGGGGCCGATGAAGCGAGCAAGCGTGTCCTGATAGTTCTTGACGAGCGCATGATAGAAGCCGCCGGGCGCATAGGCACCGTCGCCGGCATTGCTCGTCATGATGAACAGCACGGGGATCGGCCGCGTATTCGCGTTCGGCCGCTCCAGCTCGTAGGTGATGTACTGGAAGATGAGGCGTTCATAGAGCGCACGGAACGCCGCGCTCGCCTCGCCGAGGTAGTTGGGCGTGCCGATGATGAGGCCGTCCGCTTGGCGGATCCTCTGGAGCACGGGCGTCAGCGCGTCCCGACAGACGCACTCCCCGAAATGCTGCTCCGTCTTGCATCCGAAGCACGAGATGCAGCCGCTGTACTTCTCGAGCGCATAGAGGTCGATCACCTCGGCGCCCGCGCCCTCTGCCGCCGCATGGACGAGCTGGGCGGTGTTCCAGTTCCTGCGGGGACTGGCATTGATCGCGATGATCTCTTTCATACCGTCACCACCTTATGCCTTCGTGAACTTGTCCTTGCCCTGCTTGCAGCGGGGACATTTTGGATCTGAGACTGCCGCCGGGGTCACTTCTCGGCTGGCTCCCACTTGCAGCGGACGGGCGATACGATCGAGCCCTCCTTCTTCATCGCGGCCATCGCCTTGTCGACGACCTTGCGGTCGAGGCCGGTCAGCTCGGCGATCTTGCCGGCGTTCAGCGGCTCGCCGGCCTGCTTCATCGCTTCGAGGATCTGCTCCTTTTCTGCCATGGTAGTTCCCTCCATTTTTTGTTTTGTAGTAGATCGTGCTAAGATCTCACATACTATGATAGCATATTTTTGGGGAATTGTCAATAGGCACGTGCAGTCGGACCGCAAAAAACGCACGCAGGGGAGTGCCTGCGTGCGTTCGTTCGTCTGTTAGGCCTGCCGTCACAGCAGGTCGATGTCGAGGGTGATGTGGAAGGTGTAATCCGGGTAGGCCTCGCGCGCGTCCTGGGAGATGTGGGCATAGAGCGAGTCCCGGTCGGCGAGGGCATAGTCGATGATGACATCGAAGGTCGCCGTTTTGGCCTCTGTATCAGCATGGAAACCGTGCATCTGGAGCACGCCCTCATGCGCCATGATGAGCTCGGTCAGACGTGTCCGCATCGTGCGTACCTCGTCACTGGTCGTGTTCATCGAATAGATGCCGATGCCTGTGAGCATCACGCCGCACTTCTCATAGACATGCCGTGCGATGCGCCGCTCCATGAGGTCGATCGCATCGGCGGTCATGGTGTCCGCGACCTCGACATGCACCGAGCCGACCAGCTTCTCCGGGCCATAGCTGTGCAGGATCAGGTCATACGCCCCGTGGACGTCCGGGTCCTCACAGACGGCATCACGCACAGTGGCGATCGTCTCCGCATCGAGGCGCTTGCCGAGAATCTCGTCGAGCGTCTCCGCGAGCATCTCGACACCGGCCTTGATGATGACGATGGAGATGACCACGCCGACCACGGCCTCGAGCTGGATGCCCCAGACCATGAACAGGACCGCGCAGAATAGCGTCGCGACGGAGAGGATGGCGTCGAACGACGCATCCGACCCCGAGGCGACGAGCGCCGCCGAGCCGACCTTCTCGCCCACGCCCTTGACGTAGCGCCCGAGCAGGATCTTGACGGCCACGGCCGCACCGACCACGATCAGTGTCGCGATGTCATAGTCGGGCGTCTCCGGGGCGAAGAGCTTTTTGAGGCTCTCTACGCCGGACGCGATACCGGCATACAGCACGATCGCCGCCACGATCATCGCGGACAGGAACTCGATCCTTCCATAGCCGAGGGGGTGCTTCTTATCCGGGCGGCGTCCCGCCAGCTTGGTCCCCACGATGGTGATGACGGACGACAGGGCGTCGCTCAGGTTGTTCACCGCATCGAGGACGATGGCGATGGAGTGCGACAGCAGCCCGACGACCGCCTTGAAAGCCGCCAGCAGCAGGTTCGCACCGATGCCGATGAAGCTCGTGCGGATGATGACCTTGTCTCGTGAGGGGGCGTTCGTTTGGGATGCATTGTTGGCCTCGGCCATGATCTCACTTCCTTACATCTGTGCGTTGAAGAGCGCACTGAGCTTGTAGACGACATCCTCGGAATCGGCGTCGATGGTCGCGGCCTCGTTGATGGCGGACAGGTCGCCCAGCTCGGAGAGATCGGCGTTGTAGCCGATGGTGTAGACCGGGATGTTCAGCGCCTTGACGACACTGCTGATGTCATGGAGCGAGGAGCCGACGTTCGTCTCACCGTCGCTGAGGACGAAGAGCATCAGCTTGGCATCCGGGATGTTCGCCTTGGCGTCCTGGAGCATCTTCACGCCCTGGAGCACGGCATCATAGGTACAGGTGGAGCCGGCCGCCGACAGATCCTGCACCGCGCCCGCGAAGTAGGAGCGCTGGTCGAGGTCGAACTTGTTGATCGGCAGGCAGACCTGGACATCGCTGCTGTAGGAGACCAGGCCGATGTAGTTGTCGCTGTTGATGTACTGCGAGGCGGACATCAGGGAGGTCTTGAGGCGCTGGAGCGGGTCACCGCTCATGCTGCCGGACACGTCAGCCACGAACACGGCCACGACAGGACGGCCGGAGTCCTTCTCGTCCTTCCAGAGCTGCTGGGCATTGAGGAGCGTCACCGCATCGAACTCCGGGACAGCGGCCTTGTAGGTGTCGAGCTGGTTGAAGCCGTAGCGGGTCGCAGCCTTCTGCTGCTCGGCAGCGAGGCAGTAGTCCTTGAATGCGACGAGCACCTCCTCCTTCTCGGCACCGATGTTCCCGACCTCATAGAGCGGGTTGTCGTGACGGGCACCGAAGGGGTAGAACTCATAGTCCTTCTGGAGCGAGGAATCGTTGACGTAGGTCTGATACTCCATGATGCACGCATTGAGCGAGCCGGAGGACATCGCCCCGCGCATCTGCTGGGTGGTGTAGCAGACGAAGGGCACGTTCGCCTGAAATTTCTGGAACTCCTCGACGGCCGTGCCGCTCAGCGGGTCGGCTGAGTCGAAGCTGTAGAGCGAGCTGACGAGGAAGTTCAGGCCGGTGGAGCTGGTATAGGGGTAGGTATAGCCCATGGAGACCTTGCCGTCCTGTGCGGCGCGGGTGATGGTCTCGATGGTGATCTCGCCGTAGTCGGCGGTCAGGGTCTTGATCATGCCGTCCGAGAGCAGGATGCCGGCGACATTGCCGACCAGACGGTCCGTGCCCTTGGCGGTGGAGAGCTCTGCGCCGTTGGCATTGGCCATCGCGCCCCACATGCTGTTGGAGGGCGTGTAGGCGTCGGGCAGATACTTGCCGGAGACGATGTAGTCCGAGCCCATGCCGGAGGAGATGCTGCGGACAGAGACGGACATGGTCTCGCCGGAGGCCGTCCTGTTGCGCTGGGAATTGAAGGACTTGGCACACTCATTGAGCCAGCCGTCCGTACCGGAGCCGGCCTTCTCGGGAGAGGCGAAGATCTCGATGTTGACCTGCCCCTCGCCGGTCACGCTGAGGGGATACTCATTGATGTCCGGGAGCGAGCTGGCAAGGGAGTTGGCCGAGAGGTCGACGGTCGCCTTGCGGGGCGTGGTCTCGGTCACGTTGACGTTGCGCAGGAGCTTATCCATCTTGTGCAGCGCCTCCTCCTCCGAGATCTCGTAGGTGGTCTTGCCGAGGTTATTGGTCACGACGACGCCGCCGATGATGGCAGCGAGCACGACCGCACCGATGCCGATCAGTGCGCCTAGGGTCTTCGATTCGTTAGATGCCATGATGATCCTCCTTATCCTGTAGATGTCGTAGATATGTCAAGGCAGGGACGTCAGTCCTCGCCGCCCTGCTGCATGAGCCCCTGCATCATCTCGGTATGCGGCACCTGCTCGCTGCGGAGCTCGCGGAGCGCGTCCGTGATGTTCTCGAGATGGAGATTCTCAAGGTCCTTGGAATCGCCGATCTGCGAGATCTCGATGATGAGGTTGTCGTACTGTGAGAGGAGCTGCTTGTTCTGCCCGAGCACATGGTGGATGAACTCCGTGTGCAGCGGCATCTTGCTGTGATCCTCGGGGTCGAGGATGGTCATGCGGTTGAGCAGCTTCTTCATATTGGAGAAAAGGCACCCCTGCACGTCCTCGCTCACGGAGAGGAAGGGGTTGCCGGGCTCCTTCGCCTGGTCGCCGAGCAGCGCCTTGAGGGCGGTCTGCTTCTGGTAGTAGAGGTCAAGCTGATGGATGGCCTCACGGAGCTCGTTGTTGAAGGGATTCTTGGGCCCCTGCCAGCTCTCGAGCGCCTCGCGGTAATCCTGCGCATTTTTGAGCTTGTCGGTCTTGACGGCCTTCCGCTTGCCGGACGAGACGAGGATCCAATAGTTCACCCCGATGAACGCGGCAAGGCTCGCGGCCCCGATGACCAGTGCGGTCAGCGGATCGCTGGCCAGATTCCCGAGCCCCCGCGAGAACATGACGACCTCCGCGATGACGAAGATGACATTGAACACGGCGAGCTTGATGATGGTTTCCTGTTTCACGCTAGGCACACCCCCGATCAGATCGCATCTCCCATTCGTGAAAAATGCGTCGAAACGCCGCCAGAGGATCTCCCTCGCGGCTCCTTCCATTATAGCACACTTCCCCCAAAATGTCAATCATGTTGACCGTAAATGGTCGTGCCGCTGGGCATTTCTGATAGACGGCGTCTTTTTTGGAGGATCCCTCTTGTAATTCCTTTGAAAATATGGTATGATAGAGGTATGGCTATCACGCCGGAGACTGTCCGGCAGAAAAGGAGGTCCCTATGGACGGACCATTCGTATTCCAAGTCAACCTGGGCGGGATGATCGACATCCTCTCCAATCACCTTTACAGCAGCCCAGAGGTCTTCCTGCGCGAGCTGCTCCAGAACGCCGTCGACGCCGTCAGCGAGCGCCGCAAGCATGAGCCGAAGTACCGGGATGGTACCATCGCCATCCGCCTCGTCCCCGGCGAGCAGCTCTCCTTCACGGATACCGGCTCCGGCCTCACGGATGCCGAGATCCATCGGTTCCTCGCCGTCATCGGACAGAGCTCCAAGCGCGACCTCGAGACGGGGCGCATCTATGAGGACTACATCGGCCGCTTCGGCATCGGCCTGCTCTCGTGCTTCATGGTCACGGACGAGATCTGCATCCACACCCGCTCCGTCAAGGAGCCCGATAAGGCGTGGGTCTTTCGCGGCAAGCCGGACGGCACCTACACCATCGACCCGCTCCCCCTCGAGGAGAAGCCCGAGGTCGGCACGAGCGTCATCATCCGTGCGAAGAAGGGCGCCGAGGAGTATTTCCAGGAGGACCGCATCTGCGACCTCATCCGCTATTACGGCCTCCCCATCCCGCTCCCCATCACCATGCAGACGGACGGCGATCCCTACCGCATCAATGAGCGCTTCGCCGCCGGCGGCACCGAGGCCGAGAGCATCCTCGCGCTCGGCAAGGAGATCTTCGATACGGACTTTATGGGCTATATCCCGCTCGAATCCGAGAAGGGACTGTTCAGCGGCGTGGCCTACATCCTGCCGCATGCCGTCTCGCTCCATGCCAAGGCACAGCACCGCATCTACCTCAAGAACATGCTCCTGACCGAGGACGGTGACGCGATCCTGCCCAAGTGGTCGGGCTTCATGCGCTGCTTCCTCAACACCACCAAGCTCCGCCCGACCGCCTCGCGCGAGAGCTTCTACGAGGACGAGCTCCTCGCCGAGGCACGCGAGGAGCTGAGCCGCTGCATCTCGACCTACCTCCTTGGACTGGCCGAGCGGGACCGTGCGCTCCTCGAGCGGATCATCCGTGTCCACTACATGGCCATCAAGTCCATGGCCGCCGAGGACGATGAGTTCTTCCGCACATTCATCCAATTCATGCGCTTCGAGACGAACATGGGCGAGCTGACCGGCCGCGAGCTCATGGCACGCACCGGCGCCGTTTTCTACACGGGGGACATCAACCAGTTCCACCGCACGGCCGCCATCATGCTCGCACAGGGACAGCTCCTCGTCAACACCTGCTACGTCTATGACACGCCGCTCCTTGAGAAGATCCAGGAGACCTACGGCGTCCTTGAGCTGGCACCGCTCCAGACCGAGGCGCTCTCGGACTACCTGACCGAGCCCCAGACCGACGCCCACACCGAGGCCGCCGCTCTCCTGCGTACCGCACGCGACATGCTCGCGCAGTTCGACTGCGATGCCCAGCTCAAGATCTTCTCGCCGAACACGATGCCTGTGTTCTATATGCTCGATGAGGACGCCGAGACGCTGCGCGAGATCCGCCGTTCGCAGGAGCATTCCAACGAGCTCTTCGCGTCCATGCTCTCGAGCTTCGCCGAGGAGTTCAAGGACCATCGCGCCACGCTCTTCCTCAACTGGAGCGCGCCGCTGATCCGCCGACTCGCCGCGCTCGAGGATGCCGAGAAGGTCCGCGTCTGCCTCCAGATCCTGTATGTCCAGGCGCTGCTGACGGGGCGGTTCCCGCTCCAGGGCGGGGAGATGGCGCTCCTCAATGAGGACCTGATCCGCCTGATCGAGTGGGGCGTTTCCTGAAGGAGGGATACCATGACCTTTCAGCAATTAGAGGAGTCGTTCGAGTCGTTCGAGCGCGGTACGCCGCGTCTCAACGCCATCCGCGACGCCATCCGTCAAGCCGACGAGAAGCAGGACCTGAAATGGCGGTTCTGGTTCCGCTATGACCATATCGAGGAATCCATCTTCTGCGGTGACCGCCTCCATGCGCTCATCACCTTCCCGGAGATGCTCCAGCTCTACGACGAATCGCCCACGCTCCAGGAGGACGGGCAGATCGCCCATTCGCTGCTGATCTGCTTCCGCTGGATCGTCGAGGCCGTCACGGAGTTCCCGTCCATCTCCCGCGCACAGATCGACGACTACTTCCGCCTCTTCCGCAAGCGCCTCCTCGAGCAGGGGCACAGCCTCAACATCTACCACCACAAGCGCGCCCTCTACTACCTGAACGTCGACAAGGGCATCGCCGCACGCGAGTTTGCCCGCTACCTGCAAACGCCGTTCGACAGCGTCTCGGACGGCAAGGCGATCGGGGCGGATTTCACGGCCGCCTACTACCTTTCCATCGGGGAGGAGGAGAAGGCGCTCGAGGCTGCCCGCCCGGTGTTCGAGGGCAAGCTCAAGGCGTCTACGCTGCCGATGGCGACCTATTGCGACTTTTTGGAGTATTATCTGTTGGAGGGACTCTGGGAGAAGGCACGGGACATCGCCGAACGCCTGGAGCCGCGCGTCAAGGGCGACCTGTATTTCCTCGACAGCATCGGAATGCTCCTGTCCCTCTGGGCCCACGAGGACGTGCCGCGCGGCATCGCGCTGTTCAATGCGCACTATGACATGTACCTGGCGTCCAAGAACCCGTGGCTGCGCGTCCGCTTCGCGACCGGGATGGCGCATCTGTTCGCCCGCATCCGGGACGATGCTCTCCCGCTCGACGATGTCCGCATCCCGGTGAACGATCCGGAGCCTGCCGCGCTGCTGGCATCCGGCGACCGCGCCGCGCTCTCTGCCTGGGCGACCGCCGCAGCTCGTGAGCAGGCCGCCAAGTTCGACGACCGCAACGGCTCCCGCTATTACATGGACCTGGTCGACATGCTGCCGACCTGAGCCTATCCGATAGACCAAAAATAAAGGAGGTATCCCTCATGTTTGAACCAGAAAAGCGGTTGGAGGAGATCCGCGCGATGGCGCACGGTGCGCCGCAGCTCGCAGCCTACCAGTCCGCGTTCCAAGAGGCCGATGAGGCCGGGGCGCACGATTGGCGCTTCTTCTTCCGTTACAAGTACCTCGAGGAGTCCATCTTCCATGACGACTGCTTCAAGGCCATCATCTGCTTCCCGGAGATGCTCCAGATCTTCGACGAGCACCCCGAGATCCAGGACGAGAACGAGAGCGACCTGATGACCGCTTTCAAGTGGGTCATCGAGAACATGATCCACTATCACCAGATCAGCCGTGAGGAGATCGAGCGGCTCTTCGCAGAGTACCGCCGCCGCTGTGAGAAGTACGGCTATACGCTGCGGACCTATTACATGAAGCTGAGCAAGTATCTGAGCCATGTGGATCATGATGAGGCGATGAAGGCCTATGACCAGTTCCACCGCGCACGCCGCGGCCCGGGCTGCGACTGTCAGGCCTGTGAGATGAACTACGACATGGAGTTCGCGCTCGAGATGGGCGACACGGAGAGCGCCTTGCGGATCGCCGCGCCCATCCTCGAAAAGAAGATGCGCTGCGCCGAGGTGCCGCACTGCACCTATGGCGAGCTCGCGCACCACTACCTCTACAAGGGCGAGCTCGACGAGGCGTTCTACTACGGCGACCTCTGCAAGCGCCTGATCGAGGGCAAGCCGGAGTTCCTCGGCACCATGGGCTACCTGCTCGAGCTGTACAGCACGCGCGACTCCATCGAGGGATGGCGTCTGATGAAGGAGACGCTCCCGTTCTTCTTCGCGAGCCACGACCCGCTCGACCGCATGACCTTCGCCCGCGGTATGTGGCGCCTGCTGACGATCATCGCCTCGCAGGACGAGGAGGGCTGCACCCAGAACGTCGATCTCTGCCGTCTGCCGCTGCCGAAGGATGAGCGCGGCGTCAAGCTCGCGGACTGCGCCCAGTGGGCGTATACGTTCGCAGAGGAGCAGTCCCGTCTCCTCGACGAGCGCAATGGGACGTCCTACTATGCCGACTTCCTCAAGGCAGAGCTGCCGCAGGAGACGCAGGAGGCGGTCTCCTACAACGAGACAGGTAACTCGATCCACGGCATCGTGCGCCGGATCCCTGCGGTCCAGATCATCTGCCACGCTGAGGGGCAGCGTCCCACGTTCGACGAGATGTGTGCGCGGCTCGAGAAGATCGAGCTGGATGGCGCGGAGATGGTCAACTACGGCGCCGATGGCGAGATGATCTACGCCACCTGGTCGGTGAACGGCGTCTACAGCGAGATGCGTTTGCAGGGCGTCGACCTCTCCAAGGCTCCCCTGGAGGCGCGTCCCCTCGGCACGCTCACGCAGGAGACGCTCGATGAGATGATCGGAGTCGGCGACCAGCTCATGTTCCACTTGTTCCTCGGCAGCCGCTTCATGACCGACTACTATGTCATGATGCAGATGATCGCCTGCATGTGCCCGGACCTCGTGTGCGTCATCGACCCTGTCACGGGCCATGCGCTCCCCGACACCTGGGTGAAGTTCAACAGCCGTTTTGCAGAGGCATCCGCCCCGGACGACTTCTTCGGCCTGCACTTCTTCGGCGACCCCGAGACCGGCCGTATCGGCTGCGGTACCATGGGCCTCCGCACGCTCGGGATGCGCGAGATGATGTTCCTCGAGAGCGATGAGGCACATTACGAGCGCTTCGGCGATATGCTGAACAACGCCTCGATGCAGCTCGTCATGAGGGGGATGATGCCGGATATGGGCGAGCCCTTCGCCGAGTGCGGCGTAGAGGGCGAGGTCTGGTCGCTGACGTGGATGCAGACGGAGGACGGATGCCGTCTCGTCGTCAAGACGGACGACGGCGATGTCCCCGTGGAGACGTTCGCGCCCTTCGTCGAGGCGGAGGAGATCCGCTACCCGCGGCCGCAGGGCACCTTCGACCGCGATATGAGCCTCGCCAAGGCCACCTTCCCCAAGTTCGTCGAGCTGCTCGCGGAGCCGCATGAGGATGCGCTCGTCCGCGTGGAGTTCCCCGTGGAGGAGCAGGTCGCGGACGACTTCGATTACGGCATCGAGCTGCTCTGGTGCCGTGTCACCGGCGTCGACGGCGATGCCGTCACGGCCGTGACGCTCGAGACCTCCGACGCCACCCCTTCGACCGCCGAGGGCGACATCGTGACCGTGACCCAGGACCGCGCGGTCTCCTGGTTCATCGACTATGAGGACGGCCGCCGGATGAACAGCCGCGGCGTTTGGATGCTCTGGGAGGAGGATGGAGAATGAAGCGTATCGTCTGGGCGGCTGTCGCGATCCTGATCTGCATGGCCATCCTCGGCTACGGCCTGTACACGCTCCGCCACATCTCCGAGGTGAACCAGCGCCGCCGTGAGAGCAATGCCGGGAAGATCGAGGCCTCGCAGATCGTCATGACGACTGCGACCACCAGTGTCTGGGACTATCTCCGCGCGCAGGAGACCACCGTCGGCACCGGCGAGACCGGGGAGGGCGCACCCGTAGAGGGCAGCGAACCGATCACGCCTGTTGAGACCGCGGAGGACGGCACCCCGCTCGAGACCGTTCCCGCCGAGGAGGGCGACGTCTCCCTGCCTGAGGCCGAGACCGCAGCCCCTGCCACACAGACCGTGACAGAGACCATCGCCCCGATCCAGGTGATCGTCAACTGACTCTGCATCCCTAGAAAAGAGGTGAGCTCATGCCAAAGGATCTACCGCCGCAGAAGCCGAAGAAGAGCATGGCCGTGCGGATCTTTATCCTCGTGATGTGCTTCGCGATGCTCGCGGGATTCATCATCCTGCCGTTGCTCTCTCAATGACGGCACAAAAACGGAGCACGCCCCCTTTCCGACGAAAGGGGGCGTGCTGTATTTCCTATGACGATGTTCACACCAGCGGGAGCTGGTCGGCCTCCTCGAGGCCCTTGGCGAGCTTGCCGGCGGCGGGGAGGGTCTTGACGCGATACGTCTCGACCTGTGCGAGCCGCTCGCCCCGGACGATCTCCGCAGTGACGACGACTTGGTCCTTTTTCAGGGTCATGACATTGACGCCCTGCGTGGAGCGCGTGGCCTTCTCCGGGATCTGGGAGGTGTCCGTCAGGATGGCGCGGTTGCCGGACGAGCGCACGAGCAGCGGCACGTCCTCCGTGAGGAAGAGCAGCTTGGCGAGCGGGCACTTGTCGGAGTAGGCGCCGGTCAGACGCTTGCGGTTGGTCTTGGTGGCGTAGGCCGAGAGCGGGAGCTTGGCTGCCTTGCCGTTCTCGTAGACGAAGAGCACCTGGCCGGAATAGTCGGTCGTGGCGATCATGCCGGTGACGCGCTCCTCCTCATCGAAGCCGAGCTTGACGGGGATGTAGTCACCGAGGAGCGAGGCCTTGCAGTCGTCGAACGCCGAGGCACGCACCTTGTAGACCTGCGCCTTGTCCGTGAAGAACAGCAGCTCTGTCTTGTTGGTGGCCTCCTGCGCGAGGACGATGCAGTCGCCCTCCTTGACCTTCTGCTCGCCGCTCATGCGCAGCGACTGCGGGGTGATCTTCTTGAAATAGCCCTCCTTGGAAAGGAAGAGGTGGACGGGATAGTCCGGCGTATCGTCCTCGATCGGGACCTCCGGCTCGTCGTCCGGGTGGAGGAACATGGTCTTGCGCGGCTGGCCGTACTTCTTGGCCGTGGCGCGCAGCTCGGACGCGATCAGCTTCTGGATGCGCTTGGGGTCGGCAAGGGTCGCCTCGATGTCGTCGATCTGTGCGCGCAGGTCGTCCACGTCGGCGATCTTCTTGAGGATGTACTCCCGGTTGAGATGGCGCAGACGGATCTCGGCGACGTACTCGGCCTGGATCTCGTCGATGCCGAAGCCGTCCATGAGGTTCTTGACGACCAGTGCCTCCTCTGCGGTCGCACGGATGATGGCGATGGCCTTGTCGATGTCGAGGAGGATGAGCTTGAGGCCCTCGAGCAGGTGCAGACGGTCACGCATCTTGGAGAGGTCGAAGAAGAGCCGCCGCCGCACGCACTCCTCACGGAACGCGAGCCACTCCTCCAGGATCTCCCGCACGCCCATGACGCGGGGCGTGTTGCCGATCAGGATGTTGAAATTGCAGGCGAAATTGTCCTGGAGCGGGGTGAGGCGGTAGAGCTTCTGCATGAGCTTGTCCGCGTCGGTGTTACGCTTGACCTCGATGGCCATGCGCAGACCGTTCAGGTCGGTCTCGTCGCGGCAGGTGTTGACCTCGCGGAGCTTGCCGGCCTTGATGAGCTCGTCGATCTTCTCCTTGATCTGCTCGACGGTCGTCGTATACGGGATCTCCGTGACCTCGATGCAGCCGGCGGCTTTGTCGAAGCTCCACTTTGCCCGCACGCGCAGCGAGCCGCGGCCGGTGCTGTAGACCTTGCGCAGCTCCTCCTCATCGAAGAGGAGATAGCCGCCGCTGGGGAAGTCCGGGCCCTTGAGGGTCTTGAGGAGGTCGTAGGCGGGGTCCTTCATCAGGCCGATGACGGTCTCGCAGAGCTCGCCGAGGTTGAAGGGGCAGATGTTGCTCGCCATCGACACAGCGATGCCCATGTTCGCATTGACGAGGATGGACGGGAACGTCGCCGGGAGGAGGGCAGGCTCCTTCATGGTGTTGTCGTAGTTGGGGATGAAGTCGACGGTCTCCTTGTCGATCTCCGAGAAGAGGGTCTCGCAGATGGGCGCGAGCTTGACCTCGGTGTATCGCGAGGCAGCGAAGGACATGTCGCGGGAGAAGTGCTTGCCGAAGTTGCCCTTGGAATCGACGTAGGGATGCAGCAGGCACTCGTTGGCACGGGTGAGGCGGACCATGGTCTCATAGATGGCCTGGTCGCCGTGGGGGTTGAGCCGCATGGTCTGGCCGACGACATTGGCCGACTTGGTGCGGGGGCCGGTCAGGAGCCCCATCTTGTACATCGTGTACAGCAGCTTGCGGTGAGAGGGCTTGAAGCCGTCGATCTCCGGCAGGGCGCGGGAGATGATGACGGACATGGCATAGGGAAGATAGTTCTTCTCGAGGGTATCGGTGATGGTCTCCTCCTGCGTGGTGCCGGCTCCCTCGAACCAGGCATCGAGCAGGGGCGCGGCCTTGGGCCGTTTCGGTTCTTTGCGTTTTGCCATTCGGCTTCCCCTTTCCTATATTTGGTCGGCAGTTTGGAACGTACCTATCTATCATAGCACAAAACGCCCCGATCGTCAAGCACAAAGATGAGACAGATCTTGAAAAATGGCAGGATCGCGCACATTTGGAACACGGTGACTTGACGATCGCGGACGGATGTGGTATACTATAATGTAGTATCCTGTCGAGACATGCGGCAGGGACGATGTTTGAAAACACAAGGAGGATCACCATGGATCGAAGGATCATAGCGGCTGCCGCGCTCCTGCTCGCTCTGTTGACCGGCTGCGGCGGCGCCCCGATGACCATGCCCGGCAGCACACTGCCCGTCTCCACAGCGCCCCAGCCCGTCGCCACGACGGCAGCGACCGAGGCGACCGCCCCGACCGAGAAGGCCTACAGCGGCTCGATCACCTTCACTGCCCTCGACGAGGAGATCACGGAGGAGGGACTTGCGGAGATCGGCGACATCATGGTGCGCCGTGCCCAGAAGGACGACCCTGCCCGGGATTGCCGCGCCGTCATCGACGCCGAGGCGCGCACCGTCACGCTCGAGGTCGATGCGAGCCGTTCCTGGATCGAGCAGTTCGTGCTGACTGCGGCCGACCAGGATCTGCTGGAGTTCCGCGAGGGGAAGAGCGCCTCTGCCGAGCCGTTCCTGACGAACGCGGAGATCGAGGACGCCTATGTCAACGCCGTCGGCAGCAGCAAGGGCAACACCTACACGATCTTCGTCAAGTTCAGCACGAAGGGCGCGAACACCCTGCGGCGCGTCACCGGCGACATGGCCGAGAAGGGGACGTCCCTGACCGTCTGGTACAACGGGGAGCTGTTCAGCTCCTCCACCGTCGCGATCGAGAAGACCGACGGCCGCATCGCCATCAGCAGCGACCTCGATGAGCAGGCCGCGAACGTCATGGCCATCCACATCCTCAATGTCCCGCTCCCCTACGAGGTCGAGATCACGGGATACAGCGCCGGCGTCCAGTGAACGCGAGCGCCCCTCTCCGATGAGGGGCGCTTTCCAGTGACACGTCACGCCTTCGCGGCGATCTTCGGCTCCCGGCACAGATGCTGATAGACGGCGTGGCAGATCTGGCAGTCCCGCAGCGCCCGGTGTGCCCCGTCTGGGGAGACGCCGTAATACGCAGCGACGGTCGTCTGACGGCGATTCTCGAGCTGCGGCAGCGCCTTGCGGGCGAGACGGAGGACGTCGACATAGTCGTTCGACAGCGGCATCTCGAGCGCGCGCTCCATCGCGTCATATAAAAATCCGATGTCGAACCCGACATTGTACCCCATCAGCACCGAATCGCCCACGAACGCCGCAAACCCTGCGATCGCCTCGGTGATGCCCGGCGCGTCCTGCACCATGGCATCGTCGATGCCGGTCAGGCCGGTGATGAAGGGCGTGATGCGGCAGGTGGGGCGGACGAGGGTGGAGAAGCGCTCCGTCGGGATGCCGTCCTCCACGCGGAGCGCGGCGATCTCGATGATCTCGCTGTCCTCGGGGCGCAGCCCCGTGGTCTCGATGTCGATGACGACATAGCTCGTCGGCAGCGTGCGAAGGTGTCTGCCCTTGTGCGGTCTGGTCTGCGTCATGATGATCCTCCTGATAATGACGATGCCCTGCCCCTCGGCAGGCTCTATCCAAAGTATACACGGCAAAACGCCGATCGTCAAGAGGGGCAGACGGTGAATGTGTCGTATCAGGGCCACCGCGCAGCCATAAGTCAGGGGCACGCCCCTTGGAACGGAGGTAAGTTCATGACATATCTAAAGCAATTCGGGATCATCCTGCTCTTCTCGCTGATCGGCGAGGGGATCCATGCCATCGTGCCGCTGCCCATCCCGGCGAGCATCTATGGCATCGTGCTGCTGTTCGCGGCGCTGATGCTGGGGATCGTCAAGCTCGAGAGCGTGGACAAGGCGGGGAGCTTCCTGATCGAGATCATGCCGATCATGTTCATCCCGGCGGCGGTGGGACTGGTCGAGTCGTGGGACATCCTGCGCAGCCGCGCGGTGGTGTATCTCTTGGCCATGGCCGTCTCGACCGTGGTCGTCATGGCCGCCGCCGGACGTGCCACACAGGCCGTCATCCGCAGGACAGGAGGGAAGAAGTCATGATGGGATTCATGGAGACATCGGTGTTTTTCGGCGCCGCACTGAGTCTCGGCGCCTATGGCATCGGCGTGCTGCTGCGGAGCAAGACGGGGCTCGCGGTGTTTAACCCGCTGCTCGTGGCGGTCGTGCTGGTGATCGCGTTCCTCGGTGTGACCGGCCTCGACTACCCCGCCTACAACGAGGGCGCCAAGTACATCAGCTATCTCCTCACCCCCGCGACCGTCGCGCTGGCGATCCCGCTCTACAAGCAGGTGCATCTCCTCCGGCAGAACGCGCTCGCCATCGGCATCGGCATCGCGACGGGCGTGCTGTCGAGCCTGGTGTGCATCGCGGTGCTCGCGCTCGTGTTCCGCTTCACGCATGAGGAATACGTCACCTTCCTCCCGAAATCCATCACCACCGCGATCGGCATGGGCGTCTCCGAGGAGCTCGGCGGCTATGCGGCCATCACAGCGGCCGTCATCATCATCACGGGCATCTTCGGGAACATCATCGGGGAGGCTGTCCTGCGGCTCTTCGCCATCCGTGAGCCCATCGCCCGGGGCATCGCGCTCGGCAGCGCCTCGCACGCCATCGGCACAGCCAAGGCCATGGAGCTGGGCGAGGTCGAGGGGGCGATGAGCAGCCTCTCGATCGTCCTCTCGGGCATCCTGACCGTGGCGGGGGCGATGGTGTTCGCGCATCTGCTGTGAGGACAAGTATCGCAAATAATATCCTCGATAACAAGATATGCAATAAAAGATATGCAACAATGTCACAAGCTCCCAAAGCCGCAGGGAATCGCCGTTCTCTACGGCTTTTTCCATTCTGCACAGATGGAGGGCGATGCCGAAAACGATATTTGTCAAAAACGCTAAAATTGTGAAAACTGCCAAGATCACTGTTGATTTATCTTAAAAAATATGGTATACTAAAACTGTATATGTGAATGTTTTGTGATAGCGGTATGACCGAAGATCTGCGGCAGGGTGCCGCAGAGGGGAATGATGCATGATACGTTTCGCCTGTCTCTGCGTAACAGGCGTATGTATAGCGGGTGTTCCGGATGCCGGAAACGCGGCAGAGGGCGCGCCTGTTCCGTTTACCATTTTACTATTATAAAGGAGGAAGTGTTCAAGATGAAACACAAAATGTCCATCGGAAAGCGACTGCTCTCCGGCCTTGTCAGCACTGCACTGCTGGCCTCGTCCGCTGCGATCGCACCTGTCTCTGTCCCGGCCGGGGCGGCTGACAATGATTACTACGAGGCACTGGCGCTGTCGCTGTATTTCTTCGACGCGAACGCCTGCGGCTCCGACGTTGGCGAGGGCCCGCTGACCTGGCGCGGCGACTGCCATGTCGAGGACGAGAAGGCGCTGCTGTCCAATGCGACCAACTTCGACAGCGCTTACAAGTCCCTTGTCGATCCTGACGGTGACGGCAAGGTCGATGTCGGCGGCGGCTATCACGATGCCGGCGACCACATCAAGTTCAACCTGACCATGGGCTTCGGCATGAGCTCTCTGGCCATGTCCGAGTTCCTCAACCCGGGCGTATATGCCAAGGCCGGCTGCCGCGATCACCTCAACGCGATCTGCAAGCGCAATGCCGAGTATCTCATGAAGACCACCTTCCTCGATGCCTCCGGCAACGTTGCGACCATCTGTGCAGTCGTTGCGGACGGCGGTGTGGATCACAGCATGATGACCCCGCCCGAGGATCAGCACTATGACCGCGCGACCTACTGGCTGACGGCCAGCAAAAACAATACCGCCATCTGCGCGGAGATGGCCTCTGCGCTCGCAGGCACCGCGTATCTGCTCAAGAGCAGCGACCCGACGTTCGCTGCCAAGTGCGTGAAGTATGCCAAGGCACTGCTGGCCTTTGGTAAGGATCATAGGGGCAACGAGACTGCGGGTACGGCGCCCTATTATAGCCTTGACGCGATGAATTCGGATGAGGTCGCACTGGCCGAGGCTTGGCTCTATGTCATCGGCGAGGGCAGCAAGCCGTCCCTCACCCCGAGCGGCGGCAAGTACGGCGGCGACGCTGACTACTACCGCTACTGCTGGGACAAGGTATGGCAGGGCTATGCCGCGATGATGTACAAGCAGACCAAGGACAACGCGTTCAAGAGCGAGCTCCAGTTCGAGATCAGCAACCAAGGCGGCGTGAATGCCGGTAATTACAACGGCGACGGCTGGGGCGCTGCCCGCTACAACTGCGCGCTCCAGATGTCCGCGCTCGCAGTCGCGGACGGCGATGCGAACTCCACCTATGCGACCGGCTCGAAGTGGCAGATGGACTACATCCTCGGCGCGAACCCGCTGGGCTACAGCTTCCTGATCGGCTATGGCGATAAGTGGCCGACCCACATCCACCATCGTGCTGCGAACCTCGGCGACCTGTCCGGCAACCCCGAGGCGAAGTACACCCTCTACGGCTGCCTGGTCGGCGGTATCGACGCGAGCGGCAACTATGAGGATCATTCTGATAAGTACCAGTACACCGAGGGCGCGCTCGACTACAACGGCTGCTTCGCGCTGGCCTGCGCCGGTCTGGCGAACCTCTTTGGCGGCTCTGATACGGGCGCCAAGAACATCGTATCCGCTGCCTCCGAGATCAAGTATCCCTACACCTTCGGCGACGGCTCCACGGTCGTAGATCCCGATCCGACCGAGGCGCAGACCACCCCTGAGCCGGTGTATACCACCATGGTGACTACCGGTCCCATCACGCCCGGTGAGACCAAGTCCGACTACTTCGAGATGACCGATGATGAGGGCAAGACCTACTGGTCCTTCAACACCTACGGCGGCGAGAAGCTGATCGTCACCTTCAAGACCAACTCCAACGATACCAATGCCAACGGCGCCTTCAACCCGCCCGGCGGCTGGAACCCGGAGGTATGGTCGGTCACCCCGAGCGGCGGCACCTTCACGCTCGAGTACCCGATCCCGGCCGGTCAGAACAGCGTCGAGATCCGCGTATATTGGCCGACCACCTGCACGGTTGAGAGCGCGATCCTCAAGACCTCCGCAGTACAGACCCAGCCCACCACCGCTGCGACGACTGCTGCGACCACGACCACGACCGTGACCACGACCACGGTGCCCTCCACGCCTACCGAGCCTGGGAACGTTGTTTACGGCGATGTGGACGTTGACGGTGATGTGGACATCATGGATGTCATCATGATCAACAAGAGCATCCTTGGCAGCGCGTCGCTGTCCGACCAGGGCAGAAAGAACGCCGATGTCGACCGCAACGGCAACATCGACACGACCGATGCACTGAACATCCTCAAGAACGTTGTAAAGCTCGTCCAGCTCCCCGTTTAAGAGGATCTAACACGAGCCCCCTCCGCGATGGAGGGGGCTCGCTGCTGTATAAGATCGCCGCCGCCCCGTATGGAGGGGCGGCGGATCTTTTTTTTCTGTATGGCCGTTATTCGTCGATCAGGTGGTGGAGCAGGAGGGCGGTCATGCCGTGGTAGGAATGCGAGCCGTCCACGACGCCGTTGATCTTCAGGCTCTGGTCCATGACGATGTTGGCCGTATCGGAGACGATCGCGGTCGGGATGACCTCCTCGTCCGCATGATCCTCCCAATACTCGTCCGGGACGAAGGCGTACAGGTCGGTGTCGGCCTCGACCGAGAGCGTCGCGAGGATCTCAGAATAGCGCTCCCAGGCGGCCTCATCGTCCCCAAAATCAGGCTCGAGCCATTCGAGCGCAGAGAGGACAGCAGAGTATCGGAAATCTGCCGAATCGCTCGTCATGCACGCAAGATAGGCATAGTAGCCCGCCTCGTCCTCGAAGATATTGCCCTTGAGGTGGGTGTACTCATGACAGATGGTGCAGGGGAGATTGATGGGGTAGACGTCCGGGTTGTAGTTGGCCTCCATGGAGTGCGGGTAGTAGATGCCGAGAAGGAGCTGCTGCGAGAAGAAGTAGGAGTGGTAGATGGGCTTGGCATCCGGGTACCACCCGGCGAACTGGGGATAGTCCTTGGCGAGGCGTGCCATGCAGGCCTTGGCCTCGGGCATGAGCTCGTCCGTCAGGATGAAGGCGCCGGAATCGTCTCTTGCGACCTGGGTCGCGAGGTCGTTCGCCTCATCGACGAGCTGCTGCGTCACATCGAGCACCTGCTGGTCGGTATAGCTGACTTCGCCGATCGTGTCGCTGAGCTTCGTGCCCTGGTAGAGGACGGTGAAGCGCATGGTGACGACCAGGAGGAGGATGGTGATCGTCCATCCGTAAAAACGGCCATAGATAGACGCTGCCTTGGCTTTTTTGTCGGCATCGCGCCGGAAGACGAGCATCAGGGTCAGGTACAGCGGCAGCGCGATGACCGCGAGGACGATGCCGAGCACGATCATCCATTCTCCTACGGAGAAAGGCACCAGTCCTGTCACGCGGCTCCAGATGCCGGGGTAGACGGGGAAGATGTGCGCGATGTAGAAGTCCACAGCGCCGGTGCAGAAGCGTGCAGCGACATTGAGGAGCACGACCAGCACGAGCAGCAGCAGCATGACGCGGGTCGAGGAGCGGAGCTTCATTCGCCATCGCCTCCCTTCGTGTAGGGGACGAAGCAGAGGTTCATGTCGACATCGCCCTCGATGCCCGGGACAGTGCCGTCCGAGCAGTATTGCCAGATGCGGTATTCATAGTAATAGCTCGGCTTTTCGGCATATTCGGCGAGCCAGAAGTCGTAATTGGCCGTCTGGCGCAGGTCGAGCTTCATGTAGGACGTGCGCTTGTTCTGGTAGACCATGGGGGTATAGCCGGCGGCCTTGACCTTCTCGCAGAAGGCACGCGTGCAGGCGCCGAGCGTCTCGACGGAGACATCGTCCGTGCGGGCATGGTCAGTGGTGACGACCTCCCAGTCGAACACGATCGGGTAGGTCAGGGGCGCACCGTCCAGGAGCGCAAGGGTCATCTCTGCCTCCTCCTCTGCCTCCTCGACAGAGATGGCCTGGGAGAAGAAATACACGCCCACGTCCAGACCGGCAGCCGTCGCCTCGGCGAGATTGCGGTCGAAGCAGGGGTCGACCTCGAGCTTGCCGGAGCCGTAGGTCCGCAGGCCGCAGCGCAGGAACGCGAAGGAGATACCGGCCTCCTTCACACGAGGCCAGTCGATCTCGCCCTGGTGGGAGGAGACGTCGACCCCGATCGCCGAGGAGACGCCCGTGTCCTCCATATAGTAGCACATGCTGTTCCGGCGGACGATGCGGTCGATGTCGTAGGAACACTTCTCCACGCCCTCGAGCACGGGCAGATAGACCTCGCCATAGGCACTGTCGTGCATGAGGATCATGCCGTCCTCATTGGTGGGCTCCTCATCGTCGGTGGCAAATTCGGCCGGGGTGCCGCTGTCTGGCGTCGTAAAAAAGACTGTGACCGCCTTATGCATCCCCTTGTACACGACCGAGATGAGCACCCCGACGAGCGCGAGGATCACAATGGTCTGGAAGATGGCGAGCCGCTTCATTTTGGGAACGGACTTGCTCTTTTTTGGCACGGTATCACTCCTTTCTGCAAAGCTCACTATCTCTATTATAGCATAAAAGCGGGGGACTGTAAAGAGGAAAAAACAGTCCATCGCCTGTCCTTCTTGCTATCATATGCAGCAGAAGGCGCAAAAAGCCCCCGCTCCGGGCGGAGCAGGGGCATTTGTTCAGGATGGATGGAACGTCAGGACACCTTCGGATTGATGGGCGCCGGATGCTCCGGGCTCTCGCCCTTTGCCGTGCGCACGATCTTGACATTGTTGTAGATGTCCATGCCGGTGCCGGCGGGGATGAGCTTACCGATGATGACGTTCTCCTTCAGACCCTCGAGGTGGTCGACCTTGCCGCGGATGGCCGCGTCGGTCAGCGCCTTGGTGGTCTCCTGGAAGGAGGCGGCAGACATGAAGGAATCGGAGCTGGATGCAGCCTTCGTGATACCCTGGAGGACAGGCGTGGTCGTCACGAGCTGGACGTCCTCGCCGGCGTCGATCTTCTCCTGGAGCATCTCGTTGATGGCCATGACCTTCTTGGTCTCGACCAGCGTGTTGGGCAGCAGGTACTCCACGCCCTTCAGATCGTGGCTGGAGCCGGGATCCTCGACCTTGACCTTGCGGAGCATCTGACGAACGATGACCTCGATGTGCTTGTCGTTGATGTCAACACCCTGTGTACGATATACCTTCTGTACCTCAGAGATGATGTAGTCCTGTACAGCAGAGGTATCGAGTACCTCAAGGATACGTGCAGGGGAGATGTTGCCCTCGGTCAGGCGCTCACCCTTCTTGACCTGGTAGCCGTTCTTGACATAAGCGCAATACTTGTAGTTGTAGGGCACCATGATCGTGTCGGAATCGCCGTTCTCGTTGCGGATAGTGAAGGAGCGGAGGTTCTTCTCCTCATGCAGCTCGAGGACACCGTCGCGGTCGGCGATGATGGCAGCGTTCTTCGGCTTTCTGGCCTCGAACAGCTCCTCGACACGGGGAAGACCCTGGGTGATGTCGCCCTCACCACCGGATGCGATACCGCCAGTATGGAAGGTACGCATGGTAAGCTGGGTACCGGGCTCACCGATGGACTGTGCCGCGATGATGCCGACAGCCTCACCGATGGACACGAGAATGTTGTTCGCGAGGTTCGCACCGTAGCACTTCGCGCAGACGCCGCGCTTTGCACGGCACTTGAGCACGCTGCGGATCTTGATGCGCTCTACGCCGAGCTCGATGATGCGGGTGGCATCCTTCTCGGTCAGGAGCTTATCCTTGCTGATGACGAGCTCGCCCGTCTCCGAATCGCGGAGATCGGTGGCGAGGTAGCGGCCGACGAGACGGTCGGTCATCGGCTCGATCATCTCCTTGACGATCACGCGCATCGTGACCTTGTCCTGCCCGGTGATCTCGTGCAGACGGTCGCAGACAGCGGTGGTCACAGGGAGCTGGTGACGCCAGATGAGCTCGCCCGTGCTCGGATCACGCAGATCCTCCATGAGATAGCAGTGCTTCTCGTTGATCTCGCTGTAGTAGCTGCCGCTCTCATCCGGGATGATAGAGATCTCCTGCTCGGTATTGGAGTTGATCGCGGCGATCTCGTATACGTCGATGCCGTCCTCGGTCTGGCAATCCTGCTCGCGGATGATGACATCCTGCGATACATCGACCAGACGACGGGTCAGATAACCCGAGTCGGCAGTACGCAGTGCGGTATCGGCCAGACCCTTACGCGCACCTCTGGAGGACATGAAGTACTCCAGGATGTTCAGACCTTCACGGTAGTTGGCCGTGATCGGGATCTCGATGGTCTTACCGGCGGTATCGTTGATCAGACCACGCATACCGGCGAGCTGACGCAGCTGGGCGATAGAACCACGGGCACCGGAGTCCGCCATCATCTGGATGGGGTTGTAGGGGTCCATGTTCTTCTTCAGGGCATCGGTGACGGCGTTGGTCGCATCGTTCCAGGTCTTGATGACGAGCTGGGATTTCTCGGATGCGGAGATGTAACCGTCATTGAAGAGGCCGTTGATCTCGGCGATGGCCTTGTCGGCGTTGGCGATGATCTCCTTCTTCTGCGGCGGGATGGTCGCATCGCAAACGGCCGTCGTGATGCCGGAGCGGGTGGAGAACTTGAAGCCGAGGGCCTTGATCTTGTCGAGCACCTCAGAGGTGGTGGTGGTGCCGTGGATGCGGATGCAGCGGTCGATGATGTCGGAGAGGTTGCCCTTCTTGACGAGGAAGGAGATCTCCAGATCGAACTGGCGCTCCGAATTGGTACGGTCCACATAGCCGAGGTTCTGCGGGATGTTCTCATTGAAGATCAGGCGGCCGATGGTGCAGTCGATGATCTTGGAGAGCTTCTTCTCGGCCACGTCCTTGGTGATGCGGACGCGGATCGGTGCATGGAGGGTGACATCGCCCTCGTAGTAGGCCATCATGGCCTCGTCGACGTCGCGGAAGACCTTGCCGGCGCCCTTGTCATTGGGCTTGAGCAGGGTCAGATAGTAGGAGCCGAGGACCATATCCTGCGACGGTACCGCAACAGGGCGGCCATCGGAGGGCTTGAGCAGGTTGTTGGCGGCGAGCATCAGGAAGCGCGCCTCAGCCTGTGCCTCAGCAGAGAGGGGCAGATGCACGGCCATCTGGTCGCCGTCGAAGTCGGCGTTGAAGGCGGAGCATACGAGCGGGTGCAGCTTGAGCGCGCGGCCCTCGACTAGGATCGGCTCGAAGGCCTGGATGCCCAGACGGTGCAGCGTAGGCGCACGGTTGAGCAGTACGGGATGGGACTTGATGACGAACTCGAGCGCATCCCAAACGCTCTTATCCGTTGCGCGGTCCACGGTCTTGCGGGCGCTCTTGATGTTGGTGATGACGCCGGTATCGACCAGACGCTTGAGGACGAAGGGCTTGAAGAGCTCGAGCGCCATCTCCTTGGGGAGACCGCACTGGTACATCTTCAGCTCCGGACCAACGACGATAACGGAACGGCCGGAGTAGTCGACGCGCTTACCGAGCAGGTTCTGACGGAAGCGTCCCTGCTTACCCTTGAGCATGTCAGAGAGCGACTTGAGCGCACGGTTGTTCGGGCCGGTGACAGGACGGCCGTGACGGCCGTTGTCGATGAGGGCATCGACAGCCTCCTGGAGCATACGCTTCTCGTTGCGGACGATGATGTCCGGTGCCTCGAGCTTGAGCATGCGCTGGAGACGGTTGTTGCGGTTGATGACGCGGCGATACAGATCATTGAGGTCCGAGGTCGCATAGCGGCCGCCGTCGAGCATGACCATGGGGCGCAGATCCGGCGGGATGACCGGGATCACGTTCATGACCATCCAAGAGGGCTTGTTGCCGGACTGGAGGAAGGCCTCCACGATCTCGAGGCGCTTGAGGAGCTTGAGCTGCTTCTGGCCGACCTTCTGGGTGGTGCCGGACTTGGTGCCGGCGGGCTCGAGGCCTGCCAGCTCCTCCTTGAGCTGATCGGCGAGGAACTGGAGGTCGTTGACCCAGTTCTCACGGCGCAGATGCGCGAGGCTCTCGTCCTCCGGATCGAAGGCAGCCTCGAAGAGCTCGCAGATGTAAGCGAAGCCGGACTTGACGACAGCGGGGGTCGTCTCGGAGGGAGTGTCCTCACAGCGGCGGTTGTAGGGGAGCACCATCTCCTTGTACTCGTTGTAGGTGATCTCCGAGCCGTCCGGATAGCCGCACTGCTCGCCGGACTGCACGAACCACTTGCGGCGGGAGAGATACTCGCGCACCGTCTGCGGGTCCATGCCGATGACACGGGACACGTCGGTCAGGTATTTAAGGAAATACTGGGTGTAGGTGTCCGGGTCGTACTCGTCGAGCAGCCACTGGATGGCCTCGGCGCCCATCTCCGCGATGAACTCATCACGGCCATAGGTCTCGCACTTCTGCTGGTACTCGTACTCCGTGAGGGTCATGCCCTTCTGGAGGTCAGAGCTGTCCACAGAGCCGGGCTCTACGACGATGTATTTGGTGAAGTACAGCACCTCCTCGAGGCGCTTCTGGGAGACTTCGAGCACCTGGCCGATACGGGACGGCGTGCCCTTGAAGTACCAGATATGAGAAACAGGCGCAGCGAGCTCGATGTGGCCCATGCGCTCACGGCGTACCTTCGCGCGGGTGACCTCGACGCCGCAGCGGTCGCAGACCTTGCCCTTGAAGCGGATCTTCTTGAACTTGCCGCAATGGCACTCCCAGTCCTTCGTCGGACCGAAGATGCGCTCGCAGTACAGACCGCCTACCTCGGGCTTCTGCGTTCTATAGTTGATGGTCTCCGGACGCTCTACGACGCCCCACGACCACTCACGGATGCGCTCAGGGGAAGCCAGGCCGATCTGCAGGGATTCAAAAGTCGTCGATTCCAAATCAGTTACCTCCTGATATATGTGACCTGCCCCACCGCAGGGGACCGCACCGGGC
The DNA here is from genome assembly GCA_902762785.1 of uncultured Ruminococcus sp. Classification (GTDB taxonomy): domain Bacteria; phylum Bacillota; class Clostridia; order Oscillospirales; family Ruminococcaceae; genus UBA3855. Next base: position 5,737 of record CACWPL010000013.1, on the reverse strand, counting down.
GGTGCTGCGGGGGGAAGGGGGATGGTAGATCGTTAGTCCTCGTCGTTCCAGTCGGAATCAAGGCCGTTGTTGCGGTCGTTGGCGTCGTAGCTGTCGTCGACGTAGTCCTCCTCGGACATATCCGGATCGGAGGTATCGGCAAAGCTGTCAGCAGCGGCACCGCCGTCGTCCTCGTCGTCGTTCAGCGAACGCTCCTCGCCGTAGTTGCGGGAGGTGTAGCCGTTCTCGGCGAGCTCCTCCTCGCTCTGGGGCTTGGCGTAGTTCTGCTCGTACTCGGAGCCGCCCTGGTAGGTCTCATCGTCGTCGAACTTCTGCTTGAGGTCGACCTCATTGCCCTCGGTATCGAGCACCTTGACGTCCAGACCGAGCGACTGCATCTCCTTGATGAGCACCTTGAAGGACTCAGGGATGCCGGGCTTCGGCACGTTCTGGCCCTTGACGATGTGCTCATAGGTGTTGACACGGCCGACGGTATCATCGGACTTGACGGTCAGGATCTCCTGGAGGGTGTAGGCAGCGCCGTAGGCCTCGAGGGCCCAAACCTCCATCTCACCGAAACGCTGGCCGCCGAACTGCGCCTTACCGCCCAGCGGCTGCTGGGTAACGAGGGAGTACGGGCCGACGGAACGGGCATGGATCTTATCATCTACCAGATGGTGGAGCTTGAGGTAATACATGTAGCCGACGGTGACACGGTTATCGAACTTCTCACCGGTACGGCCGTCGTAGAGGGTGAACTTGCCGTCCTCGTTCATGGTGATGGACTTGGGATCGATGACCTTGTCCATCTTGCCGATGTCGAAGCCCTCGCCGCGGTGCTGGGCATTGCGCTCATTGGCCTCGCGGAAGCAGGCACGGATGTCGTCCTCATGCGCGCCGTCGAAGACGGGGGTCATGATGTGCCAGCCGAGCGCCTTGGCGCTCATGCCGAGGTGCACCTCGAGTACCTGACCGATGTTCATTCGAGACGGTACGCCGAGGGGGTTGAGCACGATGTCGAGCGGCGTGCCGTCCTCGAGGAAGGGCATATCCTCCTCGGGCAGGATGCGGGAAACGACGCCCTTGTTACCGTGACGGCCGGCCATCTTATCGCCGACGGAGATCTTGCGCTTCTGCGCGATGTAGACACGCACGAGCGTGTTGACGCCGGTACCGAGCTCGGAGACCTCTGCGCCGGTGTTGTCCGGCACCTTCTCTCCGCGCTTGAAGCTCTTGACGTCGATGACGATACCGCCCTCACCGTGCGGCACCTTCAGGGAGTTGTCACGCACCTCGCGTGCCTTCTCACCAAAGATCGCGCGGAGCAGGCGCTCCTCTGCGGTCAGCTCGGTCTCGCCCTTGGGCGTTACCTTGCCGACGAGGATGTCACCGGCCGTGACCTCCGCACCGATGCGGATGATACCGTGCTCGTCGAGGTTCTTGAGGGCATCGTCGCCGACATTGGGGATGTCGCGGGTGATCTCCTCCGGGCCGAGCTTGGTGTCGCGGCACTCGAGCTCGTACTCCTCGATATGGATGGACGTGAAGACGTCCTCACGCACGAGGCGCTCGTTCAGCAGGACGGCGTCCTCGTAGTTGTAGCCCTCCCAGGTCATGAAGCCGATGAGGGCGTTCTTGCCCAGCGAGATCTCGCCGTCGGCGGTCGCAGGACCGTCTGCGAGCACCTGGCCCTTGCGGATGGTGTCGCCGACATTGACGATCGGACGCTGGTTCACGCAGGTGTCCTGGTTGGAGCGCTGGAACTTGATCAGGTCATAGGAATGGGCGATGTGCTGCTCGTCCTCGACGACGATCTTGTCGGCAGAGACGAAGGTGCAGACGCCGTCCACATCGGAGATGACGCAGACGCCGGAATCGACAGCGGCCTTGTACTCCATGCCGGTGCCGACGAACGGACGCTCGGTCTTGAGGAGCGGTACGGCCTGGCGCTGCATGTTCGCGCCCATGAGGGCACGGTTCGCGTCATCGTTCTCGAGGAACGGGATCATCGCAGTCGCGACAGAAACGACCATCTTCGGGGAAACGTCCATGAAGTCGACGCTCGCGTTATCCACCTCGAGGATCTGGTCGCGGTAGCGGGCATTGACACGCGGACGGGCGAAGCGGCCCTCCTCGGTCAGCGGCTCGTTCGCCTGTGCGACGATGTAGTTGTCCTCCTCGTCGGCCGGCATGTAAACGACCTCGTCGGTGACGATGCCGGTGGCCTTGTCGACGCGGCGGTAGGGCGCCTCGATGAAGCCGAAGGAGTTGATCTTGGCGAAGGTCGCCAGATAGGAGATCAGACCGATGTTCGGACCTTCAGGGGTCTCGATGGGGCACATACGGCCATAGTGGGAGTAATGTACGTCTCGTACCTCGAATCCGGCACGGTCACGGGACAGACCGCCAGGACCCAGCGCGGAGAGACGACGCTTGTGCGTCAGCTCGGCGAGCGGGTTGTTCTGGTCCATGAACTGCGACAGGGGGGAGGAGCAGAAGAACTCCTTGACCTGGGAGGTCACGGGGCGGATGTTCACCAGCGCAGCGGGCGTGAGGACGTCCATATCCTGCGACTGGAGGTTCATGCGCTCGCGGATGCTGCGCTCCATACGCGCCATACCGGAACGCATGGTGTTCTGGAGCAGCTCGCCGACGCGGCGGATACGGCGGTTGCCGAGATGGTCGATGTCGTCCGTATTGCCGACGCCCTCACAGAGGTTCAGGAAGTAGGAGACAGACGCATAGATGTCATCGAGCGTGATATGGTTCGGAACGAGCACAGCGGCCAGCTCCTCGCAGCGCTCCTTGATCGGACGCGCGGCCTGCTCGGGGTCGGTCTCATCGAGGATGCTGCGGAGCATGCGGTAGGATACCAGCTCATTGATGCCGATCTCCTTGGGATCGAAGTCGACGTAGGCGGCCATGTCCACCATGCCGTTGCCGACGACCTTGACGGTCTTCTCGACGGTGTGGCTCACGGTCTGACCGGTGACCTCGTCCTTGGTGTACTCACGGCCCTCGACGGTCAGATAGGCCTCCATGATACCGGCGTTCTGGATGGCGTTGGCCATATCGCCGGTGATTCGCTGGCCTGCCTCGACGTATACCTCGCCGGTCTGCGGGTCAACGATGGGCTTGGCAGCGAAATGGTCGCGCAGACGCGAGGCGATGCCAAGCTTCTTATTATACTTGTAACGGCCGAACTTGCAGAGGTCGTAGCGGCGCGGGTCGAAGAAGAGCATGTTCAGGTGGCCCTTTGCGTTCTCGACCGTGGCAGGCTCGCCGGGGCGGAGCTTCTTGTAGGTCTCGATCAGACCGTCATTGATGCACTCCTCGAGCGTCTTGGACGTGCCGTCGGTCTTGGTCTCGGTGACCGGATCCTTCTTGGAGGCGATGGTCGCGGTCAGACGCTCGTCCTCACCGAACATCGCTTCGATCTCGCCGGCCGTACCCAGGCCGATCGCACGCAGGAACGTGGTCAGCGCGATCTTGCGGTTCTTGTCGATGCGGACATAGACCACGTCGTTGGAGTCCATCTCGTACTCGAGCCAAGCACCGCGGTTCGGGATGATGGTGGACTTGTAGAGCTCCTTACCGGTCTTGTCCTTCTCCATATCGTAGTAGACGCCGGGGGAACGCACGAGCTGGGAGACGATGACACGCTCCGCACCGTTGATGACGAAGGTGCCGGACTCGGTCATGAGCGGGAAATCGCCCATGAAGATCTCAGTCTCCTTGATCTCGCCCGTTTCCGTGAACAGGAGCTGTGCCTTGACCTTCAGAGGAGAGGCGTAGGTCGCCTGGTGCTCCTTCGCTTTCGCGATGGTCGGGTAGCGCAGGTTCTGGTCATCGAAGCGGTAATCTGTGAAGGTCAGGACGAGCTTCCCGTTGTAGTCCGTGGCAGAGAAATCACGGAACACCTCGCCAAGTCCCTCCTCGCGGAACCATTTGTAGGAGCTTTTCTGGATGTCGATCAGGTTCGGCATATCCTGGACTTCCGGGATCTTGCCGAAGCTCATCCTGACGTTCTTTCCAAGCTGCTTTGGCATCACGTTTACCATAGGCGGCGTACCTCCTTACCTGCTGCCGGGGCGGCAGCATCACGTCGATCATTGTGTGTATTCGGACGATGCACAGGCATCACGTCCTATCATGACGCAGGCTTCACATAAAAATAGCAGCAGGGGCTTGACAGGAGCGGCGGAATATGCTATAATATTTCGTCTCGCCTGACAGGCCTCACCAAACGCCATAATAGTGCATTTTATAATTTTATCACTATTATATTATAAAGTCAATGGGTATCGGAAAATTTCGTATACTTGTACGATCCAAATGCTGAGTATCGTTTCAATGTCATGCAATATGACGACGCAGACTCTTCGGCGCCCGTAGACGGGACGCGCAGTGAAAGGGAAAGCTTTATCCGATCAAAGCGACACATATTATAGTGCCCTACATGAAAACGACTTGTATCGACTCACGACCGCATGGATCGTCGCTCTGCTGCGGACAGCTGCACACGATGCACACGAGAAACGAAAAAATGCAAAATAATGCAAAAGAATCGGACTTTACCCCTTGACAAACGGCGGCAGATGGTGTATAATAGAAAAGCGCGTGGAACGTCTGCCCGTATGAAAACGATGGAGAGACGCGAAAATGCGTAAAAAATCTTAATAAAGGAGGAAAAAAGGATGCCGACATTCAACCAGCTCGTTCGTAAGGGCAGAAAGGTGGCACAGTCCAAGTCTACCGCTCCGGCTCTTCAGAAGGGTTACAATGCCAAGAAGAAGATTCAGATCGACCAGAGCGCACCGCAGAAGAGAGGCGTGTGCACCGTAGTCAAGACGACCACCCCGAAGAAGCCGAACTCTGCAATGCGTAAGATCGCCAGAGTCAAGCTGACGAACGGCTACGAGGTAACGTCCTACATCCCCGGCATCGGCCACAACCTGCAGGAGCACTCTGTTGTTCTGATCCGCGGCGGCCGTGTCAAGGATCTCCCTGGTGTACGTTACCACATCATCCGCGGCGCACTCGACGCCCAGGGCGTTGCGAACCGCAACCAGGCCCGTTCCAAGTACGGTGCCAAGAAGCCGAAGGCTGGCAAGAAGTAAGCCGCTCGCCGATAACGGCTCGGCATGGACGCGAAACGGACATGCCAAAACTATCATCCTAAGTGAATCATGTTTACCACGGGCACACGGCCGCTGTGCGTAAGACGCACCCGGCGCCGTGCATAATGTGGAGACTTTATATATAGCGCACCGCAAGCGCTGTTGCGAGCACTCTGCATTGGCCTGACGTACCGGGAGGCCCCGGACGAGTACCTATGAATTCACGCGCAGGCAGGTGCAGCAGGTCTGTCACATGTCTGTCCAACTGCACAGCACGGCGCATGCCGGCTGTCCAAATAATGTGAAGGAGGGAAGCGAAATGCCAAGAAGAGGTAATGTCGCAAAGCGCGATGTTCTGCAGGACCCTGTTTACAATTCCAAGCTTGTGACCCGTCTCATCAACAATGTGATGCTCGACGGCAAGAAGGGCGTTGCGCAGAAGATCGTTTACGGTGCATTCGAGATCGTTGCCGAGAAGACCGGCAGAGATGCACTGGAGGTTTTTGAGGAGGCAATGGAGAACATCATGCCTCAGCTCGAGGTCAAGGCTCGCCGTCTCGGCGGTGCGACCTATCAGGTACCGATGGAGGTCCGTCCCGAGAGAAAGCAGACTCTCGGCCTGAGATGGATCACCAAGT
>CACWPL010000012.1 GCA_902762785.1 uncultured Ruminococcus sp. | reverse complement strand
GTAGGGCGCGGGCGCGGCGGAGGCGATGCTGTAATAGAGCGGCAGCACGGTGATGTGGTGCTCCTTGCACCAAGCCTGCGGCAGGTCGCAGGCGCCGTCGGTCACGATATGATAAGCACGCATGGTCATGCTCCTTTCTGGGGACGGACTGTCCGGGCGTATCTGGTATCTAATACTATATTACATCATTTGAAGGACTTTGTCAAGTGGTCTTGGAGAAAAATATCTGTTTTTTGTGATATGTCTTGCCGATCTGTGTGAAAACGCCGCCCCAGGTCTCCCAAGGGGCGGCGTTCATGTGTCGAGCCGGACGGACGTCTCACGTCCTTGCGGCGAGGGATGCGACGGCGTCGGCGAGACGGTCGGTGTCCTCCATCCGCGAGAAGACGGACGGCGAGAACCGTACCGTCCCGCCGCTGCCGAGCTTCCTGTGCGCGAGGGGCGCACAGTGCAGTCCCGCGCGGAGGCAGAACCCCCGCTCCGCGAGCGCGGCCGCGGCGTCCTCCGAGGACATCTCCCCGATGTTGAACGACACGATCGGCGCGTACTGCGCCCCCGCCTCCCGGTAGATCCGCACGGACGGGATCTGCCGGAGCCGTTCGATGAGGTGCTCGCAAAGCGCGGTCTCATGGGAAAAGATGTGCGCCATCCCGTGCGCCTGGACGAAGCGGATGCCCGCGGTCAGCGACGCCGCCCCGATGATCGCGGGCGTCCCGGCCTCGAGGGCGTCCGGCAGGAAGGGCGGCATCTCCGGCAGGTTGGACGCGCTCCCGGAGCCGCCGTGCAGCAGCGGCGGGAGAGGGAACTGTCCGTCGGTGACGAGCAGTCCTGTGCCGGTGATGCCGTAGAGGCCCTTGTGACCGGCCGTGCAGAGGATGTGGATGCCGTCGGCGAGGGAGACGGGCCGCGTCCCGCAGACCTGTGCGCCGTCCGCGATGAAGCAGAGCCCCCGCTCGCGGCAGAGCGCCCCGATGGCACGCCACGGCAGGAGCTGCCCGGTGACGTTCGAGCAGAGCGTGCAGATGACGGCGCGCGTGTCCGGCCGGACGGCCCGGGCGAACGCCGCGGCGGTCTCCTCGTCCGAGGGGGAGACGGGGACGATGCTGTAGCGCAGCCGCCCCGCCTTGGCCATCGCGTACACAGGACGCAGGACGGAATTGTGCTCGAGGTCGCTGATGAGGACGTGCCCGCCCCCGGCCGCGATGCCCTGGATGGCGAGATTGAGCGCATGCGTGCAGTTCATCGTGAGGACGACGTGCTCCGGCGCGGCGCCGAAGAGCCCGGCAGCGGCCTCGCGTGCGGCATACATCACCGCGGAGCCCCTGGCCGCGAGGGGATGCCCCCCGCGTCCCGCACTGCCGCACCTGGCCACGGCCTTCTCCACGGCCAGACGGACGGCGGGGGGCTTGGGCCAGGTGGTGGCGGCGTTGTCGAAATTGACGATCATGGGCCGTCACGCTCCATGGCGACCGTGCGGACGGGCACGCCCTCGCGGATCAGGAGCTGGTGGATGCGCTCGCAGTCGCCCGCCGTGCGCACGAGGAAGCTGCACCCCTCGCGGCGGTCGGTGCGCCGGACGATCTCGGCGCGGTAGCCGTGCGCCGCGAGCGTGCGCTGTGCCTTCTGGGCGTAGGTCTCGGACGGCAGTGCTGCCTTGCAGATCATAGCAGATCACCCCTTTGTTGCAGGTCTGTGATACTTGATTCGTGAAAAAGGGCGCCCACAGAGCCTGCCTGTGCGCGCCCGTACTATATCGTATGCAGCGATGCCGTCCGGCGTCACGTCTCCTTGACGAACGCCACGGCCCCGCACTGGTCGGGATGGTCGAGGATCTGGACGTCCTTCCCGCGATACCGCGCGATGATCAGGGCGATGGTCAGGTCGCCGCCGGCGAGGAGGAGGTTGTACGTCCCCATGAGCAGGAGCGAGATGTCCCCCGTCACGACCGCGAGGATCGACGGCACGACCCCCAGCACCGTGACCGGCGCGAGCAGTCCCACATAATAGCGCCCGAGCGCCAGCGGCTCGCGGCAGTGGGCATAGGGCGTCAGCGACTCCCACATCACGCCGAACTGGATGCTCCTCCACCCCTCCTTGCAGAAAAAGCGCCATCCAAGGCCGTGCAGCCCCTCGTGGACGGGGATGGAGACGATCATCAGGACGATGTGCAGGATGGTGCGCTCGTAGAACGCCTTGGCCAGGCCGTCCTGGTACGCCCCGCGGTGCAGCGCGAGGGTCGCGAGGATGACCACGACGATCAGCGGCAGCGCGGTCACGAAGGTCATGAGGTTCGCCTTGAGGATGGAGACGGTCGCGTCCTCCCGGCGGTACCCCTCGGCCTCGAGGGCGGCGGCGCGGCGGGCGGTGTTGGCCTTGCGCTCGGCCATGACGGCGTCCTTGGCGGACGGCTTTTTCGGCTCAGAGGACTTGTGTTCGGCCATATCAGGCCATCCTTTCGAGCAGGCAGACACAGTGCGCGGAGATGCCCTCCTCGCGGCCGGTGAAGCCCAGACGCTCCTCCGTGGTCGCCTTGACGGAGATGCACGAGATGTCCACGCCGCACGCGTCCGCGATGTTCTGGCGCATGGTGTCGATGTAGGGACGCAGCTTGGGCGCCTGCGCGATCACGATGGCGTCGAGGTTGCCCACGCGCCACCCCGCCTCGCCGATCAGGCGCACGACCTCGCGCAGGAGCATGAGGGAATCTGCGCCCTTGTAGGCGGGGTCGGTGTCGGGGAAGTGCTTGCCGATGTCGCCAAGGGCGAGCGCGCCGAGCAGCGCGTCCGAGATGGCGTGGAGCAGGACGTCCGCGTCCGAATGGCCGAGCAGGCCGAGGGTATGGGGGATCTTGACGCCGCCGAGGATGAGGTCGCGCCCCTCGGTCAGCTTGTGGACATCGTAGCCGTGTCCGATGCGGATGTTCGTCATGACTGTGCCTCCTTCTCCCGGGCGGCCAGCAGCGCCTCTGCCACGGCCTTGTCCTCGGGGGTGGTGATCTTGATGTTGGTGTAGTCGCCGCGGGTCATGTAGACCTTGCCGCCGATCGCCTCGACGAGCTGGCAGTCGTCCGTGAAGTCGAGCCCGTGCTCGAGGGTGAAGTCGACGGCCTCGTAATAGAGCCGTTTGCGGAAGACCTGCGGGGTCTGGGTGATCCAGAGGGTCGCGCGCTGGGGCGTGTCCACGATGAGGCCGTCGTCCACGACCTTGATCGTGTCCTTGACGGGGACACCGAGGGTCGCGCCGCCGAACACCCGCGCGTCCCTGATGCACGCCGCGATGTGGGCGGGGTCGACGAGGGGACGGGCGCCGTCATGGATGGCGATGTACTGCGTGGACTTGTCGGTCAGGCGCAGGCCCGCGATGACGGACTCCTGCCGCGTCGCCCCGCCCGCGCAGATCTCCCGGAGCTTGGTGATGCCGCACGCCGCGGCCGTCTCCCGGACGGTCTCGAAGAGGTCAGGCCGCGTCACGACGATGATCTCCGCGATGTCCGGGCAGGCCTCCAGCGCCGTCATGCTGTGGCCGACCACGCTGGACGCGCCGAGGGCCATCGCGATCTTGTCGATGCCGCCCATGCGGGACGCGTTCCCCGCGCAGACCAAAATGGCCGATGTATCGGGCGTTTTTACGTCATTCATCGTCCTCGTCCTCCTCGGTCGTCGTCTCGGTGGTATCCTCGTCTGCATCGTCGGCCTCGTCGTCATCCTCGGCCGTGTCGGCGGCGAGCATGTGGTGGAGCTCGGCGGTCTTCCAGTTCTTGCCGCGGATCTCCTTATAGAGATAGTAGCTCTCGTCATCGGTCATGTCGTCCGTGCGGGTGACGGAGCTCATCTCGCCGGTCTCGTCGTTCGTGGTGGCCACGAGGAGGGGATGCAGCGCGCCGTCCTCGTCATACTGATAGACATATGTCGTCCACTCGCCCTGCCGCAGCAGCTCGCTGCGGAGGTAGCCGTCGGACGTGTAGGAGAAGGCCCCCTGCCCGAGGGCGAACCAGTCGTTGAGCGGCGCGACCTCGACGATCTCGCCGTCACGCCACGCATAGACGGCCGCGGGCGCGAAGCGGTTGCTGCCCGTGTCCGGCATCCAGTACAGCTCGGGGACGCCGTCGCCGTCGACATCCTCCTGCGCCCAGGCATTGGCGGCCTCCTCGAAGCCGCCCGCGGACGAGATCTCGTCGAGGCGCTGGCGGTAGGCGTCCTTCCAGTCATCGGAGACGGTGCTCCCGAAGAGCGCCTCGCCGTAGTCGCCCTTCTCGCTGCCGGGGGTGTAGCCGTCCCGGAAGGCATCGGCCTGGTCGGCATCGGCGACGAGCTGGAGGTAGACGGACTTCCACTCGCTGCTGTCCCGCCCGTAGATCTCGCGCGCCTCACTGTCCGTGAGGGCGTCGGGGGCGATGTCGTACTCCGGCGCATCCGTGCCCTCCCTGCGGACGCTCATCAGGTAATTGAGCTGGAGGTCGTTGAGCGCATAGTAGACGCTCGTGGAGACGTCATGGCGCCCGTAGCCGATGGTGATGAGGCCCTCCTCGGGGGCATAGCGCAGGGCCGGGGCGCTCATGGGGAGGGTACCGCCCTTGAGGTCGGCGATGGGGACGACGCGTCCCTCGCGGTAGGTGTAGATGGCGAAGGCCGAATCGCTGCCGACGCCGCCCTCGAGCGCGATGACCAGCTCCGGGTCGCCGTCGTCATCGAGGTCGGCGACGCCGAAGATGCTGTCCGGCTCGGAATAGCCCTCCGAGAGGACGACGCGGTCGAGGAAGGCGTGATAGGCCTCCTGCCAGTTCTTGTAGACCTCCTCTTCGGTGGGGGCTTCCGTTGCCTTGGCGGTGGTCACGAGGGGAGCGGGGGTGGTCGCAGGGGCGGCCGTTTCGGACGTGGCCTCGGTCGCGGAGACGGGAGCGGCCGTCTCCGTCGGTGCGACGCTGTCCGGGATGGTGCTGCACCCGGTACACAGCAGCGCCACTGCCAGCACGAGGGGCATTTTGTACTTCATAACGCAGATCCTCCTTATGGATCGTATCTTAAAAATGACACGCGATGTGCCGTATCGTGTCGAGGATGATACAAATAAAGTATACCACGATCCGCCGGCTTTGTCAACGCGCACGGGTTGACTTTCGGACGCATCTCCTGTATAATAAAAACAGAAAAGGAGGAGATACTATGCCGGAATTCCAGGACATCTATGACATCCACCGCCACCTGACCGGGCGCAGGGTCGCGCGCGGGACGCGGCGGGCAGCGGACGAATACATCCAGGTCGTCCACATCCTCATCTTCGACCGGGACGGCCGCTTCCTCGTGCAGCAGCGCGTGGACGACAAGGCGAGCTGGCCGGGGATGTGGGACATCTCCGTCGGCGGCATCGCCCAGACGGGCGACGACAGCCGCCGCGCCGCCGAGCGCGAGATCCTCGAGGAGCTGGGCCTCACCGTCGACCTGACGGACACCGAGCCCATCTTCACCTTCCGCGCCGGGAACACCTTCGATGACTATTGGCTCATCCGCCTCGACACGGTCGACCCGCCCCTGCGCCTCCAGAAGGAGGAGGTCCAGGCCGTGCGCTGGGTGGACAAGGCCGGATGGGAGGCGCTCGTGGCGTCCCACAACGTCATCCCGTACAGCTTCCACAGCATCCTCTTCGACCTCTACGAGAAGCAGTTCCCCGGTACGCGGCTCTACCCCTTCGGGTCGCCCGCGCGCGTGCTGGGGGCGGTCTTCGACATGGACGGTCTGCTCCTCGATACGGAGCGCGTCACCCGTGAGGCGTGGCGCAAGGCCGCGCCGGAGTTCGGCATCGAGGACATCGACCCCATCCTCGACGCGTGCATCGGCCTGAACGAGGCCGGCGACCGCGCCGTCTTCCGCAGCCGCCTCGGGGACGCGTTCGACTACGAGGGCTTCCGCGCCCGCACCCGTGCCATGTCGCACGCCATCACGGACGTGGAGGTCCCCGTCAAGGCAGGGGCGGCGGCCATTTTGGAGACGCTGCACGCTGCGGGCGTCAAGCTCGCCGTGGCCAGCTCCACCCGCGCCGTGACCGTCAAGGACCAGCTCGACCGTGCAGGACTGCTGCGCTATTTCGACGCCGTCATCACCGGCGACACCGTGACCCACGGCAAGCCCCACCCGGAGATCTACCAGAAGGCCTGCGACGCCCTCGGCCTCGACCCGACGGCCTGCATCGCCTTCGAGGACTCCCGCAACGGCCTGCGCAGCGCGTTCCGTGCGGCGGTCTATCCCGTGCAGGTGCCGGACCTGGTGCCGCCGAACGTGGAGTCGAACGCCCTCTCGTGGAAGACCTTCGCCTCCCTCGAGGACGCCCGTGCATGGCTCCTCTCGCCCGCTGCCCCGCCCCTCGGCGCCGCGGACTGACCGCATCATCAAGAAACAACGCCCGCCCCGAGGCCATCCCCGGGGCGGGCGTTCGTCATAACGGCAGCGCTATCATTTTACTACTTTCTCAAAGTCAGACGCAGGATGCTTGCAGAGGGGACAAACAAAATCGTCCGGCAGCTCCTCGCCGACATACTCATAGCCGCAGATGCGGCAGCGCCAAACGGTCTGGCCGTCCGGGGTCGTGCCGACGGCCTCGGGCTTGGGCTTGATGTTGGCATGATAGTACGCATAGGTCGCGGAGGGCACATCCGAGAAGACGGCCTCCTCGACGACGTCCGCAAAGAAGATGGTATGCGTCCCCAGGTCGACGCTGTGGAAGATGCGCGCGGTGATGGCGGAATTGGTGCCCTGCGTCACGGCGAGGGTGCCGCTCTGGGTACGCCGGACGGCGTCGAAGCCCGCGAACTTGTCCGCGTCCCGCCCGGATTGGAAGCCGAACCGGCGGAACAGCTCGAACTCGGCCGCCTCACTGATGATAGACGCCGTGAAATAGCCGTTCTTCATCAGAAGGTCGTGGGTGTAGTTGGACTTGTTGAGGGTCAGGGAGATGCGGTTCGGGACGCCCGTCACCTGCTGCACCGTGTTGGTGATGCAGGCATTGTCGCGCCCGTCCGCATGGACGGAAACGACGAACAGGCCGTAGGTCAGGTCGAACATCGCGTTCTTGCTCATGGATATGCCTCCTTTTTTGTTGGGATATAGGATGGGGGATATGCGATAGGGCGTGCCCTAGTCGTACCATTTGGAATCGCTCAGCATCGCTTCCTTCACGGTCAGCGTGCCGTCATAGATGGTGACGCCGGAGTCGCGTCCGGCCAGATAGTCGATGATCTCGTCATAGAAGGTCTTGGCGCGGAAGTAGTAATGCACCCAAACGCCGTCGATCTCGTAATACACGACCTGCCACCCCTCGTCCTCGTCGACGGTGTAGCCCTTCGGCTTGCCGAGCGTGGCCACGAGGGAATTATAGGTCATGCCGACATAGGTGGACGCAGTGACCTTGCCGTCCCAGACGTGGATATGATCGGGCCCGTCGGACTGCCCGTTGTAGGCGAGGCAGTAGTCCGGGAAGGTGCGGCTCATCATCGTGTCCTGGTAGCCGCTGTAGACGCAGGCATCGCACCCGGCCTCCTTGTAATAGGCGTCCGCAGCCTCCACATAATCGTCCTTGCTGACGTGCATCAGCTCCAGGGGGGTGAAGGTCGCGATGTCGAGCGGCGTGCCCTCGGTCTCCCCGCAGACGGTGCAGGTCTTGGGCGTGGTCAGGGTCGCGTCTGCCCATTGGTGGCCGGCCGGCTCGCCCTCCGTTTCCCCGCAGACCTTGCAGGTCTTGGGGGTCGTGCAGTCGGCGTCCTGCCAGTCGTGGCCGAGGGGGTCGCCCTCGGTGGCGCCGCAGCGCTTGCAGGTCTTGGGGGTGGTGCAGTCGGCGTCCTGCCAGTCGTGGCCGAGGGGCTCACCGTCCGTCTTGCCGCAGCGGGCGCAGGTACGGGGATGCTCACAGTCGGCGTCCTGCCAGTCGTGGCCGAGGGGTTCGCCGTCCGTCGCGCCGCAGCGGGCGCAGGTGATGGGCGTGGTGCAGTCGGGCGCCTGCCAGTCGTGTCCAAGAGGACTGCCCTCGGTGGCGCCGCAGATGTCACAGGTCACGGGCGTGGTGCAGTCGGCATCGCGCCAGTCGTGGCCGCCGACGTCGCCGCGGGTCATCCCGCAGATGCGGCACGTCTCCGGCGTCTCACACCCCGCGGGGATCCAGTCGTGGATGCACAGCACGTGGACATGGAACAGGATGGCCACGACCGTCCCGCAGAACAGCAGACCGCCGAACACCCAAAGGAGCTTCTGCCAGACGGGCAGACGCGGCTTCTCGGGCATCGGGGGCGGTGCGTCCTCGTCGGGCGGATCGGGCGGCGGCGGATCATCCGCATCGGAGAAGTCGACGTCGATGACCTCCGGGTCGTCCTCGTCTGCCTCAGCATCGGCATCCTCGTCCGTCTCGATGACGGCGGTCTCGACCACGTCCGCCTCGATGACGTCCGCCTCGAAGAAGTCCGTCTCGGCGCCCTCCGGGGCAGCCGCACAGTCCTCACAGAGCGCGAAGCCGTCGATGTAGACGGCCTCGCCGTCCGGGATCTCCTTGCCGCATCGTTGGCAGAACATGGTTCAATCCCTCCTATCGAGCGTGGTGCAGAGCAGGTAGCTGAAGAACAGCGCGACCGTGCCGCCGGTCAGGGTGAGCATCACCTTGGCCGCAAGGGCGACGGTGCGCAGCGTCTCGACGGTCGAATCGACCACGCGGTCGATCTCCTCCACGGCGGGACGCAGGGCGGCATCGAGGTAGGCGGTGATGCCGCTGCCGCTCGTCTCCGAAGCCGCCTCACCGAAGTCGGCGGGGACGTCGAAGCTCCCCGAGCGGAGCGCGAAGACCACGACCGCGATCCCGAGCGCCATCCCCAGGAGGCAGAACACGATCCTCCCCACGAACGCCGCTCCGCGCCTGCGGGGGACGGGATACGGCATCGGCGGGACGGGCGGACGCGCGGCCGTCACGGTCTGCGGACGCGGCATCCCCTGGGGGTCGCGCTGCATGGCAGCCGGGGACGGCGGCGGCGCGGTCATGTCGCGCAGGACGGCGCCGCAGGCAGGACAGCGCAGGGCGTCGTCCGGGATCTCCTTGCCGCAGGAACGGCAGAACATGGCATCATCTCCTATCCGGCAGAGGTCACGCCTCTGCGGCGAACTGGCTCTCGTGGCGGGTGAAGAAATCGGTGCGCGGGGGCAGGAACTTAAGGGCGTGGTGCGGCTCGACGAATGCGGTCAGCGGCTCGAGGATGGTGTCCCAGGACCAGATGCGCTCGTCCACCTGGAGATACTCGCGCACCTTCTCGGTGCCGAAGGGCGCCATCGGGTGCAGGAGGACGGCGGCGATGCGGATCATGTAGAATAGGTTCGCCAGCGCCTGTGCCAGCTCCTCGGGGGACTGCTCGTCCGGCTTGACGGCGCGCGCCATATACTTCGAGCCGCTGCGGATGTAGCTGTCGAGGACGTAGGTACACTGATGGAACGCGAACCTGGACATGTGGCGCTCATAGTCCAGCACGGCCTTCTTGGCGTCGGCGACGAAGCTCTCCTCGGGGGCGAGGTCGGGCAAAATGCCGTCGAAGGCCTTCTGGGTCGTGTAGAACGCGGTGCGGATCATGCGGTTATAGACGTTCGAGAGGAGCAGGCCGTCCTTGACGACGGGGTCGGCGTACTTCTGCCCCTGTGCCTCGAGGGCGAGGGCATCCGGGTCGAGGGGCTTCGGCGCGAAGCTGACGGACTGCTGTCCGAGGCCGAGGCCGAGCCAGTGCATGCGGAGCTGCTCGGGGGTGTAGTAAGCCAGCAGCTCGTCCGCCATGGGCGGCTTGACCTTGCCGGAGCTGGAGGCCTTCTTGTTCAGGAAGAGGATGTGGTGATTGGCCACGATGATGGGGAGCTGGAGCTCGCCGTCCGGCACATCGGCGGTCTTGGTCTCGGAGGCCTGCTGTGCCATCCACATGGCAGGCTCGGCGATGCCGTAGAAGTAGATGTTGTCCTGGCCGATGAACTGGTAGACATTGGAATCCTTGCTGCACCAGAAATCGCGCCACTCCTCGCGGTCATGGCCGATCTGCTCGAGGTAGGTCTGCGTGAACGAGATGGGCGCCCAGAGGGACTCCGGCCATACCCAAACGGTCAGGCCCTCCTCGCCCTCGAGGACAGGCGCCGGCACGCCCCACTCGATGTTGCCGGTCAGACGGAACGGCACGAGGGTCTTGCCGGTACGGTAGCGGATGCCGTTCTGGGAGAGGATGCGGCATGCCTCGTCGCAGTCGTGGAGCTCCTTGAAGACGACCGTGAAGCTGGGCTTCTTCGGCTCCTCGAGGTACTCGTGGGCGGGCATGGTGCCGCGCAGGGAGAGATACTTCTCCTCGAACTCGCGCTTGATGTAGATGACCGGGGGCTTGAGGAACTCGTCGATGGTCTTCCAAACGACGGGACGCACGTCCTTGCGCTTCTTGAGCTGCTCGACCCAGTCCTTCATGAGCTGCTCGTAGTCACGCAGCTTGAAATACCAGTTGGTGACGGGGCGCATGACGGGCTTCTCGCCGGTGAGGGTGGAGACGGGGTCGATGAGGTCCTTGGGCATGTACTGATGCCCGAGGTCGCACTCGTCCGCGTAGCCCTTCTCGGACTGGCACCCCTCGACGGGGCACTTGCCGATGACCTGACGGCCGTTCAGGAACACGCCGGCCTTCTCGTCGAAGAACTGCTGCGTGGAGATGCGCTCGAGCTGGCCCTTCTCGTAGAGGGAGCGGAGGAACCAGTCGGTCACCTCAGCGTGGATCTCCTTGGCACGGTCGAGACCGGAGGCCGCGAAGAGATTGGGGGAGATGCCGTAGTCGACGAGGGTGGCCTTCTGCTTCTCGTGGTTCATGCGGACGAAGTCCTCGAGGGAGCCGGAGAATGAGCCGTCCTCGACCTTCTTGCGCCACCCCTCTGCGATGGGCGAGCCGTAGCAGTCGGTGCCGGTCACGAAGATGACGTTCTCCTTGCCGATGCGGTCACGCAGGAAGCGGGCATAGGTGTCCGCGAAGACGAGCATGCCGCCGACGTGGCCGAAATGCAGCTCCTTGTTGCCATACGGCATACCGCCGGTGACGACCGCACGCTTCGGGAACACCGGGCGCGGGATCTCAAAGGGCTTTCCGCCCTGGTTCTTGTCTTTCTTAGCCATGATAGGGATGAACTCCTTTTTTATGATATAGATACTTTCATTATACCATAATGTTTTGAAAATTGCAAGCATTATCTATCGTGGGGACGGCAGCGCTCGCTGCTGTTGTTTTGTTGTGTTGTTGTGTGTTTGTGAAAAAAGAAAAAATGATGCTTGTGTGTTGTGTGTGTGTGTGGTGTTGTGTGTGTCATGTCGTGCTGTTCCTCCACCCGCGCCAGCGGGGGGAGCTGTTGCTGTCTGCACAGAAACACGAACAGGCCCACACACAGGCACACACACACGCACACGTTCAATATCAGTCTCACGAACAGGAACACGAACAGGAACACTCTCATTCTCAGGTACAGGAACAGGTACAGGTACAGGCTCACTATCAGCTTCATTTGCTAAAAACTTTTTAGCAAAACTAGCAATTGCTACATTTGCCAGAGCATCGTTAGCAAAGCTGGCATTTGCCACATTTGCCAGACGCACACGGACGGCGCGGGGGACGGAAGCGGGCGAGGAGCGGACGCCCGGCGGCGAGGGCGAGCAGCGCGGCATACACGGCCGCCCCCGCTGCGACCGCCAGGACGAAAGCGCCCCGCGGCGGCAGCGGGACACGGCCGCACACGAGATACGCCGCCGCACCGCACATCGCCCCCGCCCAGAGCATCGCCGCCAGCAGACGTCCCACCCCCGGGAGCGGTCCGATCGTCCGGCGGAGGACGACGAGCGCCGGGACGAGGATGGCCGCATAGCTCAGGGACGTCGCCAGCGCCGCGCCCTCCGCGTGCATCCGCGGCAGCAGGACGAGGTCGCCCGCGAGCTTTACGGCCAGTCCCGGCAGCATCAGCAGCACCGGCACCCGCTCCCGTCCGACCGCCTGCAAGAGACTGAACACCGGCATCACCAGGCACAGACACACCATCCCCGGCGCGAGCAGGCGCAGGCTCCCCGCCGCCGCTGCGACCTCGTCCGGGCGTCCTGCGAAGAGGAACGCCAGTGCCGGACGCGCGAGCGCCGTCAGGCCGCATCCGGCCGGGAACGCGAGCAGTCCCGTCAGGACGAGCGCCTGTCCGGCACAGGCCGCCGTCCCATCCCGGTCGCCCGCCGCCCAGCGCTGTGCCGCACAGGGAAGGACGGAGCGCGCCATCGTGTTCGTCAGGGACGGCACGAGGTCGAAGACCGTCACCGCCAGTCCGATGAAGGAGCCGTACACGAAAGCCGCCGCGTCCCCGTCTGCGATGGAGGACGGGACATGTGCGGATGCACGGAACGCCGCCGCGTTTTCCCGGAGGGACGTCCCGAAGGAACGCATCGCCAGCATCAGGTCGATCAGCGACATCATGTCCGCCACGAGCGCCCCCAGTGCCGCCGGGACCATCACGGCCAGCAGGACGCGGACGGTCTCCCGCCGCCCCGGCACCGTCCCGGACACCGGCTCCCGTGCGGCAAGGAGACTGCGCAGGTAGACGCAGACCAGTCCTGCCCCGGCGCCCGCCGTCACCCCGATGACCGCCCCGCACGCGCCCGCGGCCTCTGGACTGCATCCCGCGAGGAAGGGCGGCGGCGTCCGCAGGAAGCGCCCCGCCAGCCACAGGCCGCAGACCAGCTTCACGACCGCCTCGGCGAGCTGGGAGACGGCCGTCGGCACCATGGTGCAGCGCCCCTCCCAGTACCCGCGCTCCACCGCCGCCAGGCAGCACAGCAGCACCGCCGGCGCGATGGCCAGCACCGCCGGATAGGCCGCGACCCCGCCCGTCGAGGCGAGGGCGAAGGGGCGGGCAAGGAGGACCGCCGCCGCGCTCCCGACCGTCCCCGCGAGGAGGAAGAGCCATCGCGCCGTGCTGCGGACGCGGCGGGCAGCGGCCGTGTCGCCCTGGGCCGTATACGCCGCCACGGGACGCGCCACCGCGGTCGAGAGCCCCGTCACCAGGACGGCATAGAGCGGGAGGAAGAGCCCGTAGGCCGTGCTGAAATGGCCCATCCCCGTGCCGCCGAGCATCGCGGTCAGGGGGAGCTTGAAGAGCGCGCCGCAGAGCTTCGCCGCCAGCGCCGACCCGGCCAGCAGCAGCGAGCCCTGAAGAAAACTCTGCTTTTTCATGGGTGTACGGCTCCTTTCTCTTCGGCAGGACACGGGACGCCGCGCGGCGCTGTGTCATGCTTTTTTGCAAGATATCCCAAAAATGCCCTTGACATCGGCCGCTTTTTGGTGTAAAATAGAAATGGTACACTTGCAGACACGGACGGCGTGTACCGTCAGGACGGCTCGCGTCCGCTGCATGTACCTGATTCTATGTAAAAGGAATGTATCATATGAATTACCGTTTTTCCGAAAAAGTCTCGCATCTCCAGGCCTCGGCCATCCGTGAGATCCTGAAGTTCACCTCCGACCCGGAGGTCATCTCCTTCGCCGCGGGAAACCCTGCCCCGGAGGCCTTCCCGATCGACACCGTCCGCGACATCAGTGCCCGTCTGATGCAGGAGGAGCCGATCGCCGTCCTCCAGTACGGCATCACCGAGGGCTACACGCCCCTGCGCGACCTCCTCAAGGCACGCATGGCCAGCCTCGGCCTCTTCAAGCCGGAGACGGAGGACCTCATCATCACCTCCGGCGCGCAGCAGGTCATGGAGCTCGCGTGCAAGTCGCTGTGTGACCCGGGCGATACGCTCATCGCCGAGGCGCCCAGCTTCATCGGCTCGCTCAACGCGTTCAAGAGCTACAATGTCGACCTCGTCGGCGTGCCGCTCGATGACGACGGCATGGACCCCGCCCAGCTCGAGGCCGTGCTGAAGGCCAAGCCGAACACCAAGCTGATCTACCTCATCCCGAACTTCCAGAACCCCACCGGCAAGACCACCACGGCGCAGCGCCGCCGCGAGATCTATGACCTGGCTCAGAAGTACGACGTCATGATCCTCGAGGACGATCCCTACGGCGACCTCCGCTTCGCCGGCAAGGACGAGCCCCGCATCAAGACCATGGACACGGACGGCCGCGTGATCTACGCCGGCTCCTTCTCCAAGGTGCTCGCCCCCGGCATCCGTGTGGGCTATGCGATCGCGCCGAAGGCGGTCATCCAGAAGATGGTCGTCTGCAAGCAGGTGTCCGACGTGCAGTCGAACAACTTCGGCCAGATGCTCGCCTACCGCTTCATGAGCGAGGTGGACTTCGACGCCCATCTCCAGCGTCTGCGCGGCATCTACAAGCAGAAGGCCGAGCGCATGATGCGCGGCATCGAGGCGCATTTCTCCAAGGCCGTCGACTACACGCGGCCGGAGGGCGGCCTCTTCCTGTGGTGTACGCTCCCCGAGGGCAGCGACATGATGGGCTTCTGCAAGCGCGCCGTCGCGGAGGACAAGATCGCCGTCGTGCCCGGCAGCGCCTTCATGGTCTCCGAGGATGACGTGACGTATTCCTTCCGCATGAACTATTCGACCCCGACCGACGAGGCCATCGACCGCGGCACCGAGATCCTCGGCCGCCTCACCAAGGAGATGTTCGGCTAAATGCCGTTCTAAATATCAACTATCACGCGCCTTCCCCCTGCGGCGGAGGGCGATAGCAAAGGAGACCTGTATCATGGCAGTAGTAAGACGTTCCCCGCTCGATCCGTATCCGGTGACGCCGCATTATTTGCAGATGCGCAGCGGTGCGCTCCACATCCCGCCCGCACAGTTCAAGGACTTCAAGTTCAAGCCCGAGGAGGTGTACGGCATCGTCATCGACATCCCCATGGGCCCGGCGGTCCTGGCGAGCATGGTCTGCTTCATCAACGGCGCGGCCAACCTCTATTTCAGCAACGGCGGCGAGTATGCCGGTGCCTCGACGCGCTATAAGTCCGTCGTGCAGGCGGCGCGCAACCTCGTCGTGAACGCGTCGCCCCTCAAGGCCGAGGCCAAGCGTACCTCGCAGTTCCCGCTGCCGGTCGGCGGCATCCATTTCGTGTACATGCTGACCAAGCGCGGCATCTACCGTGTCGAGATCGATCCCTCCAAGATCGCCGAGGCGAGCCGCGAGAAGCGCGTCGTTTACCATCTCTATCAGCAGATGATGGGCGCCCTGCGCACCGCACAGCTCCGCGACGCCGAGGGCCTCCCGGAAGGCGGTAGGACCGATGCCTGAGACCCCTATCGCGCCCGCGGCACAGGCCGCTGAGGCACCCAAGAAGCGCATCCTCTCCGGCATCCAGCCGACGGGCACCTTCACGCTCGGCAACTACATCGGCGCCGTCCGCAACTGGGGGCCGCTCCAGGACGAATACGAGTGCTTCTATTTCATCGCAGACCTGCACTCCATCACCGTCACCATCGAGCCGGCGAAGCTCCGTCAGGGGACGCTCTCGGCCTATGCCCAGCTCCTTGCCTGCGGCATCGACCTCGAGAAGTCCATGGTGTTCATCCAGAGCCATGTCCCGACGCATCCCCAGCTCTCGTGGGTCCTCAACTGCTCGACGCAGTTCGGCGAGCTCACGCGCATGACGCAGTTCAAGGACAAGAGCGCCAAGCATCCCGACAACATCAATGCCGGACTCTTCGATTACCCCGTCCTCATGGCGGCGGACATCCTCATCTATAACGCCGACCTCGTGCCCGTGGGCGCCGACCAGACGCAGCACCTCGAGATCGCGCGCACCATCGCCCGCCGCTTCAACCAGCGCTACGGCGAGACGTTCAAGGTCCCTGAGGGCTATATCCCGCCGCTCGGCGCCAAGATCATGAGTCTCCAGGACCCGTCCAAGAAGATGTCCAAGTCCGACACGAACCCCAATTCCGTCATCCTCATCCTCGACGACAAGGACACCATCATCCGCAAGTTCAAGCGCGCGGTGACGGACTCCGAGACCGAGGTCGCCTATCGTGAGGGCAAGGACGGCATCAACAACCTGCTGACCATCTACTCCAGCGTCACCGGCAAGACCATCGAGGAGGCCGTACACGAGTTCGATGGACAGGGCTACGGCACCTTCAAGGCCGCCGTGGGCGAGGCGGTCGCCGACCATCTGCGTCCCGTGCGGGAGGAGTATGCCCGTCTCATCGCCGATAAGGCGTACCTCAAGGAATGCTATACCCGCTGCGGCATCGAGGCGCTGCGCCAGTCGAGCCGTCTGCTGAGCAAGGTCTACCGCAAGGTCGGCTTTGTCCCGTCCGAGATCCGCTGACACATCCCGGGACGCACTGTCCCGCGCCAGGAGGCATCTGAATATGGTCGAGTACACGCAGAAGCCGCGCTACGGCATCGAAGATCTCCAGGAGATCGTGAAGCTCCTGCGCTCCCCGGGCGGCTGCCCGTGGGACAAGGAGCAGGATCATCATTCCATCCGCAACGACTTCCTCGAGGAGGCCTATGAGGTCGCCGAGGCCATCGACCTGGACGACACCGCGCTGCTCCGGGAGGAGCTGGGCGATGTGCTGCTCCAGGTGGTGTTCCACAGCACGCTCGCGGAGGAGGATGGGGCTTTCGTGTTCGATGACGTGTGCGACGAGATCTGCAAGAAGCTCATCGTCCGCCATCCCCATGTCTTTGGGGACGTCAAGGCGGAGGACACCGACACCGTCCTGAAGAATTGGGACGCCATCAAAAAAGAGACCAAGGGCCAGGAGACCTATGCCGACACGCTCGAGAGCGTGGCGAAGTCGCTCCCTGCCCTGGCACGCGCACAGAAGGTCGGCAAGCGCGCCGCCCGTGCCGGCATGGACTTTGAGACAGCGAAGGACGCCTTCGACTGCATCCGTGCCGAGCGTGCGGAGCTCCAGGCCGCCATGGCCGCAGGCGATGCGGCGATGATGGAGGAGGAGCTCGGCGACCTGCTCTTCTCGTGCGTCAATACAGCAAGACATCTTGGCATCGACGCAGAACAGGCTCTCACGAGAGCCACCAACAAATTCATCAAACGCTTTGCCGCGACCGAATCCGCCGTTGCCGCCGACGGGAAGTCCATGCCCGACATGACCATCGCCGAGCTGGACGTCTATTGGAACGGCGTCAAGGAACGGGAGCGGCACGCAGGAGACCAAAAGAAATAGGAGGCAAACTGATATGACCAAGTCTGAACTCATCGCGATGTATGCTAAGAGCCGTGACCGCAAGAAGAAGGATGCGGAGGCGGATGTCAATTTCATCTTCGACACCATCCGCGACGCCCTCGCCGACGGCGAGAAGGTCGTGCTCACGGGCTTTGGCACGTTCGACGTCCGCGAGCGCAGCGAGAAGCGCTGCCTGAACCCGCGTACCCACGAGCCGATTCAGCTCCCGCCCGGGAAGGCCCCTGCCTTCAAGGCCGGCCGCGGTCTCAAGGAGGCCGTGGATCCGAAGAAGGACTGACCGCACAGCGCCCTCGTCCGGGAGGATGGGGGCGCGTTCTCTCAATGCAGAACGAAAGAGGCGCCGCACGGGATGTCCCGGACGGCGAATAGGGAGATGATAGATATGCGATACCAAAGACTGACCGCCGTGCTGGCGGCATGGGCGCTGCTGGCGGCGGGATGCAGCCTCTCGCAGGACGCCGTCACGGACAGCGCGTCCGACGGGACCGAGGCACCGAGCGTGCCCCCGACCGTTGCGGTCTCCGTCCCGGATGACGAAGGGACAGAGGCGACGGATGCCGCGGCCGAGGCACGCGACTGGTCGAAGGCGCCGCCCGTGACGGCGTGGCAGCATGCCTATGGGGTGCTGCTGGCGGCGCATCCGGACGAGTCGTGCCGTCTGATCCATCTGGACGAGGATGATGTCCCGGAGCTCATCATGAAGGGGACGAACGAGTTCTTGCTCTATGGCTTCGATGGGGAGGACCTCTATATGGGCGGCCGCTTCGACATCGGGGCGCGCACGCAGGACTTCGAGTACCGGCCGTTCATGAACATGGTCTGCACCGAACAGAGCACGGCGGCGGGTGAAGGGCCCTTCGATGTCGTCACGGTGTTCCAAACGGAGGACGGGCAGATCAAGCTCGACCGTATCGTCTGGTCGCCCGGCTGCGCTGATGAGGGGATGACCGAGGAGGAGGCGCGGACGGTCTACGGCCTGACGGAGGACCGCCGGAGCGAGCTTTGGCGTTCGGGATGGGTCGATGCGCCGTCCATCCCCACCGAGGAGGAGCGCCTCTGCTGGGCGAACGCGCCCTATGAGGGGCAGGAGACGGACGAGGCCGAGGCGCCCTATGCGGACGCCTATCGTGCCCTCATCGAGAGCGAGGCCTATCTGGACGATGCCGAATGGCGAGATGTGCCGGGGGACTTCCTCGGGACCTATCTGTATGACATGCCGGGGCGGGAGACGCCGCTGCTGATCGTCACGGACGGCGGATACAACGATGTCCTGTTCTACGGGTATGACGAGGGGACGGACAGTGCGTATCTCTGCGAGCAGGTGCGGACCGAGCAGGTCCGCTTCACGTTCCGATTCCGGCCGGAGACGGGCGACATCGGGGAGCAGTACGGCCGGATCGCGGGCGGCAGCGAGTATGCCATCCGCTGCAAGAACTTGGATGAGAACGTGTGGTACGCCTTCCCGAGCGGCGACTTTCTGGAAGGCGAGGCCGCAGACGAAGCGACGACGGCGGCCTTCGACATCGTCGATTCCGGTACGCTCCCGCTGTTCGGCGACAGCTGGGAGATCGTTGGGGGAGACGGCGGCGTTCCGTATGACATGCTGCCCTATGTCGAACCATTCATCATCAGGAGGTAACATATGCGACTGGACAAATACTTGAAGAATTCCCGCCTCATCAAGCGCCGCACGATCGCGAACGAGGCCTGTGACGCAGGCAAGGTGCTGGTGAACGACAAGGTGGCGCGGGCGAGCTATGATGTGAAGCTCGGCGACGTCATCGAGATCCAGATGGGGACGCGCCCGGTGAAGGTCCGCGTCACGGAGATCTCGGAGCACGCCACCAAGGCAGACGCTGTGGGGATGTACGAGACCATCGGCTAAGCATTTTGGATCTATCCAGATGAACGAGAACGCCGTCCTCCGTGTGGGGGACGGCGTTCGTGTGTGGTGTGGGGATGACGGGTCATTCCTCTGCCTTGCGGCGTCTTGCGGCCTCGAGGCTGCGGTTGGTGATGCTGCTGAGCTTTTTGACGGTGCCCTCGGGGAAGTCGGAGAGGAAGAGGAAGGCGTGCTCCTTGGCCTCGGCGGGGGAGAGGCGGAGGATGCGGCGGAAAAAGGCGTAGGTGAGGTCATAGTCGCCATTGAGCTGCTCGGCGAGGAGGCGTCCCTGCTCGGTGAGGCGGACGGATTCATTATAGTCCGGCTCGACCAGCTCCATGCGCACCATGCACTTCATCATCTTGCTGACGCTCGGCCGCGTGACACCGAGGTCGGTGGCGATGTCCACACAGCGCGTGCGTGCGTTCTCGGCCTGTAGGCGGTAGATACAGAGGAGATAACGGTACTGTCCTGCGCAAAGTCTCATGCGCTGTCACTTCCTTTCATATCACGATGCTAGGTGATCGTCTAACCTTATCATACCACATTTTTGGACGATCGTCAAGCGGCGGCGCGGAGCCCGCGCTGGCGATTCCCATTCGGGCGGGGAGCCCCCGCTGGCGAGTCCCATCCGGAGGGCACGGCGCAGTCTGCTTTTCAACGCAATGCCCGCTTGCTGGCGCAAGGCGGGCAAAGCTCCTTTCAATTTACTCGCGGCGGAGCCGCGAGCGGGGTCCGTGATACCATGTTTGGACTTGGCGGGGTGCCCCCGCTGGCGATTCTCATTCGGAAGGCACGGCGCAGTCTGCTTTTCAACGCAATGCCCCCAATGGCCTAGCGGCCAAAGGGGGCAAAGCTCCTTTCGATCAACTCGCGGCGGAGCCGCGAGCGGGGTCCGTGATACCATGTTTGGACGTGGCGGGGTGCCCCCGCTGGCGATTCCCATTCGGAAGGCGCGGCGCAGTCTGCTTTTAAACGCAATGCCCGCTTGCTCACGCAAGGCGGGCAAAGCTCCTTTCAATTGACTCGCGGCGGAGCCGCGAGCGGGGTTCGTGATACCATGTTTGGACGTGGGACGCGTGTGGGGAGTTCACGAGGGATCCCGGCACGGTGGGGCACATCGGTGGAAAGACGGCCGTCTCCCGCCCGCTCGTCGGAGGAACAGGCGCGACCGGTGCCCCGAAGCGGCGCCCCCTCCCGGCACGGTGGGGCACATCGGTGGAAAGACGGCCGTCTCCCGCCCGCTCGTCGGATGAACAGGCGCGACCGGTGCCCCGAAGCGGCGCCCCCTCCCCGCCCGCGTCAGCGGATGGAAAAAGCGGCGGCGGCCCGCAGGGCCGCCATTTTCTCCCCCCGCCCCTGGGGGCGGGGGGCAGGGGGGTGGGGGCCTCCCCCGAAGGAACGTTCTTTGGACATTTCCGGCGTCTTGGAGAGGTCGCCTGCCGTCTCACCGCCGGACTTGGCTCCGCCCCCCTTGACAAACGCCGTTTAATGATGTATAATAGTAATCAGAGTTTAGCACTCAAACGAGAAGAGTGCTAGATCCCGCCGGGCGACCGGCCATATCTTTAGAAAGAAAGAGAGTGTTGCAATATGGAGACCAAGGCCTTTCAGGCAGAGTCGAAGAAGCTGCTGGACATGATGATCCACTCGATCTATACGCACAAGGAGATCTTCCTGCGTGAGCTCATCTCGAACGCGTCGGACGCGATCGACAAGCTCTATTTCAAGTCTCTGACCGACGACAGCGTCGGCATGTCGAAGGAGGACTTCGCCATCCGCATCGACGTCGACAAGGACGCACGCACCATCACCGTCTCCGATAACGGCATCGGCATGACCGCCGAGGAGCTCGAGAACGACCTCGGCACCATCGCCGCCTCCGGCTCCCTCGGATTCAAGACCGATAACCAGCTCGGCGACGATCAGCAGATCATCGGCCAGTTCGGCGTCGGGTTCTATTCGGCGTTCATGGTCGCCAAGCGCGTGACCGTGTATACGCGTGCTTTCGGGTCGGACAAGGCCTACAAGTGGCAGTCCGAGGGCGTCGAGGGCTACACCATCGAGGAGACCCAGAAGGACGACGTCGGCACCCGCATCGTCCTCGAGCTGATGGACGATACCGATGACGAGGGCTACAGCGAGTTCCTCGAGCCGTACCGCATCCAGGGCCTCGTCAAGCGCTATTCCGACTACATCCGCTTCCCCATCAAGATGGAGATGACCCACCGTCAGCTCAAGGAAGGCACCACCGACGAGTACGAGGAGACCACCACCCTCGACACCCTCAACAGCATGGTGCCGCTCTGGCGCAAGAACCGCTCCGAGCTGACCGACGACGACTACAACAGCTTCTACCAGGAGAAGTTCGTGGACTACATGCCGCCCATGGCCTATAAGCACGTCCGCAATGAGGGCATGCCGTGCTATGACGCGCTGCTCTACATCCCGTCCAAGGCGCCGTTCGATTACTATACGCGCGAGTTCGAGAAGGGGCTCCAGCTCTATTCCAACGGCGTGCTCATCATGGACAAGTGCGCCGACCTCCTGCCGGACTACTACAGCTTCGTCCGCGGTCTGGTGGATTCCGAGGATCTGTCGCTGAACATCTCGCGTGAGATGCTCCAGCACGACCGCCAGCTCAAGGCCATCGCCCGCAGCATCGAGAAGACCATCAAGTCCGAGCTCGTCCACATGATCAAGACCGACCGTGACAAGTACGAGAAGTTCTTCGAGGCCTTCGGCACACAGCTCAAGTACGGCGTCTACAG
Source organism: uncultured Ruminococcus sp. (assembly GCA_902762785.1). Taxonomy (GTDB): domain Bacteria; phylum Bacillota; class Clostridia; order Oscillospirales; family Ruminococcaceae; genus UBA3855. Next base: position 46,075 of record CACWPL010000012.1, on the reverse strand, counting down.
CGACTACGGCATGCACAAGGAGGAGCTGCAGGACCTGCTGCTGTTCGAGTCCTCCCGCGGCGAAAAGCCGATCACGCTCCAGGAATACGTCGACGCGATGCCCGAGGGGCAGAAGGAGATCTACTACGCGTCCGGCGCGTCGCGTGAGGCCGTGGCCGCGCTGCCGCAGACCGAGGCCGTGCTGGCCAAGGGCTACGAGATCCTGTACTTCACCACGCCGGTGGACGAGTTCGCCGCCAAGCAGATGATGACCTACAAGGAGAAGGCCTTCAAGTCCGTCACCGAGAGCGATCTTGACCTGTCCACCGAGGAGGAGAAAAAGGCGCTCGAGGAGAAGCAGACCGAGAGCAAGGACCTGCTCGCCGAGATGGGCAAGGCGCTCGAGGGCAAGGTCGAGCGCGTCGTGCTGTCGAGCCGCCTGAAGTCCCACGCCGTCTGCCTGACGAGCGAGGGCGACCTGACGCTCGAGATGCAGCAGGTGCTCAACGCCATGCCGACCGACAAGAAGGTCCAGGCCAAGCTCGTCATGGAGGTCAACCCGGAGCATCCGGTCTTCGCACGCCTCCAGACGCTCGCCGGGACGGAGAAGGTCGCCAAGTATGCCAAGCTGCTCTACGATCAGGCGCTGCTGCTCGAGGGCATGCCCATCGAGGACCCGGCCGAGTTCAGCGAGCTGATCTGTGAGCTGATGTAAGGCCGCGGCCGGAAAGGATACGCATGTTCGATAAGATCCTGCAATTTTTCGTAAAGCTCCTGCCGGGGCCGCTCCGCAAGCTGTATGACCGCTTCGAGGAGCTGATCGTGTACGTCTATTACGGCGTCCTGACGACCCTCCTGAACATGCTCGTGCAGTTCGCGATGCAGTTCGGGGTGCTCGCGCTCGTGACGTGGGACCCGCGCCTCGAGAACTTCCTCGCCACCAGCGTGGCGTGGCTCGTCGCGGTGGTGTTCGCGTTCTACGTCAACAAGAAGTACGTCTTCAAGAGCGTGACGACCTCGACCAAGCAGCTCCTCTTCGAGATGGGGACCTTCGTCTCCGCGCGTCTGCTGTCCTACTTCATGGAGGTCGGCATCATGCAGATCGGCGTGCCGCTCTACCATGACTATGCGACGGACAGCGACGACCCGCTCGTCTACGGCATCTTCAAGTTTTGCGCACAGGTCGTCGTGACTCTCGCGAACTACTTCTTCTCGAAGCTCATCATCTTCCGCAAGAAGAAGGACACGCCCGCAGACGCCGCCCCTGAGACGGCCGATGCCGCGGAGGAGAAGTGATGGATGTCTACGAGCGTTCCCCGTTCTATTATGAGACGGACCAGATGAAGATCGTCCATCATTCCAACTATATCCGCTGGTTCGAGGAGGCACGCGTCCACTACCTCGACAGCGTCGGGATGCGCTTTGCCGACCAGGAGGCCACGGGCATCGTCTGCCCGGTGCTGACGGTCGAGGCGCAGTACAAGCAGATGGTGCGCTTCGGCGATACCGTCCAGATCGAGACGCGTCTGACGATGTACAACGGCCTGCGCTACGGGTTCTCGTATGTGGTACGCGACAAGGCGACCGGCGAGGTCCGCTGCACGGGGACGAGCACGCACTGCTTCCTCGCCCCGGACGGCCGTCCGATGCGTGTCAAGAAGGAATACCCCGCGATGCACGCCGTCCTGACGGCGCATCTCGCGGAGGATGCCGGATAAAGGACATCTGACCGCCCTTCCGGGAGATACCGGGAGGGCGGCGACTTTCCATGGTCTCCCGTGCGCTTGTGGAAAGTCCTCCCCGCGTCGGCGGCGAGGGGCAGAAAGGGCCGGAAAGACCCGCCCTGTCTGTGCAATTTTACCGATTTAGCAAATACAGACGGTATATTATGGCGATACGTTAACGATTTCGGGCGTCTGTAATCAACTGCCTGTACATTGTGATAGGATATGATACAGTAAGTTTGTTGGAATTGTCAATTGCGCTGGATCAAAAAATAGGGTATACTATATATATATAAGATCGCAGGGGCAGCTATGCCCTCACGCCGCACGTCCGTGCGCTGCGGTCATCATAAGAAAGGAGAAGTCCCCACACTGTACGGGGGACAGAGTGAGAAGTATGGCAGTGAATGATTCGATCGAAGTCCGTAATTTCAAGAAGATGTTCAGCGAGAGGCTGCAGGCGAAGTTCAGCGTCTCTCCCGATGAGGCATCCGATGAGCAGGTCTATCAGGTCATCTCGACCCTCGTCCTGGAGTACCTGAAGGGCAAGCGCCGCAAGTTCATCAACGGCGTCCACTCCGCAGGCAAGAAGCAGGTCTACTACCTCTCCATGGAGTTCCTCATGGGCCGCTCCCTCAAGACGAACCTCTACAACCTCGGCATGGCCGAGATGGTCAAGGAGATGCTCAGCGAGTTCCACATCAACATCGACAAGATCTACGAGTGCGAGCCTGACGCCGGCCTCGGCAACGGCGGCCTCGGCCGTCTGGCAGCGTGCTACCTCGACGGTATGGCGACCATGGCCATGCCTGCGATGGGCCACTCCATCTGCTATGAGTACGGCATCTTCAAGCAGCGCCTCGAGGACGGCTGGCAGACCGAGCTGCCCGATAACTGGCTCCCCGGCGGCTCCGTTTGGCTCGACCCCAAGCCCGAGAAGGCCATCGAGGTCCACTTCGAGGGCGAGATGAAGGAGTATTGGGACAACCAGTACCACCACATCTCCCATGTCAACTACAATACCGTGCTGGCCACGCCGGTCGATATGTACGTTTCCGGCTACGATTCCCCCGGTGTCTCCGTGCTGCGTCTGTGGTCCGCTAAGGCGCCCAGCTTCAATATGGAGTTGTTCAACCAGGGCGACTACGCCAAGGCGCTCGGCCAGAACGCCATCTCCAACGCCATCTCCAAGATCCTCTATCCGAACGACAACATGATGGAGGGCAAGAGCCTGCGTCTGCGCCAGCAGTATTTCCTCTGCGCGGCCGCCGTCGGCGACATCGTCAACACCCATATGAACGTCTATGGCACCCTCGACAACCTGCATGAGAAGGTCGCCATCCACATCAACGACACCCACCCGACCCTCGCCATCCCCGAGCTCATGCGCATTTTGCTCGATGACTGCGGCTATGGCTGGGAGCAGGCTTGGCACATCGTCACCAACACCTTCGCCTACACCAACCACACCGTTATGGCAGAGGCGCTCGAGAAGTGGGACGTCAACATGGTGCGCCAGATCATCCCGCGTATCTTCTCCATCATCGTGGAGATCAACAACCGCTACTGCCAGCAGCTCATGGAGCGCAACGGCGGTGATTCTGCGAAGACCACCCGCATGTCCATCATCAAGGACAACACCATCCATATGGCGACCCTCTGCGTGGCGGCCTCTCACAGCGTCAACGGCGTCTCCAAGCTCCATTCCGAGATCATCAAGAACGAAGTCTTCGCGGATGAGGCCAAGTATACGCCCCACAAGTTCAAGAACGTCACCAACGGCATCGCCTACCGCCGCTGGCTCTACCAGAGCAATCCCGGCCTGACCGCCCTGCTGCGCGACAAGATCGGCGACGGCTTCCTGCGCGACGCCTCCGAGCTCTCCAAGCTCGCCGTCTTCGCGGACGACAAGGACGTCCTCGAGCGGATCATGGCCGTCAAGCGCGAGAATAAGGAGCGCTTCGCCCACTATGTGAAGCACCACACCCGCAGCGGCGCCATCCTCGACCCGAGCTCCATCTTCGATGTACAGGTCAAGCGTCTGCACGAGTACAAGCGCCAGCACCTGAACGTCATGAACATCCTGGCCGAGTACAACTACCTGCTCGAGCACCCGGATGCAGACGTGACGCCGAAGACCTATATCTTTGCTGCCAAGGCCGCGCCGGGCTACTACCTCGCCAAGCAGATCATCAAGCTGATCTGGGCGATCGGTGAGGAGATCCGCAAGAACCCGCGCATCTCCGACAAGCTGGCCGTCCACTTCATCGAGAACTATTCCGTCACCCTCTCCGAGCTGCTGATGCCGGCTGCCGACATCTCCGAGCAGATCTCGCTGGCGGGCACGGAGGCCTCCGGTACCGGCAACATGAAGCTGATGCTCAACGGCGCCGTGACCCTCGGCACGCTCGACGGTGCGAACGTCGAGATCCGCGATGCGGTCGGTGACGACAACATCATCATCTTCGGTATGAAGACCGAGGAGGTCAATGCGCGCAAGTTCCACTATTCGCCGCAGCAGCTCTACAATGAGGATCAGACCATCCGCGACTGCATCGACCGCATGTACCACGGCATCAACGGCTGCACCTTCGCCGAGGTGGCCAACTCCCTGAAGGACAGCGACCCCTACATGGTGCTCGCCGACTTCCAGGATTACCGCCGCGCGCAGAAGTTCAGCACAGAATGCTACAACGACACGCAGCGCTGGGCACGCATGTCCCTCATGAACACTGCCAGTGCCGGCATCTTCTCGGCAGACCGCAGCGTGAGAGACTACGCCCGCGACATCTGGGGGCTTTGATAGGACACACGATCGCCTGTGACAGGTGAAGCGACAGGCGTGCTGGGGACGCCCCCCCGGCACGCTTTTCGCGAAAGAAATGGTGATAGATGTTCTATCAATAGACAGTCTGTCATTTTCAATACTAGCACGTTAGGAGCGATACTTATGAGTCATCTTTTCGATAGCTGGGATACGAATTATAAGACGCCCTTCGGTGCCGTCAAGGCTGGGAAGATCGTTTTCTTCTCCCTGCGCCTGCCCAAGGAGCTAAAGCCCGATTTCAGCCCGGTGCTGGTGCTGTTCCGCCCCGGGTTCAAGGAGCGTTTCATCAACCTGAACATCATCGGCGAGGAGGAGGACTGCAACGTCTGGGGATGCGGCTATATCCCGAAGTATGTCGGCGTCCACTACTACTACTTCGCCTATACCGTCGGCCGGCAGCGGTACTACATCAAGCGCACCGCCGGTCACATCGGCAACATCAACGACGGCGACCTCTTCCAGCTCACGGTCTACGATGCCGATTATTCCACGCCGGACTTCCTCAAGGGCGGCATCATGTACCAGATCTTCCCGGATCGGTTCGCCAAGAGCGGCAAGGTGCATGACGATATCCCGTCCGGCCGCGTCATGCGCGAGTGGGGGGAGACGCCGTGGTACCGTCCCGACGAGCACGGGCATGTCTGGAACAACGACTATTTCGGCGGCGACCTGGCCGGTATCCAGGAGAAGCTGCCGTATCTGGCCGACCTCGGCGTGACGTGCCTCTACCTCAACCCCATCTTCGAGAGCCACGAGAACCACCGCTACAACACCGCCAACTACCGCAAGGTCGACCCGCTCCTCGGCACCAACGAGGACTTCAAGGCGCTCTGTGAGGCCGCCAAGGGCTACGGCATCTCCGTCATCCTGGACGGCGTGTTCTCGCATACCGGCGCGGACAGCATCTATTTCAATAAGTACGGCCGCTATGACACGGTCGGCGCGTACCAGTCGCAGGACAGTCCGTATTTTCGGTGGTACTCCTTCGACCGCTTCCCGGATGTCTATGAGGCGTGGTGGGGCATCGACACCCTCCCGAACGTGCAGGAGAACGACCCCGACTACACCGACTACATCTGCGGTCCCGAGGGCGTGCTGGACTACTGGATCTCGATGGGCGCGGCGGGCTACCGTCTCGACGTCGCCGACGAGCTGCCCGACCAGTTCCTCGACAACCTGCGCGCACGCGTCAAGAAGTGCGGCGACGACAAGATCGTCATCGGCGAGGTCTGGGAGGATGCGTCCAATAAGGAGGCCTACGGCGTCAAGCGCCGCTACCTCCTCGGGGCACAGCTCGACTCCGTCATGAACTACCCCTTCCGCGAGGCCATCATCAACTACATCAAGGGCATGAGCAGCCGCGACTTCCAGACCGGCATCATGAGCATCGTGGAGAACTACCCCAAGCCCACGGTCGATGTGCTGATGAACTTCATCTCCACGCACGACATCGAGCGCGCGATCAACCGCTTCGGCGGCGAGAGCTGCGACGACAAGAGCAAGGACTGGATGGCCGAGCGCTACCTCAACGACCACGAGTATTGGCTCGGCAAGTCGCGTCTCAAGGCGGCCACGGCGCTGATGTTCTTCCTGCCGGGCGTGCCGAGCATCTACTACGGCGATGAGGCCGGTCTCCAGGGCTACAAGGACCCCTTCAACCGCCGCTGCTACCCGTGGGGGCATGAGGACCAGGACCTGATCGCGTTCCACAAGGAGCTGGCGCGGATCCGCAAGGCGTACCGGGTGTTCAAGGACGGGCGTCTGGCGTTCCTGCCGGCGCAGGACGACGTGATGGCGTTCGCGCGGCACTACAAGAGCGCCGGCATCGCCGTGCAGATCTACGTCAACCGCACCGACCGCGAGCAGCAGGTGGGCTTCGTCCCGTTCGCCGAGGGCTATGCCGCCGAGAAGCTCGAGCGCGGCACGCTGGAGAACCATATCGTCCATGTCGCGCCGTTCGACTATACCGTCATCGTCTGTCGCGATATGACCAAGAATCAGGGTTGACCCCCTTCCCCGCCCGGATGCATCGTCCGGGCGGGGCTTTTTCGCCATATCCGGCGGGGAGATCTGTGCAGGCCGCAAAAAAATGCCAAAAAACGGAGATCGCACTTGACGTATCCGCGCAAACGTGGTATGATAGACATAGACAAGGCGTCACGCTGGGCGCCGGAGAAGGAGGAATCATAGATGAAACACTATCGTTTGACTGCCGCCCTCTGTGCGGCACTGATGCTGACGGCGGCGGTGCCGTTCATGCCGATGATGGAGACGGCAAGCATCGCTGTACATGCAGCGGACATGAAGGAGGGGTACTATAACTACACGGTCGATGCCGACGGGAACGCGACGATCACCAAGTACACTGGCAAGGGCGGCGATGTCGACATCCCGTCCACGATCGGCGGGTACCCGGTGACGGAGATCGGGGGCGTTGCGTTCTACAACTGCACGAGCCTGACCTCTGTAACGATCCCGGAGGGCGTGACGACGATCGGGGCCGGTGCGTTCCGGACCTGCACGAGCCTGCCCTCTGTGACGATCCCGGAGAGCGTGACGGAGATCGGGGCCGGTGCGTTCGAAGGCTGCAGGGACCTGCCCTCCGTGACGATCCCGGCGGGCGTGACGACGATCGGGAACGATGCGTTCCAAGGCTGCACGAGCCTGACCTCCGTGACGATCCCGGGGGGCGTGACGACGATCGGAGAATATGTGTTCTCCGGCTGCACGAACCTGACCGCCGCGACGATCTTGGAGGGCGTGACGGAGGTCGGACGGTGCATGTTCTGGGATTGCGAGAACCTGACCTCTGTGACCATCCCGAAGAGCGTGACGGTGATCAAGTACAAGGCGTTCGTCGACTGCACGAGCCTGACCTCTATCGAGATCCCGGCGAGCGTGACGACGATCGGGGAAGCTGCGTTCAGCTTCTGCAATAGCCTGACCTCTATCGAGATTCCGGCGAGCGTGACGGAGATCGGGCAAGGTGCGTTCAGCTGCTGCAATAGCCTGACCTCCGTGACGATCCCGGAGGGCGTGACGTCCATCGGAATGAGTACGTTTAGTTCTTGCAGGAGCCTGACCTCTCTGACCATCCCGGCGAGCGTGACGACGATCGGGAGCAGCGCGTTCTCCAACTGCCCCGACCTCACCCTCTACGTCTACAAGGACAGCACCGCGCATCAATATGCGGAGAAGAACAAGATCCCCTATGTCCTGATCGGCGAGGCGATGCCGCCGGAGGACGATGCCCCCGCGCTCGGCGATGTCAGCGGTGACGGCGAGATCGACGCGAGCGACGCCTCCGACATCCTCGTCGCGTCGACCGAGCAAGCCGTCGGCCATGACACCGGCCTGACGGAAGACCAGATCAAGGCCGCCGACGTCAACAAGGATGACAAGTTCGACGCCGTCGATGCGTCGTATATCCTCGTCTATTCCACGATGAAGGGCACCGGCAAGAACGTGACCTTCGAGGAGCTGACCGCCGCGGACGCGTAAAACAAAATGACACCCTGCCCCGCTCGGATGCAAAGTCCGGGCGGGGCATTTTTTCCCTATCCGAGGGGGAGATCTGTGCAGGCCGTCAAGGATGTGCCAAAAAACGGACATCGCACTTGACGTTCGCTGCCAAACGTGGTATGATAAACAAAGACACGGCGTCACGCTGGGCGCCGGAGAAGGAGGAATCATAGATGAAGCACTATCGTTTGATTGCCGCCCTCTGCGCGGCACTGATGCTGACGGCGGCTTGCCCGTTCGTGCCGATGATGCAGGAGACGGCGACCATCTCTGCCCACGCGGAGGAGACCGAGGGGGACTATACCTACACCGTCGATGACGACGGGAACGCCACCATCACCAAGTACAACGGCGAGGGCGGCGCTGTCACCATCCCGTCCACGCTCGGCGGCAAGCCGGTGACGGCCATCGGGGACGAGGCGTTCAAGAGCTGCGCCGGCCTGACTGCCCTGGTCATCCCGGCGGGCGTGACGTCCATCGGCGAGCGTGCATTCGAGTCCTGTAAGGCGCTGACTGCCGTGACGATCCCGGCGAGCGTGACGGAGATCGCGTATTCCGCATTTTTGGACTGTAAGGCGCTGGCCGCCGTGACGCTCCCGCCCCACCTGACGGAGATCGCGGGCTTTGCATTCGGCGGCTGCACGAGCCTGACCGCGGTGGTCATCCCGGAGGGCGTGGAGACCATCGGCAACAGCGCTTTCTCCGGCTGCACGAGCCTGACCGACGTGACGATCCCGGCGAGCGTGACGGACATCAAGGGGGATGCGTTCAAGGGGACGCCGTGGCTCGAGGCGCAGCGCGAGGTCTCGCCGTATGTGGTCGTGAACGGCATCCTGATCGACGCCTCGACCGCGGAGGGCGTCGTGGTCGTGCCGGAGGGCGTGACGCGCATCGGGGAGCATTCGTTCGCGCACATCAGCGGCCCGACCAATATCGTGCTCCCGGAGAGCGTGACGTCCATCGGCATGAGCGCGTTCACCTATTGCAAGCAGCTCAACTATGTGAACATCCCGGAGAGCGTGACGTCCATCGGCTTCTGCACGTTCCAGGGATGCGAGAGCCTGCTCTCGGTGACGATCCCGGAGGGCATCACGAGCATCGGCGGGTACATGTTCTATGGCTGTACGGCCCTGACCGAGGTGAACATCCCGGAGAGCGTGACGGAGATCGAGAATGGCGCATTCATGAGCTGCACGGCGCTGCCCTCCCTGACGATCCCGGCGAGCGTGACGGAGATCGGGTCGGGCGTGTTTGAAGGATGCGATGCCCTCACCCTCTCGGTCTACAAGGACAGCGCCGCCCACACCTACGCGCAGGAGAACGAGATCCCCTATGTCCTGATCGACGGGGAGACGCCGCCGGTGGACGATGCCCCCGCCCTCGGCGATGTCAGCGGTGACGGCGAGATCGACGCGAAGGACGCCTCCGACATCCTCGTGGCGTCGACCGAGAAGGCCGTCGGCCATGACCCCGGCCTGACCGCCGACCAGATCAAGGCCGCCGACGTCAACAAGGACGACAAGTTCGACGCCGTCGATGCGTCGTATATCCTTGTGTACTCCACGATGAAGGGCACCGGCAAGAACGTGACCTTCGAGGAGCTGACCGCCGCGGACGCGTAAAACAAAATGACACCATGCCCCGCTCGGATGCAAAGTCCGGGCGGGGCTTTTTTGCCATATCCGGCGGGGAGACCTTGACAGGCCGTCAAGGATGTGTCCAAAATGGGACATCGCACTTGACGTCTGATGCCAAACGTGTTATGATAAACAAAGACACGGCGTCACGCTGAGCGCCGGAGAAGGAGGAATCATAGATGAAGCACTATCGTTTGACTGCCGTCCTCTGTGCGGCACTGATGCTGACGGCCGTCCCTGCGGCGCCGTTCGCGCCCATGCAGACGGCCACGATCTCCGTACATGCGGAGGACACGGAAAAGCTGACCGAGGGGGACTATACCTACACCGTCGATGACGCTGGGAACGCCACCATCACCAGATACAAAGGCACGGACACCGCCGTCACCATCCCGGCCGAGATCGGCGGCGTCCCGGTGACGGCGATCGGGGACGGTGCGTTCTACGAATGCATGGAGCTGACTGCTGTGACCATCCCGGCGGGCGTGACCACGATCGGACAGCGGGCGTTCGCCGGCTGCACGAGCCTGACCGATGTGACGGTCCCGGAGAGCGTGACGGAGATCGGGAGCGCTGCATTCGTGAGGACCCCATGGTCCGCCGCACAGCAGGAGGCAGGCACCCTCGTCATCGTGAACGGCATCCTCATCGACGGCACGGCCTGTGAGGGCGATGTGACGATCCCGGCGGGCGTGACGAAGATCGGACCGCAGGCGTTCGGCGGCTGCTCGAGCCTGACCTCCGTGACCATCCCGGAGAGCGTGACGGCGATCGGAGAAGGTGCGTTCTACGGATGCGCGGCCCTGACCGCTGTGACGATCCCGGCGGGCGTGACGGAGATCGGCGATTATGCGTTCCATAGCTGCGCGGCCCTGACCGCCGTGGCGATCCCGGAGGGCGTGACCTCGATCGGGCGGGGGACGTTCCTGTACTGCACGAGCCTGACCGATGTGACGTTCCCGGAGAGCGTGACCCAGATCGGGGGCCATGCATTCGACGGGACCCCGTGGCTCAAAGCACAGCAGGCGGCAGATCCCCTCGTCATCGTGAACGGCATCCTGCTCGACGGAACGACCTGTAAGGGCGATGTGACCGTCCCGGCGGGCGTGACGGTGATCGGGGAGGCCGCGTTCGCCGGCTGTCAGTCCCTGACCTCTGTGACGATCCCGGAGGGCGTGGACACGATCGGGCAGGACGCGTTCCTGAGCTGTGAGAGCCTGACGGCCGTGACCCTCCCGGAGAGCGTGACGGCGATCGGACAGCAGGCGTTCGACGGCTGCGCGAGCCTGGCTTCGGTGAACATCCCGGCAGGAGTGACGGAGATCGGGCGCTATACGTTCAACGGCTGCGCGAGCCTGACCGCGCTGACGCTCCCGGAGACCGTGACGGCGATCGGGGAGAACGCGTTCTCCGGCTGCAAGGGTCTGACCGAGATGACGATCCCGGAGGGCGTGACGGAGATCGGCGACAGTGTGTTTGAAAACTGCAAGGGCCTGACCGCCGTGACGATCCCGGAGGGCGTGACGGCGATCGGGCAGGACGCGTTCTATGGATGTGAGAGCCTGACCGATGTGACGATCCCGGAGAGCGTCACCACGATCGGGGCGAACGCGTTCGAGGGCTGCGCGAGCCTGACCCTCATGAGGATCCCGGCGGGCGTGACGGAGATCGGCGATGGTGCGTTCTACAACTGCGGAGATCCCGCCCTCATCGTCTACCCGGACAGCTATGCCCATACCTATGCGGCCGATCACGGCTGCGGCTACCTCCTCGCCGGTGAGGAGAAGATCTATGCGGACTATGCGTTCGGAGACGCTGACGGCGTCGGCCTTTCCATCGTCGGATACAAGGGGACGGACACGGAGATCACGCTCCCGGCCACGTTCGGCGGCGAGCCGGTGACGGAGACCTGGGAGGCGTTCAAGGGGAACACGACCCTGACCTCCGTGACGATCCCCGAGGGCATGGTGGGGATCGGACAGGGATCGTTCGACGGATGCACGGCGCTGACGTCGGTGTCGATCCCGTCGAGCGTGAAGGCGATCGGCAGCAGGACGTTCCAAGGCTGTGTGCGCCTGACCGATGTGACGCTCCCGGAGAGCGTGACGGACATCTCCGACAGTACCTTCGCCGGCTGCACGAGCCTGACCACGCTGACGATCCCGGAGGGCGTGACGTACATCGGCAGCGAAGCTTTCGCCGGCTGCACCGGCCTGACCTCGATGACGATCCCGAAGGGCGTGACGTACATCACCAGCGGTGTGTTCTCCGGCTGCACGGGCCTGACCTCTGTGACCATCCCGGCGGGCGTGACGGACATCGGTGAGCGTGCGTTCTCCGGCTGCACGGGCCTGACCTCCGTGACGCTCCCGGAGGGCGTGACGGACATCGGCAGCGGTGTGTTCTCCGGCTGCACGGGCCTGACCTCGCTGACGCTCCCGAAGAGCGTGACGAACATCGCCTCTGATGCTTTCTCCGACTGCCCCGCCCTCACCCTCGCGGTCTATTCCAACAGCGATGCGGAGCGGTTCGCGAAGGAGAACAGCATCCCCTATGTGTATGCCGATGCGGAGGCGCTCGAGAAGGACTATGTCTTTGAAACGCGTGACGACGGCGCCGCCATCGTCGGATACAAGGGGACGGACACGCAGCTCGTGCTCCCGACCATGTACGACGGTGTCCCGGTGACGGCGATCGACAAGGGCGCATTCTCCGACTGCACGGGCCTGACCTCTGTGACGATCCCGTCGAGCGTGACGACCATCGGCGAGGCAGCGTTCGCCGGATGCACGGGCCTGACCGAGGTGCTGATCCCGGAGGGCGTGACGTCCATCGGCGACAATGCGTTCAACGGCTGCACGAGCCTGACCACTGTGTTCCTCCCGGATGGGTTGCAGGAGATCGGCAGCAGCGCGTTCTCCCGCTGTGAGAGGCTGTCTTATCTGTCGCTCCCGCAGGGCGTGACGTCCATCGGCGGCGGCGCATTCTCCGCCTGCACGAGCCTGACCGATGTGGAGATCCCGGGGAGCGTGACGCAGATCGAGGAGAGCGCCTTCTCCGGCTGCACGGGCCTGACCACCGTGGTCCTCGAGAAGGGCGTGAAGGTGATCGGCCACGACGCATTCTTCGACTGCACGAGCCTGTCCAATGTGGAGCTCCCGGAGGGCTTGACGGAGATCGGGGACAGTGCGTTCCTCGACTGCACGAGCCTGGATCATCTGACGATCCCGAATAGCGTGACGAAGATCGGCGATGAGGTGGTCTCCCGCTCCGCCACCGAGCTCTATGTCTATGCGGGCAGCGCTGCGGAGATGTATGCGGTGGAGAACGCCTTCCGCTTTCTCCAGCTCGAGGCGCCGGAGCCGCCCACGGACGACACGCTCCTCGGCGATGTCAACGGCGACGGTCTGATCGACGCCAAGGATGCCTCCGACCTCCTGGTCGCCTCGACCGAGAAGGCCGTCGGCCATGACCCCGGCCTGACGGAGGACCAGATCAAGGCCGCCGACGTCAACAAGGACGACAAGTTCGATGCCGTCGATGCGTCCTACATCCTGGTCTACTCCACGATGAAGGGCACCGGCAAGGCCGTGACGTTCGAGGAGCTCGTCGCAGGCGACGCTTGACATCTGCGTCCGGATACTGTATCATAAACACATAGGAACGGCGTCCGAGAAGGAGGAATCATAGATGAAACACTATCGTTTGACCGCCGCCCTCTGCGCGGCACTGATGCTGACGGCGGCTTGCCCGTTCATGCCGATGATGCCGGAGACGGCGACCATCTCTGCCCACGCGGAGGACATGACCGAGTGGGACTATACTTATACCGTCGATGACGCTGGGAACGCCACCATCACCAAGTACATCGGCTCTGATACCGAGGTCACGATCCCGTCCACGCTCGGCGGGAAGCCGGTGACGGAGATCGGGCAGAGTGCGTTCTACGGATGCTCGGAGCTGACCTCTGTGACGATTCCGGAGGGCGTGACGACGATCGGGTACATGGCGTTCTCTGGCTGCACGAGCCTGACCTCTGTAACGATCTCGGAGGGCGTGACGGAGATCGGGGTCTATGCGTTCCGTGGCTGCACGAGCCTGACCTCTGTGACGATCCCGGAGGGCGTGACGGAGATCGGGAGCAGTGCGTTCTACGGCTGCACGAGCCTGACCTCTGTGACGATCCCGGAGAGCGTGTCGGAGATCGGGAGCAGTGCGTTCCAAAACTGCACGAGCCTGACCTCTGTGACGATCCCGGAGGGCGTGACGGGGATCGGGAACGGTGCGTTCGAGGACTGCGAGAGCCTGACCTCTGTGACGATCCCGGAGAGCGTGACGAGAATCGGGGGCCAAGCGTTCTCAGGGACGCCGTGGCTCGAGGCGCAGCGTGCGGTCTCGCCGTTCGTGGTGGTGAACGGCATCCTGATCGACGGTATGACCTGCGAAGGAGATGTAACGATCCCGGAGGGCGTGACGACGATCGGGGAGGGTGCGTTCAGGGGCTGTACGAGCCTGACCTCTGTAACGATCCCGGAGGGCGTGACGGTGATCGGGTACAGGGCGTTCGAGGATTGCACGAGCCTGACCTCTGTGACGATCCCGGAGAGCGTGACGGGAATCGAGGGCTATGCGTTCTCAGGGACGCCGTGGCTCGAGGCGCAGCGTGCGGTCTCGCCGTTCGTAGTGGTGAATGGCATCCTGATCGACGGCATGACCTGTGAGGGAGATGTGACGATCCCGGAGGGCGTGACGGAGATCGGGGACTATGCGTTCAACGGATGCTCGAAGCTGACCTCTGTGACGATCCCGGAGGGCGTGACGACGATCGAGGTCGGTGCGTTCTACCACTGTGAGGACCTGACCTTGGTCACGATCCCGAAGAGCGTGACGACGATCGGGGGCTCGGCGTTCAATGACTGCAAGAGCCTGACCTCTGTGACGATCCCGGATGGCGTGACGACCATCGGGGATAGTGCGTTCTTCTGCTGCGGGAGCCTGACCTCTGTGACGATTCCGGAGAGCGTGACGACGATCGGGAGCGGAGCGTTTAAATACTGCGGGGACCTGACCTCCGTGACGATCCCGGAGGGCGTGACGGAGATCGGGGGCGAGGCGTTCGCCGACACGAGCCTGACCTCTGTCGTGATCCCGGAGGGCGTGACGAGGATCGAGGCCGGTGCGTTCTACAGCTGCACGGACCTGACCTCCGTGACGATCCCGAAGAGCGTGACGACGATCGGGGTCTCGGCGTTCTATAACTGCAAGAGCCTGACCTCTGTGACGATCCCGGAGGGCGTGACGGAGATCGGGGACTATGCGTTCTTAAACTGCACGAGCCTGACCTCTGTGACGATTCCGGCGAGCGTGACGTCCATCGAAAACTATTCGTTTAACGGCTGCCCCGACCTCACCCTCTCCGTCTACAAGGACAGCACCGCCCACACCTACGCGCAGGAGAACAGCATCCCCTATGTCCTCATCGGGGAGGAGGATGCCGCCCACGTCCTCGGCGATGTCAGCGGTGACGGCACCATCGACGCCAAGGACGCCTCCGACCTCCTGGTCGCCTCGACCGAGAAGGCCGTCGGCCATGACCCCGGTTTGACCGCCGACCAGATCAAGGCCGCCGACGTCAACAAGGATGACAAGTTCGACGCCGTCGATGCGTCCTACATCCTGGTCTACTCCACGATGAAGGGCACCGGCAAGGACGTGACCTTCGAGGAGCTGACCGGCGCGGATGCATAAGAAAGGAGCTGCGATGAGAAGACATCGCCTGACCGCCGCTATCTGCGCGGCGCTGCTGATGATCTTGGCGCCATTCCTGCCGATGATGCAGACGGCGACGGTCGTCCATGCGGAGGAGGCCGAGACGCAGCGCTTCGGGGACTATTCCTACACGATCGGGGAGGACGAGACCGCCACCATCACCCACTATCACGGCACCGACACGGAGATCACGATCCCGACCATGCTCGGCGGCTATCCCGTGACGGTGATCGGGGACAAGGCCTTCTACGGCGGCGAGCTGCTGACATCCGTGACGATCCCGGAGGGCGTGACGGAGATCGGCATCTACGCCTTCTACTTCTGCACGAGCCTGACGGACCTGACCATCCCGTCGAGCGTGACGCACTTCGGCAGCCATGCGTTCGCCGACAGCGCCTGGCTCAAGGCCAAGCGCGAGTCTGACCAGTTCGTCGTGGTCAACGACATCTTGGTCGACGGCTATGCCTGCAAGGGCGACGTGACGATCCCGGAGGGCGTGAAGGCCATCGCGAACGGCGCGTTCTACCACGACCTTGGCCTGACCTCCGTGACCGTCCCGGAGGGCGTGACGGCCATCGGCGACCTTGCGTTCTACGACTGCGAGAATCTGAAGGCGGTGACGCTCCCGGAGAGCCTGCAAACGTGCGGGAACGATACGTTCGCCAATACCGCCTGGCTCGAGGCCCAGCGCAAGATCGACCCCTGCGTGGCGGTGAACGGCCTCCTCGTCGATGCCAAGGCCTGTGCGGGGGACGTGGTCATCCCGGAGGGCGTGACGACCATCGGCGGGACGGCGTTCTACCACTGTGAGGACCTGACCTCGGTCACGATCCCGGAGAGCGTGACGACGATCGGCGAGATGGCGTTCATCGGATGCACGCACCTTGCCACCATCCGGGGTGCGAAGGGCGTGGAGACCATCGCCGACCGTGCGTTCAAGGACTGCACGAGCCTGACCGCCGTCGTCCTCCCGGCGCGCGTGACGACCCTCGAATTCGGGGCGTTCAAGGGATGCACGAGTCTGACCAGCGTGACCGTCTCGGAGAAGGTGCCCGCCATCGGCAGGGAGACCTTCTCCGGCTGCACGTCCCTGGCCTCTGTGATGCTCCCGCGTGCCGTGGGCCATATCGCAGAGGATGCTTTCGCGGGGTGCGACGCGCTGACGCTCTCCGTCTATCGGAACAGCTATGCGCAGAATTTCGCGGAGGCACATGCCATCCCCTATGTCCTGCTCGCCGATCTCCTTGGGGACGTCGATATGGACGGCGCGGTCGATGCGAAGGACGCCTCCGACCTGCTCGTGGCGTCCACGAAGAAGGCCGTCGGGCATCCTGTCGGTCTCGAGTCGTACCAGCAGGACGTCGCCGACGTCAACAAGGATGACAAGTTCGATGCCGTCGATGCGTCGTTCATCCTGATCTATTCCACGATGAAGGGCACTGGCAAGGACGTGACGCTCGAGGGACTCGTCGCAGGTAACACCTGACGTCATCCATCCGACCAAAACACATGCGCCGCCCCCGGTGATACGGGAGCGGCGCATTTTTGGACGTCCTGGGGACTATCTCCCGCAGAGCCCGGAGAGGCAGCCGGGCAGGGCAAGGCAGAGGGCATCCCCGGGGAGGCAGCCGGGGACGGTGCTGCACGGCGCGAAACAGAGCGGGAGGCCGCATCCGCCCGTGATGCAGACAGGCGTGCCGAGCGTGGGGAGGACGGCGTCGGGCGTCACGGGGACGGCGGGCGCGTCCGGGAGCGGCGCGGCGGGGACGGACGGCGCGGCGTCCTGTGAGGGGGCGGGCGCAGGTGCGGCGTAGGAGGTACCGCCGGTGAAGACCTGCGTCCAGTAGAGCGTGCCGCCCTCCCAGACCACGCCGACGCCCATGGCATCGAAAGAGGCGTTCAGGATGTTGGCGCGGTGGCCGTCCGACTGCATCCAACCGTCCATGACGGCGGCGGGGTCGGGATAGCCGTAGGCGATGTTCTCGCCGCAGGTGCGCCACGCGGCGCCGGCATCATCGAGCGCGGTCTGGCAGGGACGGCCGTCCGGGCGGGTGTGGGAGAACACCTGCGTGATCTCCTCCGCGCGGACCGTCGCAGCCGTGTCCAGCACCGGGATCGGCACGACCGGGTCGAGCCCGTAGTCGGCGCGTGCGGCATTGACCAGCGCCACGACCTCGGCCGCGTAGGCGTCCCGGTCGGGGGCATCGGCCGCCGCCGGCAGCGCGGGCAGCATCGCCGCCGCCGTGAGCGCCGTGCAGGCGGCAAGGATCATTCGTTTCATCAGTTCGATCATCTCCTTTGTGCATATCGTGGCCACGTCTCCATCTTACCACGAAGGGGCGGGGAAGTCAATGCAAAGATATTTCCATGGGAGGAAGATCGCCAGATCCTGCCGGGCGGGCCACTATTTTACAGATCCGCCGCGCGATTCTTGTGCAGATAATAGAACTTTTCCGTGATACCAGCTAAATACTTGACACGTTTTTCCATTTTTTGTATAATATGTATATCCTGCGGGCGAAGGTGCCTGTGGGAGCTGTGAAAAAAACGAGATCAAGAGGAGGATGATCCTTGATGAAGAGAATGAGGATGACAGCGGCCATTTGCGCGGCGCTGATGCTGACCGCAGTCCCCGCGGTGCCGCTTACGCCGATGATGGAGACGGCCACGATCTCCGTACATGCGGAGGACACGGAGAAGCTGATCGAGGGGGACTATACCTATACCGTCGATGCCAACGGGAACGCCACGATCACGGAATACACCGGCGATGGCGGTGACGTCAACATCCCGTCCACGCTCGGCGGCAAGCCGGTGACGGTGATTGGGGAAGATGCATTCAAGAACTGCACAGGCCTGACTGCTGTGACGATCCCGGAGGGCGTGAAGGCGATCGGGGATGAAGCGTTCCGATATTGCTCGAGCCTGACCTCTGTGACGTTTCCGGGGAGTGTGACGGTGATCGGCGGATGGGCATTTGATGATACGCCGTGGCTCGCCGCGCAGCATGAGGCCGACCCGCTCGTCATCGTGAACGGTATCCTGATCGACGGCACGACCTGTGAAGGTGATGTGACGATCCCGGAGGGCGTGACGACGATCGGGGGCTTGGCGTTCCAAAGCTGCACGAGCCTGACCTCTATCGTGATTCCGGAGAGCGTGACGGTGATCGGGAAAGCGGCGTTCGCCGGCTGCAAGAGCCTGGCCTCTCTGACCATCCCGGAGAGCGTGACGTCCATCGGCGACTATGCGTTCTCCGGCTGCGAGAGCCTGGCCTCTCTGACCATCCCGAAGAGTGTGACGGAGATCGGGGACGATGCGTTCTCCAACTGCCCCGACCTCACCCTCTCCGTCTACAAGGACAGCTATGCCCAGACCTACGCGGAGGAGAACAGCATCCCCTATGTCCTGATCGATGAGAGCACGCCGGAGACGCCCACGGACGCCCCCGCCCCCGCCTACGGCGACATCGACGAGAACGGGGCGGTGTCCATCATGGACGTCATCCTGCTGAACAAGAGCCTCCTCGGCGGTGCGACGCTGTCCGACGCGGCCAAGGCCAATGCAGACGTCGACAAGTCCGGCGAGATCGACACGACCGACGCGCTCAACGTCCTGAAAGCCGTCGTCAAGCTCGTGACGCTGCCGGTCTGAGCGGACGCGGTAATAATAGCCCCACTGCCCCGCTCGGATGCATCGTCCGGGCGGGGCTTTTTCGTCCTCCCGAAAAAAACTTTGTAAAGTATCTTGACTTTCCATTCGAGATGTGGTATACTGGATAAGGCTTGAAAAGCAAAACGACTTTACAGCATCCGTCAGACAGTCTGACATCCAGAAAGGAGGGCGCGCTATGGCAAAGGACCTCGCGGTCGTGCTCCTGCTCGACTGCTACGGTGAGCTCCTCACCGATCGGCAGCGCGACCTCGCGGAGCTGTATTATAATGAGGACCTCTCCCTCTCGGAGATCGCCGTCATGCACGGCATCACCCGCCAGGCCGTCCGCGACAGCCTGCGCCACTCGGAGCAGATGCTCCACGAGACGGAGCAGAAGCTCGGCATGGCCGCCCGCATCACCGCGATGCGCCGCTGCCTCGAGGGCATCCTCACCGCCGCCGATACCGGCGACCTCCCCCGCGCCGCCGCCCTCGCCAAGGAGGGGCTCGCGCGGCTCTAAATAATTATGATAGATTACACGAACGAAAGCGAGGTGCCGATGCATGGCATTTGAAGGACTTTCCGAAAAGCTCAGCAATGTGTTCAAAAAGCTCAAGTCCCACGGCAAGCTCACCGAGAGCGACGTCAAGGAGGCGATGCGCGAGGTGCGTCTGGCACTGCTCGAGGCCGATGTCAGCTACAAGGTCGTCAAGGATTTCGTCGGCCGTGTGACCGAGAAGGCCGTCGGCGAGGAGGTGCTCTCCAGCCTGACGCCCGCCCAGCAGGTCATCAAGATCGTCAATGACGAGCTGATCGCCCTCATGGGCAACGACAACGCCCGCCTGAACATGGCCTCCAAGCCGCCCACTATCATCATGATGTGCGGCCTCCAGGGCTCCGGTAAGACCACCCACTCCGCCAAGCTCGCCAAGATGCTCAAGAGCGAGGGGCACCGTCCCATGCTGACCGCGTGCGACATCTACCGTCCCGCCGCCATCCAGCAGCTCCAGGTCGTCGGCGAGAAGGCCGGCGTGCATGTCTTTGAGATGGGGCAGACCGACCCGGTGGAGATCGCCGAGAAGGCCGTGCGCTATGCCAAGGACTATGGCTATGACTACGTCCTCCTCGATACCGCCGGCCGTCTGCACATCGACACCGCCCTCATGGAGGAGCTCCAGCGGATCAAGGAGACCACCCATCCCGACGAGATCATGCTCGTCGTCGACGCGATGACCGGCCAGGACTCCGTCAATGTGGCCAAGGCCTTCGACGATGCGCTCGGCATCGACAGCGTGCTCATGTCCAAGCTCGACTCGGACACGCGCGGCGGTGCGGCGCTCTCCGTCCTCGCCGTCACCGGCAAGCCGATCAAGTACGTCGGCATGGGCGAGAAGCTCGATGATCTGGAGAAATTCCACCCCTCGCGCATGGCGTCGCGTATCCTCGGCATGGGCGATGTGCTCTCGCTGATCGAGCGCGCGGAGAACGTCATCGACCAGAAGGAGGCCGAGAAGCTCACCCGCAAGCTCCAGGAGAACAGCTTCGACCTCAACGACCTGCTCGACCAGATGAAGCAGATCCGCAAGATGGGCGACCTGCGGAGCATCGTCTCGATGTTCCCCGGCGGCAACAAGGTCAAGGATGAGGACATCGACGACCGCATGATGGACCGCCTCGAGGCCATGATCCTCTCGATGACGCCCGCGGAGCGCGCCAAGCCCTCCATCATCGACCCCAAGCGCAAGCGCCGCATCGCGGCCGGCAGCGGCAATAAGGTCGAGGACGTCAACCGTCTGCTCAAGCAGTTCGAGCAGATGCAGAAGATGATGAAGCAGTTCGGCGGCCGCGGCGGCAAGGGCCGCAAGAACAAGGCCATGATGCGCCAGGCCAAGCGTGCCCTCGGCACCATGGACATCGGCAATATCCCCGGGATGCCGAAGGATCTCAAATAACTCACGTTATCACGGCGTTCCCCGCCTGATATAGATACCCCATCAAAGGAGGTGAAACAAAATGGCAGTAAAGATCAGACTGAGAAGAATGGGCGCCAAGAAGGCTCCTTTCTACCGCGTTGTCGTAGCCGACAGCCGCTATCCGAGAGATGGCCGCTTCATCGAGGAGATCGGTTACTATGATCCCACCAAGGAGCCGTCCGTTGTCAAGGTAGACGCAGACAAGGCCAAGGAGTGGATCGCCAAGGGCGCACAGCCGACCGATACCGTAAAGGTCATCCTGAAGAAGGAGGGCATCCTCTGATCCAGGAACGGTGAACAGGAGGAGACGGGGTGAAGCCTCGGATCCTCCCCATGTCCCGTGCTTTCCGCAGCCGCGGCTGCGTTTTTGATATAAGACATAGAGCGAGGTAAAAAGACTATGAAAGAGCTGCTTTTTGCGATCGTGGCCGGCCTTGTAGACGACAAGGACGCCATCGAGATCACCCAGGACGAGCCGAACGAGGAGGGCGTGATCGTGTTCCATCTGCGCGTGGCAGAGGACGACATGGGCCGCGTCATCGGCAAGCAGGGCCGCATCGCCAAGGCCATCCGCACCATCATGCGCTCCGGCGCTGCCAAGAACGGCATGGACAACATCGCCGTTGAGATCGGCTAAGATGAGCGTCAAGGCTTTTCTGGAAATAGGAAAGATCACAAACGTCCATGGTCTGCACGGGGAGGTCAAGGTCTACCCCTGGTGTGACGATGTGACGTTTTTGTGTTCCTTTGAGACCTTGTACACCGACCCCAAGGGCGCCCGCGCCGTGCATATCCTGCGTGCGCGCGAGCAGCAGGGCATGGCCATCCTCCAGCTCGAGGGCGTGGAGACGCGCGAGCAGGCCGAGGCCATGCGCGGCACCGTGCTCTACATGGACCGCGAGGAGGTCGAGCTAGACGAGGGGACGTATTTCATCCAGGACCTGATCGGTCTGACCGTCACTGACGCCGACACCGGCAAGGTCTACGGCAAGATCCGCGACGTCATGCAGACCGGCGCGAACGACGTCTATGCCGTCCGCGACCCGGAGACGAAGCAGGAATACCTGATCCCCGCCATCCCGGACGTCGTCCTGGAGACGGACATCGACGCAGGGACGATGACGATCCGCCCGCTCGAGGGGCTCTTCGACTGATGCGCATCGAGATCGCGACGCTGTTCCCCGCGATGTGCGAGGCCGTGCTCGACGAGAGCATCATCGGCCGCGCCCGCCGCGCCGGGATCATCGACGTCCGCTGCCGCGACATCCGCGCCTACACCCTCGACAAGCACCGCCGCGTGGACGATAAGCCCTTCGGCGGCGGCATGGGCATGGTCATGCAGGCAGAGCCGATCTGGCGCTGCTGGCAGGCCGCCTGCGAGGAGCTGGGGCATCGGCCCTACACCATCTACCTCTCGCCGCAGGGCCGCACGCTCACGCAGGGCATCGCCTGTGAGCTGGCCGAAAAGGCCGAGGACCCGTCGCTCTTTTTGCTCTGCGGCCACTACGAGGGCGTCGACCAGCGCATTTTGGACCGGATCGTCGACGAGGAGATCTCCGTGGGGGACTATGTCCTCACCGGCGGCGAGCTCCCCGCGCTCGTGCTGACCGATTGCATCGCCCGCATGTGCCACGGCGTCCTGCCTGCCGCAGCCGCCTTCGAGGACGAGAGCCACTTCTCCGGCCTCCTCGAATATCCGCAGTACACCCGCCCGGAGATCTGGGAGGGCGAGGGCGTGCCAGAGGTGCTGCTCTCGGGGCATCATCGGAACATCGCAAAATGGCGAAGAGATGAGAGTCTGCGTATCACAAAGGAGAAGCGGCCGGACATGTTTGCGGCCTATCTTGCCAAGAATGACCAGAATATGTAGCGCTATGCACAGTTTTCGGTGTTGATATTTGTGCGATACAAACAGTATATTTCCCCAATTTCTTTATTGTCGATCTATACAAACCCCGCGCCTCGAACGGAACGGCGATCTTGTCAAACCGTAGAAAATTCAATATTTCGCCCCGGATGTTCGGAAAACCTGTTGACGTTTCGCGTTTTTGCATGTATAATAGCATTATGCAAGGTAAACCGAAACACACACGCAATACATTGCAAAGATGGGAGAGTTTTATCATGTTTGTGAAAGATGTAACTGTTCAGAACCAGGTCGGTCTGCACGCAAGACCTGCTACTTTCTTCATCCAGAAGGCCAACGAGTATAAGTCCTCTATCTGGATCGAGAAGAAGGAGCGCCGCGTGAACGCCAAGTCCCTGCTGGGCATCCTGTCCCTGGGCATCGTAGGCGGCACCGACATCCGCATCATCGCTGACGGCTCTGACGAGCAGGCTGCAGTCGAGGCTCTGGTAGAGCTGGTCGAGAGCGGCTTCAGCGACGACAACCGCTAAGCGCGGCAACAGCAAAGACCCATGACACAGGCGCTGCCGTTCTCCGGCAGCGCCGTGTTCTTTCCTGTCAGCGCATCGCCTCGGTGTAGGCATACATGCGCTCGGCGAAGATGCCGTAGCCCTTGGCCGGGTCGCTGACGAAGACATGCGTCACCGCGCCGACGAGCGCTCCGTCCTGTAGGATGGGCGAGCCGCTCATGCCCTGCACGATGCCGCCCGTGGCGTCGAGGAGGCGCGGGTCTGTCACCTCGATGACGAGGTCGCGGCCGGAGTCCGTGTAGTCGATCTCGAGGATGCGGGCATCGTAGGCAGACGGCGCCGACCCGGTGACGGTCGTCAGGATCGTGGCCTCGCCGATGCGGATGTCCTGCTTGAGCGCGAGCGGCACGGCCTCGCCGTCCGGCACCGTGTCCGACCGGCCGAAGACGCCGCAGGGACTGTTGCAGGTGAGCGTCCCGATGGGACATCCTGCCGTAAAATAGCCCTGGAGGCACCCCGGCACGCCCGGCCTGCCCCGCACGACGCTGCGGATGGTGACGCCGTCCGCCTCGCCGGACGCGAGCGGCACGGTCACGCCGGTGTCCGGGTCGCAGATGGGGTGGCCGAGGCCGGCTAGGTCGCCCGTTTCGGGGATCTGGTAGGTCAGCGTGCCGATGCCGGCGGTGCTGTCCCGGAGCCAGACGCCCGTCTGCCAGCAGCGCTCCGTCACCGACCAGGCGGGCGTGAGCGTGAGCTGGCGCGTCTCCGTACCGCGTGAGACCGTCAGCAGCATGGGCGCCCCGCGCAGCGCCGTCTCCCGGAGCATGGCCGTCGAGGTCACGGGGACGCTGCCGACCGCGCGGATGATGTCGCCCTCCTGCAAGCCGCAGGCGGCCGCGGGACAGCACGGCCCGTCCGCTGTGTGGACCTCGCCGAAGCCGATGACCATGGCACCGTCCATGAGCATCCGCACGCCGAAGGGCGCGCCGCTCGGGACGACGCAGACCGTCTCCTGCGGGCGGGTCTCGACCGTTTTGATGGGGAATACGCCGAAAAGGCGCAGCGTGGCCGTCCCGCTCTCTGTCGACGCCACGGCAGGCGCCGCCGCAGACGCCGCCGGTACGGCCGTGACGGGCAGGACGGTGTGCAGCTCGAGCGTGCCGCCGGCGGGGATATGGTAGCGGTCGGCGAGGCGCCCTGCGTACCAGAGCGAGGCGCCGGAGGGCAGCAGACAGGCAAGTCCCGCCAGCGCTGCCGCGATGTGTTTGGCTCTCATGCGTCACCTGCTTTCTGTGTACCTATGGGATGCATCGTCGTACACATCCATAGCATGGACCGCCGGACGCCCGATCATCGCAGAGAAACATTCCCACGCACGCAGCATGGCGGCCTGGGAAGATCTGCCATTTTATCAGGATGATGACGCATCATCCAAAGAAAGGAGGCCATCCGCATGAGGACGGTCAAGGTCACGCGCGGCATCCTGAAGGCCGTGCTGGTGGTGACGGCGCTCGTGTACCCGGGGTTCATGGGGATGATGAGCGCGGCCGGGTGGCTCTACAATGTCCGCGAGGGCAATTATGAGGCGATATTCCGTTCTTTTTCGGGATGGATGATCGGCGGCGGCGTGCTGGTGCTGGCGGCAGTGGTGCTGGTGATGGCCGGCGGCGTGGGGAAGCGCTGGCGGTGGAGCGCCGCGGCGGCGGTCCTGGCGGCGGCGGGCGGTGCGGCGTGCATGAGCGCGCTGTATCGGTTCATCGCGTATGCGGACGCCCATTTTTCGGCCATCGACGGCACGATGCAGCCGGTGAGCGAGCTGTACCGTGACCGCCTCCTGCCGATCCTGCTCCCGGCCGCGCTGGCGGTGGGGATCGCCGTTTGGCAGATCTTCGATGCCGAGAGCCGCGAATGGCGCATCCGCGAAAAACGCGAGCGCGACGCCCGCGAGAACGCCCCCGCGCCCAAGATCGTGGATGACTGAGCCGCTCCGAACGCCCTCTTTGCCCTTCGGCGAAGGGGGCGTTTTTGTTTAATATAGCTAAATATCGCCTCCCATTTTTGACACCGTCACGGTGGAAAAAACGGCGCGCGGGGTTGACAAAGTCCGTTCCGATGGGGTATAATAATGGTGTATATATATTTTGCAGAGGGGCAAAAGAATATGTACGATCCGCACATCCGGCTCCGGATCTGAGGGGGTCCCGAAAAGGACGTGCATCGTTCACATCATCATGACTGTTAAGAGAGGAAGGAATAGTATGAACAAGAAAAGGATCACCGCCGGCCTTCTGGCCGCAGCCATCGTCTTCGGTGCCGGTGCGCCCGCGCTGCGCGACCTGCCGATCTACGAGGCACCGCTGACCGCGTCCGCTGCCGTCGACACGACCGAGTGGGACGTACACAAGTATTATAAGCAGGACATCTTCACTTTCCAGTGGGTGCAGTCCGGCTTTATCCAGATCATCTCCATGGATGACGCTTCTGCGACCGAGGTCGAGATCCCGTCCACCATCCACAGCGAGAAGGCCAACAAGGACTACCCCGTCCAGGTCATCTACGCCAGCGCCTTCGAGGGCAAGACCAACCTGAAGAAGGTCACCATCCCGGACACCGTCAACAAGATCGGCGTCAATGCCTTCGCGAACTGCACCTCGCTCGAGGAGATCGTGGGCATGGAGAACGTGCAGTTCATCAATGACGGCGCGTTCCAGTGCTGCTCGAGCCTCAAGCAGATCAAGCTCCCGGAGACCCTGACCAGCATCGGCGCAGAGGCGTTCAGCTACTGCGACACGCTGACCGAGATCACCATCCCCGGTGCCGTCAGCTACATGGGCGCCAGCGCATGCAGCGCCTGCGCACACCTCAAGACCATCACCTTCTCTGAGGGCGTCAAGAACATCGGCACCTTCTTCGCCTACCTCTGCCCGGAGCTGGAGAGCATCGTCCTCCCGGCGTCCGTCAAGACCATCGGCAACAGCGCCTTCGCGTACTCCGGCATCCTGAACGTGGATCTGCCGGACACCGTGACCCGCGTGGATAACGATGCCTTTGCGAACTGCCTGCGCCTGACCTCGGCCAAGCTCTCGAGCGGCATGAGCATCGTCAACATGAGCACCTTCGCCGGCGACACCGCCCTCGAGGAGGTCATCATCCCCGACAGCATCACCATCATCGGCAACAACTCCTTCAGCTTCTGCACCTCGCTGAAGGCCATCGCCATCCCGAGCGGCGTGACCCGCATCGGCGACAATGCGTTCTACGGCTGCAGCGGCCTGACCAATGTCGTATTGCCCACGTCTCTGACGAATCTCGGCGCCTACGCCTTCTATGACTGCGACGGCCTCGAGAGCGTCACCTTCCCGGACGGCCTGGCCACCATCGGCAACTATGCCTTCTATGACTGCGATGCCCTCAAGTCCGTGACCATCCCGGCCTCTGTCCGCGACATGGGCGCGTTCATCTTCTGCGGATGCAGCGGCCTCGAGAGCGCGGCCTTCGAGGGCCCGCTCGACAGCCTCGGCATCTGGACCTTCGCGAGCTGCGAGAGCCTCTCCAATGTCACCCTGCCCGAGGGCCTGACGAGCCTGAGCAACCATGTGCTCTATGACTGCACCTCGCTCGGCGAGCTGACCATCCCGGAGACCGTCACCAAGATCGACCAGTATGCCCTCGCCGGCTGCTGCGACCTGACCCCGCTGGAGATCCCGGCCGGCGTCACCACCATCGGCGACTATGCCTTCGGCTACGGCAGCGGTGCGAATCCGGCCGTTGACGGCAACATCCAGATCGTCAGCAACTCGCCTGCGGTACAGCAGTACATCAAGGACAACAAGCTCGGCCAGATGCCCGCGGAGATCATCCCCGGCGATGTGGACGGTGACAAGACCGTCGGCGTGAGCGACGTCATCGCCCTCCAGAAGTACCTGCTCGGCATGGGCGCGCTCGATGAGAACGCCGGTGCCGACCTCAATGAGGACGGCGCGGTCGACATCTTCGACCTCGGCTTCCTCAAGCGCATGGTGCTGACCGGCGGTGAGGAGCAGCAGGACCCGACTGAGGCCCCGTCTGAGGATCCCTCTGAGACGAATGCAGAGGCATCCGAGGCACCGACCGAGGCGCCTTCTGAGGAGCCGACCGGCAACGCCGATCCCACCGGCCAGACCCCGCAGCTCCCGGCGCAGGATCCCGTCGAGGCGTGAGCCCCATCCCGATCGCATGATACAGAGCCGCAGCCATCGCGCTGCGGCTTTGTTTTGGGAAAAAACGGCATTTTGTCGAAAGTGACAGGGACGGGCGGCGCGATGTGCCATGATCTGCCCAGATCGACGTAATTATGACAGACTGTTATCGAATTGTAATTTTTACGCTATTTCAATCGTTTGCGAGGTGTGATATAATGAGATAGGTATGATGGGCGGAGTCCATCCATACCCTGAAGACAGACACCGATATGCATAAAAACGATCAGCGATGATCGACAGATGAGAGGGACGGCCGTGCTGCGGCCGAATGGGATGGTGCCGTGCGGCACCGGCACGATGTGGAAAGGATGAGTTGCATTGGCGAAGAACGATGTGCTCGAGGAGCTGGTCAGAAAGGCTGCCGAGGGCGCGAAGGCTGCGGGCGACCGCGCACAGAGCCTTGAGACAAAGGACGCCAAGAACACCAAGGATCAGACCGATACCGAGATCGCAGATGTGATCGAGACCGTCGAGGCATCCGCTGCTCCGGCAGAGGAGACGCCTGCGGCTGACGACGCACCGGCAGAGGCCCCCAAGGTCTCCATGGAGACAAGGGAGATGGATGTCCCGGTCGTGGACAATGTCCCGGAGGCCGCTGACGTGTCCGAGGATTCCAAGAAAAAAATGGCGCAGATCCGCGAGTCCCTCGCGATGCTCCGTGAGAGCGAGCAGAAGGAGGAGCCGGCGTATGTGCCGAAGCACGCCGCCCCGTCTCCCAAGGAGGAGAAGCGTGCTGCCGAGGCCGCTGCTGCCGCAGAGACCGTCGTGCTCACTGGAGCCGGCCGTCCGAATCGTCCGGCAGACAAGACCGGCAGTGCCCCCAAGGCACACCGCCGCTCGGCCAAGGGAGGGGAGGCGCCGCGCCGCCCGCGTCCGAACGGGAACGGCCCGAAGCCCTCGTCCGGCAAGAAGAACAGCGCCAAGTCCAAGAGCAGGAAGCAGGACGGCCTCATCGCCCGCACGGGTGTCACGGCCGGCATGATCGCCTCCGTCATCGGCGTGGGTGCGATCATCTCCATGGCGGCCAGCTTCATCATCGTGGCCGGGACGTACAAGGAGAAGTTCCTGCCGAACACCTATATCAATTCCGTCAAGGTGGCCGGTCTGACCACGAAGGAGGCCGAGGCCACGCTCCTCGCCGATGCCGGCGCCCGCGACCTGACCCTCACCGACCACAATGGCAACAAGGTCACGTTCAAGGCCGAGCAGTATGACGCACGCTACGTCGTCCCCGCCGCCGACCTCGACCAGGCCGCGTCCGAGGCCGACCCCTATGGCTGGTTCACGCAGCTCTTCGGCGAGAAGGACTACAAGATCGACTATGACCTCGTCTACTCCCCCGACAAGCTCCGTGCGCTCATCAATTCCTATGACTGGGGCACGGAGACCTCGCAGGACGCCTATATCCGCCGCGCGGAGGACGGGCATTTCGAGGTCGTTCCCGAGACGCTCGGCGACCAGTTCGATGTCGAGAAGCTCATGAGCTACATCGACAGCAACCTCAAGCTCGGCAAGGATGAGCTGGATATGCTCGATTCCGGGTGCTATGACGACTTCTATGCCAAGGTCAAGTCCGACGACCTGACCGAGGAGCTCGCGCTCTACGACAGCTACGCGAACATGACCATCACCTTCGACTTCGAGGACCGCACCAAGACCGTCACCAGCGACATGATCGTGGATTGGCTCCTGATCGGCGAGAACGGCCAGGTGGTCAAGGACGACGAGGGACGCATCAAGTTCAAGTGGGACGACATCGCCGCCTTCGTACAGCAGATGGCCGCGGAGACCGATACCTTCGGCAAGGACCGCTCCTTCCACGCGACGGTGGACGGTTGGATCACGGTGCCGTGGGTGGATTCGGCCTCCTGGGACAAGAACAACTGCTCCAACTACGGCTGGCGCATCGACCAGGACAGCACCACTCAGCAGATCATCGACCTGATCCGCGCCGGTGAGACCGTCACGGTCGAGCCGATCTACTTCAACTACGGCAAGGCCTATGTCCGCGCCACGGATGACATCGGCAACACCTATGTCGAGGCCGACATCTCCGAGCAGCACTTCTGGGTCTACAAGGAGGGCACGGTCGTCCTCGAGGGCGACTTCGTCTCCGGTACCGAGAAGAACTGGGAGCGCCGCACGCCCCGCGGCATCTGCCAGATCCTCGACATGCAGCGCAACAAGGTCCTCGGCCGCTACGAGGTGCAGGGCTATGAGTGCCCCGTCAGCTTCTGGATGGCCTTCAACAACGCCGGCTGCGGCTTCCATGACCTGTCCCGCGGTGCCTACGGCGGCCAGATCTACCAGTGGAACGGCTCGCACGGATGCCTGAACCTGAGCTGGAGCAAGGCACAGGAGATGTACAATACCGTCTTCGTCGGTATGCCCGTCATCGTCCACGACTGATCTATGACTGAGAGCCATAGCGCCTTCGGGATGCTATGGCTCTGCTTTTTAGAAGGAGGGGCTATGGCCTTTATCCACTTTCTGCCATTCATGATCGTGTTCACGGTCCTCTGGATCGTCATCCGGGCGGTGGTCTGCCTCCGCCAAAAGCACGTCGACTGGCGGCGGGAGGCGGTGCTGCTCCTGAACACGCTGGGCGTCTGCCTCGGCCTCTGCCGGGGCAGTTTTTTTGCGTGATGTCGCCATCCATGATCGAACGCTGCCGGATGACGCCCCATCAAGAGACGTCAACGGGGCAGCGCCCCATCGTCTACACCTAAAGGAGGCAGCTTATGTATATCACTGTACAGATCGAGGATGGCCACATCGTAGAAGCAATGTCCTGTTCGGCGGATGGGAACACACATGCCGTCGAGCATACCGAGAACGACCTTGTATGGGACCACAAGTGGTCCGTGCATGTGTCGCCGGAGGGGATCGAATGTGTCACGCTGCGCGCGAAGCGGCCTCGTCCCATCATCACCTACACCGTGCGCTACAATGGGGTCGCGCAGCTCGCGCTCACCAAGGGGACGGAGCATAAGATCCTGTCCACAGAGCGCGTGTTCCTGGAGCCGGGGCACTTCACCGGGATCCTCAAGCTCCGCTATGAGCGGGAGCCGTACCTCCGCCGCAGCGCGTTCTTCTCGAGCAGCGAGGTCAAAGAGGTGCTCGAGCGCAAGGGCATTCGAGAGGTCAGGTGGCAAAGTATGAAGGACTTCGCGCTCCACGTCCATGCGCACGGTGCCGCGCCCGTCGTCCGCACCACGACGGACGGCATGCAGGTGTTCTACCGCGGCCGCGACTACGCCCTCACGGATGGCCGCATCGAGCTCAGCAGGGCGGGCAGCCGCTATGTCGTGAAGCTCAAGGACGCGACATGGGCGATGTTCACGTCCGTCAATGCCAATGGTAAGACCTACCGGCTCCTCTATACGAAGCTGCGGATCGAGGGCTTGGCCGCCCTCCCCGATCTCCAAACGCCGCTCGTCCTCACCGACGAGGTGCTGGAATTCCCGGACGCACGCCGCAAGGCACCGGAGGCCCCGGACGCCCTCCCCACCGACGAGGTGCAGGAGGTCCCGGACGCCCTTCCCGCTTCCGAGATGCCCCTGGCCCCGACAGACGAACAGGCCGCATGACCCCAAACAACGAACGGACGGCGCCGCGCGCGTCGTCCGTTTCGTCATACTATCCAAAAATGACATTTCAAATTTGTTGAGGATGTCGCGTAATGTTCCGGCGCGGAGGTGGCACTAACTTTGCAAATGAGCCAAAATGTGCAAGGCTCACAGCATATCCGACTGGAGGCGATCCTATGGCAAACGAGAATCCCTACGAAAGACTCTACCCCCGCCCCACGTCCGGCGGCAATGACGACGCGCTCTTCCATGACGACCCCGACACCGCGCCCGTCCCCATGCGCATCCGCTCCGACGCGGTCGACACCAGCTCGCCGCCGCCCTTCGTGCTCCCGCCCGGGACGCCGCAGTACCATGCGCCCGCGCCGAAGCCGAAGAAGCCGCGGCAGCCCTTCTCCCCGATCCCGCTTTTGCTGATCGCGGGCGTGGCGTTCCTGTTTTTGGGCGGCATCGTCTTTTTGACGAGCACCTGGGACGTGATGCCGAACGTGGCGCGCGCGGTATCGCTGTTGTCGGCGGGCGTGATCGCGTTCGGCGCGAACCTGCTGGCCGAGCGCATCTGGAAGCTCCCCAAGACCGGCCTTGCGTTCTACATCCTGGGATGCATCTTCCTGCCGCTGGCCATCGCGGGCATCGGCGTCTTCCGCCTCCTGGGCGACTGGTACAGCTTCGCGGGCGGCGGTGCGTACATCGTCGTGATGACGCTCTTCCTCTGCGCGGCGGTCTGCGCATGGTTCGGCGCGCGCAGCTACAAGAGCAGCTTCCTCGCCTGGATCGCCATGACGGGCATCGCAGGCGGATGGTCGTCCTTCGCGCTCTTCCTCGCCGAGCAGATGCCCGGCGGCACGGAAGGCCGCCCCGGCACCTGCCTCATCATGGGGGTCTGGCTCCTCGGCGGCATCGCGGCGACGGTGCTCGTGGAGATGTATCTGCGCGCGGGGAAGGAGACGCCGTTCTCCAAGGCGGCCGTCGCGTTCCTTCTGCCGCTGCTCCTGTTCTACGCGGCCGCGTTCCTGACGCTCGCGGAGACCTGCGGCGTGGTCGGTGCGCTTTTGTCGCTCGTGCTGGCGGCGCTCTTCCTCAACGAGCGCTTCGTCTTCGGCAAGGTACACGTCGGCGCGGCGGGCGCGCTGGTCGCGCTCGAGGCGGCGGCGTATGCGGTGATGAACGTCGCGCCGCTGGACGATGCCGAGTTTTTCGCCCATGCCTATTTCCAGATGGTCGTCCCCGGACTGATCCTGATGACGGCGCTCGCCGTCCCGCAGGCGAGCGAGGTGCTGCGCCGGTCCTTCGGATGGACGGGCGCGATCCTCAGCGGGATCATGCTCCCGATCGCCACGATCGGTCTGCTCTTCGATGAGGACCACTACCAGGCGATCCTCTTGGGCGGCGGTACGACCGCGGCGGCGCTGCTGTGCTTCTTCCTGCTCCCGAAGGGCAAGCTCTCCGGGGAGTCGGGGCGGCTCGCCCTGACCGCGCCCTTGCTCTTTGTGGCCGCGCTGTTCGGCGCCTACGGGCCGAGCGAGGATACGCTGGTGTTCGCGCTCCTGCTGGTGATCGCGGCGCTGGTGCTGCTGGTGACGTTCCTTATGCAGCGCCGTCCGTGGACGCTCGTGCTGGCGCTCGCGTCCTGCGGGGCGACGCTCCTGCTGCGTCTGCACGACCCGGTGATGCCGGTCTTCTGGCTCGCGGCGGGGACGCTCCTCCTCGTGACGGTCTTCGGCCACGTCCTGCACCGTGCGCTCGTGGAAAAGACCGCCGCGATCGGCTTTATCGCGATGCTCCTCCCGGCGCTCCAGGAGACGCTCGCGCCGTATCTGAGACCGACCCCGTGCTGGGTCCTCCTGATGGCGGCAGTGACGCTGCTGTACCTCCTGGAGACGGCCTTCCTGCGCGGCCACGTCCGCACGGAGGCGACGCGTTCCTATCTCGAGATCGTCTCGCTCCCGCTCGGCCTGGTCACGACGCTGATCTACCTCTTCGATGATCCGAGCATCTGGGGCATCCTGCTGATGCTGCTCCTGCTGATCTTCTCGGCGGCGTTCACGGTCAAGAAGGTCAACATCCCGGCGTTCCTGCCGCTGGCGATGCTGTTCTTCGCGTTCAGCATGACGATGGACTTTTTCGAGGGGAAGACCCTGATCCAGGTCGGCTGCTACGCGGGGATGCTGCTCCTGCTGGCCGTGATGGGACGCATTTTGCTCCCGCGCTTCGTCACGATCGAGAACGGCGTCGCCCAGCTCGACGCGCCGCTCGCGACGGGCGTGCTGACGGTGTTCGGGGCGGTCTCCGCGATCGACTGGTACCCGCGGATCCTGGCCTCCGTGTTCCTTGCGCTCTACTCGCTGCTCTATCTGGGGCGCGTGAAGCGGCACTACATCCCGGCCTTCCTGGCCTCCTTCTTCGGATGCACGGCCGTCCTCTTTCACGACATCGACGACCCCTTCGGCATCCTGGAGGTCTTCCGCCGCTCGGACATGATCACCCCGCAGATCCTCCTGTACCTGCTGCCGGTGCATCTGTTCATCTTCACGCTCCTGTTCATCCTCCCGAAGACGCAGCGCCGCCGCGTCCATGCCGCGCGCTTCATCGCCTACTGCGTCACGATGCTCTGCCTGCTGGTGTCGAGCTTCCGCTTCGGCAATGTCGCGGACGCGATCGTGCTGGTGGTCTTCAGCTTCGGCATCCTGGTCGGCAGCTTCTTTGTGAGACGGCTCCGCTGGTTCACGCTGGGCTTCGCGGTGCTCGTCGTCATGACGATCCGCCTGACCTGGTCCTTCTGGACGTCGCTGCACTGGGGCATCTACCTCTTCCTCGCCGGCATCCTGCTGATCGGCATCGCGAGCTTCTTTGAATACAAGAACCGCCGCCGTGCCGAGCATCCCGAGGAGGCCGCGGCCGAGAAAAAGCCCGCGCTCTTCAAGGATTGGCAGTGGTGAGCGATCACGCCGCCCGCCTTCGATAAAGAAAGATATGCCCCCTTCCCGCCCGTGGGAAGGGGGCATATGCTTTTGCTGCCGGGTCAGACGTTCCGGTTGGCAAAGTCGCGTGCTTCGTTGAGGTCGATCCCAAGGGCATCGGCCGTGTCGATGGTGATCCGGCAGCCCTCCTTGACCTGCTGCATGATCTGCTTCATGACCGCCTCATTGACTGCGACGCAGCCGCCCGTGTAGGGCTTGACGAGACTCATGCAGTGGAAGAAGAAGGCCGCGCCGCCCCCGGGCACACAGTCGCTGTTGAAGCCCATGTTCAGGCAATACTGGTACTCGTAGGTATAGTCGATCAGATGCTCGCTGCTCGAGGTGTCGAGGTCGGGGACATCGCTGAGCTTGACGAACTCATTGAAATGCATCCCCTCGCGCATATCGCCCGACCAATAATCGTCATCGGTCACCTTGGTATAGGGGATCTGGCAGCCGGGATCGTCTGCGATGCCGAACGCCTTGTCGATCGTAAAGGTCCCGATCGGCGTGATCGCGTGGTAGCTGTCGGCCTCCCCCAGGCCCTCGATGCCGATATAGCCGGGCGCCTGGAGGAGCATCTTCCAGTTGCCGTTCGCATCCTTCTCGTGCATGCTGACGTAGCAGGTGGTCTCGCCCACTCCGGCGACGACGATGAGCTGATCGCATCCCTTCGCCGCCTCGAGCTGCGGGAGCCAGGCGGGAGAAACGACGACGTTCTGCGTCTGGATCGACAGTGCGTCCCCGCCTGCCCCTGCGGCATCGCCGGCAGGCGCTGCGGCCGGACTGCCGCATCCGGTCAGGAGCGCCGCCGTGAGGGCGACCGCCGCGAGGAGGCGGACCGTACGTTTGCTCTGATGTTGCATATGGGACCATCCTTTCATTTGCCATAGGCATTGGATAACACCATTATAGCACAAAACGGGCGAGAATGCAAGTGCCGCGTCACTCCGCGGCATCTGCCGGCAGGGCGAACTGCCACACGCCCTTGACCTGGTCGGCGACACGGCCGGCATCCCAGCGCTTCTTGGAATTGACCTCGCTGGCGGGGTCGTTGACGATGAGACGGCCGCTCTCATCCACACCGACGATGACGATGAAGTGACCGCCCTTGGTGAAGTCACCGGGCATCATGGAGCAGATCAGCGGCGCATCCGGCGAGGCCTCCAGCAGGACGTCGGCCGTGCAGGGAAGGCTCCTGCTCATCAGGCCGAGGTCGGCGGCGCCGGCCGTCATGAGGTCCCAGGCGGTACCGATGCCGGGGATGTAATAGCCCTGCGCCTCCGCGAAGGCCGCGACGGAGGCGGGCCCCCAGTCCTGCGTCTGGGTCAGGCCGCAGATCACCATGGAGAGACAGGTGGGGCCGCATCCGCTGACGGCGATGGTGCTGTCACCATAGGCGTTCCCGCCCCAGCGGGGATCGGTCTGGTAGAAGAGCGGGATCTGGCGTTCCTCCATCTCCAGCGTGAGGTCGCCGCGCCCGCGGATGCCCCGCAGACAAAAGCAGACCGCGGAGAGGAGCAGGAGCACGGCGGCGAGGAGCCGCAGCGTGCGTTTGTGTGCCGAGAGCGGCACCGAGGGGCCGTCCCAGCCGGGGACGAAGATATGATCGAACATAGGGATGCTCCTTTCTATGCAGGGACCTGTGCGCTATGAGGAGATGCCGCTCCGTGCGACGGCGTTCGATCAGATATATGCGCAGCGAGATCAGATCATTTTTCTTAAAATAGATTGAACTTTCTCTCTCGATGTTATATAATATAAATAGACACGCATGGACGTGCCAAATATAACGCAAAAGGAGCTTTTACTATGGACATCTTCCAAAAAGATCTCGCAGCACTGACACCGGGCGCCTATGTGACGCTCACTGACCGCACAGGACGCACGATCAGCGGTATCGTGCAGGAGAACGACGGCGCCGCGCTGCGCCTTCAGGTGACGTATTCGGCCGTGATCCCCTTCTCACAGATCGGCATGATCGAGATACCGGGCGCGACTGTCGTCCAAACGATGCCGGCCCCGCAAAAGGGCGAGCAGGTCATCATCACCCCGCCCCCTGTCCCGATGCCGGCCATCACCGCGACAGCACCGGCAGCGCCGCCTGTCTCAGGATCGCCCTCCGTCCCGGCAGCGCCCATCCCGTCTGTACCGGAGGCACCTGCTGTCCCGGCGCCTACCCTCCGTCAGGCCATCCTGCCGACAGAGGACGAGATCCGTCCGCTCCGCTTCGATGCGGATGTCCTGAAAACAGCGTTCCGCGCGATGCCGACCGACCTGCGCAAGCACTTCAATCCGGTCTACA
This sequence comes from uncultured Ruminococcus sp., assembly GCA_902762785.1. Lineage (GTDB taxonomy): Bacteria > Bacillota > Clostridia > Oscillospirales > Ruminococcaceae > UBA3855. The sequence continues at coordinate 9,518 of CACWPL010000012.1, read as the reverse complement.
GCACCATCAACAGTGCCCTGTCCGCCAAGGATCAGGAGAAGCTCAAGGGCGCCGTGCTGTCCCTCAAGGGGGACATTCGCGATGACGATGACGACACCGCCTGGGCGTTCCTCGCGACGGCGCAATGCCTCGAGGGGCAGACCGCCGAGGCCATCGGGAACTTCCACCGCGGCGGAAATGTCGCCGCGGCCTGCCGTCTTGCTTACCGCGATGCCAAGTCCGCCGAGACGGACGAGGCCTACCGCACGGCCGCGGTCTATGCGGCCATCGCCATCCGTGACGCCGGATCTGACGATCTGCCGGATGCGGCCGCCATCGAGGCCTACAGTGCGCTGCATCTGAAGGACCTCAGCGGTCTGGCGTGGCTCCTTGCGAGCGAGCGCACGCCGGAGCAGCTCCTCTGGATCGAGGCGGTCATCCGCCGTGTCGATGCCGACTGCAAGGCCGGTCTGACCAATTTCCTGAGCCTGCCCTCCTGCCTCGAGGCGCTCACGTCCTACTGCACGGCGACCCAGGTGCGGCCGCTGATCGAGGCTGCCGCGCCGCAGGAGCAGGCGCCGGAGCCTGTCGACGAGCCTGTGCCGGAGACGCCTGTCATCCCCACGATCGACCCCGACCGTCCGCGCGCGGGCATCATCGTGAAGTTCAATGTCTACGAGAAGACCGGCGAGATCGTGCCGGAGAACGGCGAGGGCAGCTTCCGCTTCAGCATCGCCTCCGTGACGGACACCGCGCTGCGTGACCGCCTGAACGCGATGGAGAGCAAGGAGGCGCGCGACCTCGACATCGGCGTCATCTTCAAGCACGGCGGCCGTGCCTATGGGAAGGAAATGGCCGTGGAGGTGCGCACCCCCGTGACGGGCACGGTCTACACCGGTCTGAGCAAGAAGAAGAAGAAGGAGCAGGAGAAGGCCGCCCGTGCCGCGCGCACCAAGAGCCTTGCCGATGCCACGAAGCTCCTCGAGAAAGGAGTGCCGGAGCAGGCGCTCGAGGCCTTCAAGCTGCTGATGGACGAGGAGCCTGCGGCCGCCGCGGCCGGACAGCTCCGCTGCTACGACGTCATGTGGGGGCGCTATGGCGACTTGGGCTATTCTGCCTCTGTGACCGAGCTCCTCGATGACTATGGCGACACCATCACCCGCGATGCCGAGAACGTCTCCGCGGTGCTGTCGCTGAGCGAGCGGCTCGGCCGGAAGGACGCGCTCCTGCCCCTCCTCGATGAGCTGCTGACGCTCCTTCCGGAAAAGCCGCCCAAGGAGATCATGCGCCGCCGCCGCGAGAAGGCCGCGCTCCTGCTCGAGCAGGGGAAGGCCCCGGCCGCGATCGCGGAGCTCGAGAAGTGGCTCCGTCTCTGCGATGAGAGCGGGTCGAACACGAACGCCCGCAGCGGCGATGTGATCCCGACCTTGGCTGCGCTCTATCTCGATGAGGGCGATGTCGACCGTGCCGCCATGCTGGCCGTGCAGGCGGACGAGAAGCACCGTCCCGCGCTCCTCGAGCGTCTGGCGGACGCCGGATATGATGTCGAAGCGCTGATCGCGCCCCCTGCCGAGGAGGCAGCTCCCGCCGAGGAAACGGCCCCTGCCGAGACCGCACAGGCCGCGCCGGAGGAGGAGGAGGTCGCCGACCTGCCCGCGCTCCTCGCTGCCTACAAGGACAAGGACGGTCTGGATGCGGTCGGTCTCTCCGATTCGGAGCTGCTCCGCCGTGCGCTGGGGATGCCGGAGCGCTATCTCATGCTGACCTATCTGGATGCGGCCGCCCTGCTGGCCGAGGCACGCGGCGACACACCGGACAGCTACCTGCGCGCGTGTGCGAAGGCCTACAGCTATGCCTTCGACGACCCGATCGAGCGCTGCTCCTATACCTCCCAGTCGATCGCGGAGGTGTTCTACACCAGTGCGCAGTATCTCGACGAGGGCAACACGCTCCTGTTCGGCGCGGCCGTCCTGCGCGCACTGTTCAGCTACTATGGCAGTCATGACCACGGCCTCGAGGACCTCGTGCTCAGTCTCGAGCAGCAGGACATCTCGGCGAAGATCCCGTCCTTCCGCAAGGCGGCCGATCTCATGATCGCGTTCCATACTGCCACCGGCCACGGCATCGACACCTTCGCCGACTACCGCCGCAGCGATGTGACCGCGGAGGACTATGCCAAGGAGGCCAAGGAGTGCATCGAAAAGGCCGAGGCGCGCGCGAACTGCTTCGAGACGAGCGGCCGCGTCCGCTACACGCGCATCCTGCTGTTCCTCGAGAAGAGCGAGCTGCGCTCGGCCATCGACATCGTGGAGGCCAACGACCGCAGCCGCGTCGACGAGGTGCGCGAGCTCCTGGAGACGACCTTCATCCGTGACGGCCGCGAGATCGACATGGAGAACATCGACCTCCCGCGCCTCGATGCCTACATCGACCGCTATTGGGACCTGGCCGCCGACCGGATGCGCGCCGAGCGTCTCAATGTCGACCGTCCGCACCAGCGTCTGCACGACCCCAAGCGCAGCTCGGTCGTCAATGTGATCCGTTCGATGCTCCACTGTCTGTGCGGATGGGTCTGCGTGACCGAGCAGACCGGCGGCGCCGACAGCGAGGCCGTCCTCGCACGCTACAGCTTCGCCCGTGCCCAGCTCATGCCCTGCCTGCGTGAGATCGCCGATTCCTGCGGGGACACGACCGCCGACCGCGCTGCCGAGGCGCTGCGCGTCACCGCCGAGGAGCTCTATGCCAAGCTCGAGGGCACCTGGGACATGAAGACGCGCCGCTTCCTGTTCGCCGGCTTCCTGCGCAGCGAGGAGATCCTGCTCGATGAGAACTTCCTGCCGGAGCTCCAGTCCACGTTCTGCGGACTGCCGGAGCTGTGCATCTTCGGACGGATCGAGCGCCATGCCCAGGCAGCGCTCCCGTCCCTCACCGAGCGCCTGCACTCCATCTTCAGCGACGACGTGACCAAGAACGACCACCGCGCTGCCCGTCTCATCCGCGACTATGCCCGCGAGACCGGGGACGAGGCGCTCGCGAACGACCCGCTCTTCGAGGATATGGAGCGCTACGTCCGCCAGAGCCGCAGCCGCGTCCTCAAGCGCTACCGCGACTTCAAGGAGGACCTGGAGCTCGCCGAGAGCTATGGCCGCATCTCCGATGTCATGGGACGCAAGACCGCGCTGCGCGACACTGCCGACGCCTGGGCGGCCATCACCGACCGCACGCAGGACTTCGGCGCCTTCATGCGCCTGCTGAACGCCCTGAACGCCACCGTGGCGCGTGAGGACGAGACCCGCGGCCGTGACCTGACCCGTCAGCTCGAGGAGCTGTGCGCCGAGCCGGACGTCGACCTCGGCATCTACCCGCGCGAGCGCATCGAGGCCGCCATCCGCGACCGTGAGTACACCATCGCAGAGCACATGATGAACTGCGTGCGCATCAAGGACGTCGACGATGTCGAGGACTGGTCCGAGGCGCCGCTGGGCTACCTGCGCCGCTTCATGGAGGAGTACGGCGAGGACTATTCCTTCGTCGCCTCCGGCAGCCATACGGTCGTCGACTCCATCCTCCAGCATGAGCATCGTCTGACGGAGGACGTGCGCCGCAGCGATGCCCGCCGTGCCGACGAGCTCGAGCTCACCCTCCTGCACAAGTCCGAGAACGGCCGCAAGGATGTACGCGGCGGCGTCAAGCTGCTGATGCACTGGATCAAGAACGCCCCTGCCGGGGAGGAGACCATCGCCGAGCTCCTCGGTCTGCTCGGCTTTGGCCAGATCACTGTGACGCGCGAGACCAGCGAGCCGAACGCCGACAGCTATCTCGTCCTGCGCGAGAAGCGCCGCGGCAACACCAGCTATCCCTATCCCATCCCCGCCTTCGGCTCGGATGCCGAGACCGAGCCCTTCCGCGTGCTCTGTCTCTACAGCCGCCACGATACCAAGAAGCTCCTCGACCGCTTCCGTACCATCGGCCGCACGCCGCGCCACACCATCGTCCTCCTCGACCACGCCCTCAACATCGACGACCGCCACGAGCTGGCCAAGGCCTGCAAGCAGGACCACACCCTCACGCGGACGTACATCGTCATCGACCGCGTGACCCTCTTCTTCCTCGCACGCAACTACGCAGAGACGTCCGTCGACAGGATGCTCATGGCCATCACCATGCCCTTCGCCTACTACCAGCCCTTCATCGCGGACTCGCATTTCCAGACCCCGCCCGAGCTCTTTGCCGGCCGCTCCGCGGAGCTGGGCACCATCGAGGTCGCGAGCGGTGCGAATCTGGTCTACGGCGGCCGTCAGCTCGGTAAGAGCGCGCTGCTGAAGATGGCGCAGATGCGTGTGGACGGCAACGATCTCCACGACCGCGCCGTCCTCGTGGACATCACGAAGCTCGGCTACCGTGAGGCCGCCCACAAGGTCTCGACCTACCTGATCGACGCCGGCATCCTCGAGGAGTCCTGCGAGTGCGACGACTGGGAGGTCCTCGCCCGCCACATCCGCAAGCGCCTTGCCGACGAGGATCCCGACCGCTACATCCACTACCTCCTCCTCATGCTCGACGAGGCCGATGAGTTCATCTCGAGCTGTGCCGAGGTCGACTACCGCCCCATCTCCGAGCTGAAGAACCTGCAATCGCCGCGCTTCAAGATCGTGATGGCCGGTGTGCATGACCTTTCCCGCTTCGAGCGCGAGGCCATGCTCTATAACAACAATATCATGGCGCACATGAGCAGCGTCATCGTCCGCCCGTTCCGCCGTCCCGAGGCCACGGAGCTCCTGACCCACACCCTCGGCTATCTGGGATTCCGGCTCGGTGACGAGCGGATCGTCTCCCTCATCCTCGGCAAGACCAACTACTTCCCCGGTCTCATCCAGCTCTACTGCCAGAAGCTGCTCGAATCCATGAAGGAGGAGGGCTACGGCGGCTATTCCATCGGCAGCACACCGCCCTACGAGGTCACGGAGGATCACATCAAGAAGCTCCTGGCCGACAAGCACTTCGTCAGTGAGATGAGCAACAAGCTGCGCATGACCCTCTTCGTCGACCAGGCACAGGGCAGCTACTACCACATCATCGCGCTCCTCCTCGCCCAGCTCTACTACGACGACCTCAAGAACGGCCGCTGCTCCGAGGGCAGCCAGCTCTCCCACTCCCTCGCCGACATCCGCGAGGAGGCAACGGAGCTCGGCATCGCACGCATCTGCGCGCTCAATGACGAGCAGCTCGATGTCCTGCTCGGTGAGATGTGGGATCTGAACATCCTCAGCGTGGTCAACGACGGCTACCAGTTCTCCACCACCGGCTTCCGGGAGCTGCTCGGCACCGCCAAGGCGGTCGACGATGCGCTGACCGGCTATGCACAGTGAAAGGAGGATGCCGGATGGAAAACACGATCGGAACGTTCTGGTGGGACCATATGCCGACGGCCTCCCGTATCCTGCGGGAGGCGCAGGATACGCTGTGCAGCGGCAGAAGCGTCGTGCTGCGGAGCCCGGGGCCGCTCCCCTGGGAGACGCTGCTCGTCGAGCGCCTCACCGCGCCGCTCGGCGAGCGCCTCGGCGTCCAGAAGCTGAAGGAGCTCGATGTCTCCGACGATACCATGTCCCCCGGTGCGCGTCTCCTCGAGACGTTCGCCGAGGAGGACCAGAAGGACGAATACTGGCCGAGCGAGCCGGAGGAGCGCTACATGGCGCAGCACCCCGAGATCTCGCTGTCCCGCGCCATCGTCATCGTGCGGGGGATCCGCGGGAAGGCCTGTGAGGCGTGGCTCAAGACGGTCACGAGCTATCTGGCCGCAGCGGGGGAGCGCCACGGCATCTTTGCGCTGCTGATGGAGGACGCGCAGTCCCGCGACCTCCGCAAGGACATGGGCCGCTATCTCGACCTGGGACGCGACCTCTCCGAGCAGGACACGCTGATGGTCTGCCAGGCCGTCCTCACGGAGAAGGACATCCGCGGCGCGATGGCGCAGTACATCACGGAGCTGGCCGCGTCGCTGGCGGGGTACGCGCCGGAGCCGGCCGCCGCGCTCGCCTCCGAGGGCACGGCGCTCGCACACGACCCGCTGGGCACGGCGGCCGCCATCCTCGGGAAGGACACCGCCCGGCAGCGTGAGGCCGTCTGGCGCGCGCAGATCCGAACGGTCTACCCGATCCTGGAGGAGCAGCGCCAGCGGTATCTTCAAAAATACGGCCACCGCTTCCCCAAGGACCTCTCCATCCCGAACGGCTACGGCGGCTATATCACCGAGCCGAAGGAGCTGGAGATCGTCCATATCTGGTTCCTCTGCCAGAGCCGGGGGCTCGCCGACAAGGCCGACATCGACCAGCTCGCGCGGATGCGCAAGGCGCGCAACGACCTCTCCCACCTCGACCCCATCCCCTGGAAGTCGCTCGAGGCGCTGGGACTGTTCCGCTGAAAGGAGGATGCGATGTTTTGGGACAGGATGGCCGGCATCTACGACCTCTATCAGGTCGTGGAGCGGAAGGTGAACGACGAGGCGGCGGCGATCTGCGCGTCCTATCTCCATGAGGACGACACCGTGCTCGAGTGCGCCTGCGGGACGGGGATCATGACGCGTGTGCTCGCCCCGGCGTGCGGGCGGCTCATCGCGACGGACTATTCGCGCAGGATGCTCCGCCGCTGCTGGGAGAAGGTCCGCGGACAGGCCAACGTCACGCTCCGCTATGCGGACATCACGGCGATCCGATGCCGCGATTCCTGCTTCGACGCCGCCGTGGCCGCGAACGTGATCCATCTGCTCGACGACCCCGACCGTGCGCTCGACGAGCTGCGGCGGGTGGTCAAGCCGGGCGGTCTGCTCCTGATCCCGACCTATGTCGCCCAGGAGAATGCCCGCGCCACGGCCGTCACGACCGTGTTCCGCGCCATGGGCACGCAGTTCCCGCGGCAGTTCAGCCGGGAGAGCTACCGGCAGTTCTTTGAGGACCGCGGCATCGCGGCGGAATACCGCATGGTGCGCGGCCTCGTGCCGTGCTGTGTCGCGGTGATCCGGGTCGAGAAGTGACAGCTCATAGACACGAAAGGCGCCGTCCTCAGCGAAGGGACGGCGCCGCATTTCATGTCGCGTCTGGATCGAAGATGCCGGTGGAGAGGTAGCGCTCGCCGCTGTCCGGGAAGACGGTGACGATGCGTTGCCCCTGGAACTGCGCCTGCCGCGCGAGACGGAACGCCGCATGCGCCGCCGCACCGGACGAGAGCCCGACGAGCATCCCCTCCGTCCGCGCAAGGAGACGGCACATCGCCGCGGCCTCCTCGTCCCGCACGGTCATGACGCTGTCATAGATCTCGGTGTTGAGCGTGTCCGGGACGAAGCCGGGGCCGATGCCCTGGATGCCGTGCTGGCCGGCGATGCCGTGGGTCAGCACCGCACTGCCCTCCGGCTCGACCGCCACGACCGTCACGCCGGGACAGCGGTACTTGAGATACTCCCCCACGCCCGAGATCGTGCCGCCCGTCCCGACGCCCGCCACGAACACGTCCACGCGGCCGTCCATGTCCTCACAGATCTCCGGGCCGGTGGTCTGGCGGTGACAGGCGGGGTTCGCGGGATTGGTGAACTGCGAGGGGATGAAGCTGTTCGGGTCGCCCTGCGCCATCGCGTAGGCGGTCATGAGCGCGCCGCGCATCCCGTCCGCATGGGGCGTGAGGACGAGCTCGGCGCCGTAGGCACGCAGGATCCTCTGCCGCTCCTCGCTCATGGACTCCGGCATGACGATCACGAGCCGATACCCCCGCGCCGCACAGACCGCCGCGAGCCCGATGCCTGTGTTGCCGCTGGTCGGCTCGATGATGCGTGTGCCGGGGCGGAGGCGTCCCTGCACCTCGGCCTCGTGGATCATGGCCGCCGCGATCCTGTCCTTGACGGAGCCGGCGGGGTTCTGGTATTCCAGCTTGGCGAAGACGTCCGCACCGGCGCCCAGTGCGGCACCGACCCGCGTCAGCGCGACCATCGGCGTGCGGCCGATGCGCTCCGTGATGCTGTGATAGAGCATGGATGTCACCTCTTTCCTTGTCGATGCGGCTAGATGCCGAGCGCCGCCGCGGCGGTGATGTAGGCCAGATTCGGCACGAAGACGCGCCCGTGGCAGATGCCCGCGAACGCCTCGGCGCCGTCACGGTAAGCCATGAGCTGCGCGGTCGGGACAGGCTCCCAGCGCTCGGCGGAGAGCGGCGTGGTCGAGACGATCCGCGCCCCGTCCCGCTCAAGCATGCAGAGCGTGCCCTCCATGTTCTTGTGGACGTAGAGCAGCTCGCCGTCCCAGATGAGCAGGTTCAGCTTATTGCGCGCCGCGAGCGAGATGACGAACCGCTCCACGACCGCGAACCGCTCCTCTGCTGTGAGCGGCCGCTGCGCCTCCCGGATGGCCGTCCCGAGGCAGTCGAGGAGGTAGAGGAAGACGCGCTCGGAGTCCGTGTCGCCGGTCTGGATGCCGTGATAGGGCGTCAGGCGGCGGCTCGAATAGATGGTGCCGTTGTGGATGAGCGTCCACATGCGCCCGGAGGCGTCTGCCCCATGGTACGGATGGCAGTTCTCCGGCTTGATCGCGCCGACGGTCGCCAGACGGATGTGCGCGAGCGCGGCCGTCTGCGGCAGGGTCTCCTCGATGAGGGACGGCAGTACGGTGCTGTCCTTGGCACGCTCCGGCGCGCGGTACCACTCCGGCGTCCCGTCCTGGATCCGGAACAGTCCCCACCCGTGCGGATGGCGCACACTATGGGCATAGAACTCCCGCAGCAGCGCGCGGATGTCCGTCGGCACGGACGCCGAGACGCCCATCAATTCGCACATCGCCGATCCCTCCCTTCGTGGTGATATGGTCGTTTTTTCGTTGGTACTTGATCGCGCCCCGCAAGCCCGGAAGGTCCCGCTTTGGACGATGGGACGCTGTTTTTGACACATGGCACGACGTCTTTCGCACACGCCGCGCCGTTTTTTACACACGCCGCCTCGCCCCTTTGTGGGCGGTGTCATGTGCGATGTGCCGTGCTTTAAAGCGGCGCGGCGGATCTGGGGGTGCCGTTATTTACACGCGACATCCCGTCTTTTCCACACGCCACCACGTCTCACGGGATGCCGCGATTTAAAGCAACGCGTGAGACTTTGAGGACGCCTCCTTTTGCACATGCCGCGCCGTCACTTTGCGGGCGGTGTCATGTGCGGGATGCCGTGCTTGAAAGCGGCGCGGGCGACCTTGGGGACGTCCCCTTTTGCACACGCCACGCCGCCTTTCCTTCACGTCACACCGTCACTTTGCGGGCGGTGTCATGTGCGATGTGCCGCGCTTTAAAGCGGCGCGGCGGATCTTGGGGTGCCGTTATTTACGCATGACATCCCGTCTTTTCCACACGCCACCACGTCTCTCTTCGGGACAGCGATACGCACGGGATGCCGTGCTTTAAAGCGACGCGTGAGGCTTTGAGGACGCCTCCTTTTGCACATGCCGCGCCGTCACTTTGCGGGCGGTGTCATGTGCGGGATGTCGCGCTTGAAAGCTCCGCGGCGGCTTTGAGAA
>CACWPL010000011.1 GCA_902762785.1 uncultured Ruminococcus sp. | reverse complement strand
CTCGCCGACTTCTACGGCGTGACCACGGACTATCTGCTCGGCCGCGAGCCGGCACCGGATCCGTTCGGGGAGATGCGCATCGACCCGAACGACGAGAAGGCAGTGCTCGACCGGTACATGTCCTTCCCGCCGCAGACCCGCGCCGTGCTCCTGGATGCGCTGCGTCAGCTCGCGGGAGAGGTCGGGAGCGAGGGAGATGCACAGCTCCCCATCGTCGAGCAGACCACCGTCGGGGCAGAGCTCGACCGCCGCGCCGCCGATGCCGCGGCAGAAGAAAACGCCGGATGATCGTGATCACCAGGCGCAAGAGATAACACCGAAAGAATGGAGGAGAGACTATGAGCACGAGAGAAAAGCTATTCAACATGCTGGAGCGGCTCACGGATGAGGAGCTTGAAGGCCTCTATCAATTCCTAAAAAACCTGATACCGCTCGAAGACGAGGATGACGTCTTCTGCGAGGAGCTGTACCGCGCTTATGAGCAGGATGACGACCCGGAAAAGCATGAGACCGTCACGCTTGAGGAGCTGGCAAAGGAATTGGGGCAGGACATCGCATGAAGTACATCATCGTCATTGAGAAACGCGCAAAGAAGTTCATCCAGAAGCAGCCGGCTGACCAGATCAAGCGCATCCTGGCCGCCCTCGCCTGCCTTCCGCATCAAGGCGACATCAAACCCTTGAAAGGCACGCCTGATGTGTTCCGGCTCCGTGTCGGCGACTATCGGATCCTCTACAGGGTAGAGCATGAGATCCTGACCGTCATCGTCATCGACGCTGGAAATAGGGGGCAGATCTATAAATAACGTCACGGTACTGTGAACACCGAGGCAGAACAGGAGGTACATCATGGCCGATACCGCAAAGAACGTCCCCCGCATCACGGCGGAGGAATACTTCAAACTGACCGCCGACAGGGAAGACCGCACGGAGCTGCTCGACGGCGAGATCGTGGCGCTCGCGGCTCCGGGCACGCAGCACCAGCGGCTCGTTCGAGAGCTTAGTTATGCCATCCACACATTCATTCGCACCAATGGGGGACCATGTGAGGTCTTCACATCTCCCTATGATGTCGTAATGGATGATCACAATGTCGTACAGCCGGACGTGCTCATCGTTTGCGACCCCTCAAAGATCGACGAACACCGCTGCAACGGTGCCCCGGACCTGGTCGTTGAGGTGACGTCCACCAACTGGAAGGACGATTACCGTGAAAAGATGGAGCTGTACCGTAAGCATGGTGTCCGTGAATACTGGATCGTCGATACCGACAGGCGCAAGGTCTGGGTCTATCTGTTCGAGCAGCATCCGAATGTCGTCAACTTCTACGACTGGACCGACACGATCCCCGTCGGCATCTATGGGGGCAAGCTCTCCATCTGCATTGCTGACTTGGTCTGATAGGGCACAAAAGGAGGTACCCCATGGCCGATACCGCAAAGAACGTCCCCCGCATCACGGCGGAGGAATACTTCAAGCTGACCGCCGACAGAGAGGACCGCACGGAGCTGCTCGACGGCGAGATCGTGGCGATGGCATCGCCGAGCATTCGTCATCAGGACATCGCGAGCGGCCTCATCACGGAGCTGAGGCAGTTCGTCAAGAGGAATGGCGGCAAATGCCGTCCGTTCGCAGCGCCGACGGACGTCCGTCTTGACGACCTAAACGTGCTTGTCCCAGACGTTTTCGTGTCCTGTGACCCGGAACGGTTCGGCGAGCAGTACCACAGCGGCGCCCCGGACTTTGTCGTGGAGATCGTCAGCACGAACCGCAGCGATGACTTCAGCCGTAAGCTGTGGCTCTATCGCCGCAGCGGCGTGCGCGAGTATTGGATCATCGACCCGCGGAAGGAGAACGTGCTCGTGTATTTTTTCGAGGCGGAGGACAGTCCGGAGATCTACGGGTTCCACACGCCCATCCCCGTGCATATCTGGAACGGTCAGCTCAGCATCACGATCGCCGATCTGGAGATGCTATAAAAAAGTCCCCGCCCCGGTGTTGGTAGCACCGAGGCGGGGGAGGGTGTTCAGAATTTGGACGTTCAGAACATCCTCATTATACCACATCTGCAAACAAATTGCAAGTATAAGGAGGATATTTCTATGGCAAAAGCGAAAAAACTGCCCTCCGGGAGCTGGCGTGTACGCCTGTACACCGGCAGGGACGAGGCAGGGAAGGCCGTCTACAAGTCCTTCACCGCGCCCACCAAGAAGGAGGCCGAGGCCGCAGCGGCGCTCTATGCCGTCCGCAAGAAGCAGAAGGACGAGATCGGCATGACGGTCGGCGAGGCCATCGACGCCTACATCCGCAGCAAGGAGAACGTGCTCTCGCCGTCGACGATCGGCGGGTACCGGCTCATGCGGCGAAACCATCTGCAAGCCTTGATGGACGTCCCGCTCAGTGACATCACCAATGCGGCCGTCCAGGCAGAGATCAACAGGGAAGCGCTGCGGCTCTCTCCAAAGACCCTGCGGAACGCGCACGGGCTCCTGTCGGCGGCACTCGGCGCCTATCTGCCGGACTTCACGCTCCGCACGACGCTCCCTGCGAGGCAACACAAGATCAAGGAGCTGCCAACGGTAGAGGAGGTCATCGCCGCCACGAAGGGGACCGACATCGAGCTGCCGGTGATGCTGGCGCTCTGGCTCTCGCTGCGGATGAGCGAGGTGCGCGGCCTGCGGTATCGAGACATCCGAGACGGCGTGCTCACGGTGAACTGCGTCAAGATCAAGTTCGGCTCGGAGGAGTTCGTCAAGGAGCAGGCCAAAACATATAACAGCACGCGGCGCCTCCGTGTGCCGGCTTACATCGCCAGTCTCATCGGGGAAGGGGAGCCGGATGCGTTCATCGTGACGTTTTCGGCACAGACCATCACGAAGAAGCTCAAGCGATATGTCGAGGCGTCCTGCGGGAAGGACGTGACCTTCCATCAGCTCCGTCACTTGAACGCATCCGTGATGCTCGAGCTCGGCGTCCCGGACAAGTACGCGATGGAACGCGGCGGATGGGCGTCTAACAATACCCTAAAGACCGTCTACCAGCACACCTTCTCGCAGAAGCGGCAGGAGGTCGACGGACAGATCGACAGCTATTTCGAGGCGCTGCTGTGAGCGCTTTTTCGTGTCATATTTCGTGTCATATCTCTTCTGAAAATGTGTCACATATCGTGTTTTTGCATCGTGAACGGCGAACCAAGGCATAAAAGAAAACCCCACAGCAGCGCCGTTTTGACGTTACTGGTGAACGGCGAACCAAGGCATAAAAGAAAACCCCACAGCAGCGCCGTTTTGACGTTACTGCGGGGTTTTTCGTAAGCGCAGAAGGAGGGATTTGAACCCTCGCGCCGGTTTCCCGACCTACTCCCTTAGCAGGGGAGCCCCTTCACCACTTGGGTACTTCTGCATCTGCATCAGCATGGTGAATGATAAAGATATGAAAAATGGCGGAGAGAGTGGGATTCGAACCCACGGTACGTTGCCGTATCACCAGTTTTCAAGACTGGCTCCTTAAACCACTCGGACATCTCTCCCCAGTCCTGTGAACCAGCTTTATTATTATAGCACAGATCGGCGCTCCTGTCAAGGGCTTTTTTGAAAAAATCTGATATTTTTTTCCGATGGCCATTTTTTCGGCCGATCCTATTGCATTTTCATCCAAAAAATGCTATAATAAAGAATAAAACCGTTCGCGCGGGGAGGACATCCCCTTGTCCGCGGCCGCAAATGGCCGCCGCCGAACGCACCAAAGATCTTTGAACGCGGCTGTCTACGGCCGCGCCGGAGCTTTCCGGGGGAGGAGGCAGTATGAAAAAATGGGTGATCGCACCGCCAGACCCGGCGGCGGTCAAGGCGCTCAGTGCCAGCGGGCTCTCGCCGCTGTGCTGTCAGGTATTGGTGTCGCAGGGGATCGTGTCGATGGACCAGGCGGTCTCGCGCATGGGCAGCACGTCCCTCAGTGACCCCTTTGCCATCATCGACATGATGCCCGCCGCGGACGCGCTCAATGCCGCGATCGACGCGGGCGAGCGCATCTGTGTCTATGGCGATTATGACTGTGACGGCGTGATGGCGACCGTCATCCTTTATTCCTATCTGTCCTCCATGGGCGCGGACGTGACGTGGCGCATCCCGGAGCGCAGCGAGGGCTACGGCCTCAACGAGCAGGCCGTCCGCGAGATGCATGCCGACGGCGTGCAGATGATCGTCACGGTCGACAACGGCATCAGTGCTGTCCCGGAGGCTGCGCTCATCCGTGAGCTCGGCATGTCCCTCGTCATCACCGACCACCACCAGCCGGGACCGACGCTCCCCGAGGCGGCCGCCGTCGTGGACGCGCACCGGCAGGACAATACCTCGACATTTCGGCTCTACTGCGGCGCCGGCATCGCACTGCTCCTCGTGGCGGCCATGAGCGGGGGAGACCTCGAGATGGCGATCGAGCAGTTCGGCGACCTCGCCGCGATCGCGACGGTCGCGGACGTGGTCCCGCTGATCGGGGAGAACCGCTACCTCGTCCAGATCGGACTGGACTATCTCGAGAACACCGAGCGTCCCGGCCTCATCGCGCTGCGTGAGCGCGCCGGTCTCAAGGATAAGACGCTCACAGCACAGAACATCTCCTTCGGCATCTCGCCGCGCATCAATGCCGCCGGACGTCTGCGCTCTCCACGGCTCGCCGTCGAGCTCCTGCTCGAGGAGGACCCCAGCCGTGCCGCCGCGCTCGCGGCCGAGATCGACGAGATCAATGCTGCCCGCAAGAGCTGTGAGGCCGAGATCGTCAAGAACGTCCTCGCCTCTGTCGTGAACGATCCCGATCGTCTGCACGACCGCGTCCTGATCTTCGCGGGCGAGGATTGGCATATGGGCGTCATCGGCATCGTGGCTGCGCGCCTGCAGGAACGCTACGGACGGCCGTGCTTCATGGTCAGTCTGCATGACGGCATCGGGCACGGGTCCGCACGCAGCTTCGGGGACTTCTCCGTATTCGACTGTCTCACGGCCTGTGAGGACCTGTTCGAGAAGTTCGGCGGCCACCCCGCAGCAGGCGGCTTTACCATCAAGGAAGAGAACTTGGATGCCTTTCGCCAGCGCGTGGCCGCGTATGCCGCGGAGCATCATCCGACGATGCCCGTCATGGAGACGCGGGTCGCGTGTACATTAAAAAAAGAATCTCTCACAGTCGAAGCGGTCGAGAGCCTGTCGCAGCTCGAGCCCTTCGGCGCCGATAACCCCGAGCCGGTGTTCCTCGCGGAGAACGCGCAGATCCTGGACATCCGTTCCTTCGGGCAAGGGATTCACACACGTCTGACCGTCCGTGTCGACGGGCAGGACTATGCGGCCAAGGTCTTCCGCGTCGCACCGGCAGATCTGGGGATCCGTGCGAACGAGGTCGTGCATCTGCTCGTGCGTCCCGAGGTGAATCGCTGGAACGGGAGCGAAAACGTGGAGCTGGTCGTGCAGGACTACCGTCCGGCCGGACTCCAGCAGACGAAGATCCTCGCGGCGCTGGCGGCCTATGACCAGTGGCGGCGGGGCGAGGCCCTCCCGAAGGCGTGGTACCCCGCGATCCTGCCGAGCAGGGAGGACCTGACGCACGTTTATAAATGCCTTCCCACCGAGGGCATCCGCATCGACCGGCTCGCGAACGCGATGTTCCGTGCCGGGATGAATCATTGCAAGCTCCGTCTGTGTCTGGACGTGTTCTGTGAGCTGGGGCTCGCGGCGTCTACGGATGGGGAAGTGACCGTACACCGCGTCGTCCCGGCGGCGCGTGCTGATCTCGGCAGCTCGCAGATCCTCGCGAGACTGTCCGCACTGGCAAAGGAGTGATAGACATGCAGGAGGATAGAGTCGTCACCATCGAGATGATCGAGGAGAAGATCCTCGCCTGCGACAAGCAGTATGACCTGAGCAAGATCATCTCTGCCTACCAGTTCGCGGCGAAGGCGCACGAGGGGCAGTTCCGTTCCTCGGGGCAGCCGTACATCATCCATCCGCTCGCCGTGGCAGAGATCCTGCTCGACCTCGGCATGGACACGGACACCATCTGTGCCGCGCTCCTGCACGATGTCGTGGAGGACACCGAGGCCACGTCCGAGCAGCTCCAGAAGCGCTTCGGCCGCGACGTCGCCGCGCTCGTGGAGGGCGTCACCAAGCTGACGAAGATCCCGATCTTCAACAAAGAGCAGCAGCAGGCCGAGAACGTCCGCAAGATCATGCTCGCCATGAGCCAGGACATCCGCGTCATCATCATCAAGCTTTGCGACCGTCTGCACAACATGCGCACGCTCGCGTTCCGTCCCGAGCACAAGCAGCGCAACACCGCCCTCGAGACCATGAACATCTATGCCCCCATCGCCCACCGTCTCGGCATCAAGGTCGTGCAGGAGGAGCTGGAGGACCTGGCGTTCCACTACCTCGACCCCTACGCCTACTCCGAGATCGAGCAGCAGATGGGCATCAAGCGCGAGGAGCGCGAGCAGTTCATCGCCTCGCTGAAACGCGCGATCTCCGAGCGTCTGCGGTCGGAGCATTTCGAGAAGGAGCCGAGCATCGAGGGCCGTGTCAAGAGCATCTACGGCATGTATAAAAAGGTATTCGTCCAGCATAAGGACATCGATCAGGTCTACGACAAGTACGCCGTCCGCGTGATCGTATCCACGATCGCGGAATGTTATAATGTACTCGGCATCATCCACGACATGTACCGCCCGCTGCCCAACCGCTTCAAGGACTACATCGCGACCCCCAAGGCGAACATGTACCAGTCCCTGCACACGACCGTCCTCGGCCGCGAGGGGATCCCGTTCGAGGTGCAGATCCGCACCTGGGACATGCACGCGACCGCCGAATACGGCATCGCCGCGCACTGGAAGTACAAGGAGGGCATCCAGGGCCGCGATAAGATGGAGCAGCGCCTGGCCTGGGTACGCCAGATGATCGAGGCGCAGCAGACGTCCGACGACGTCGAGGAGATCGTCCGCATGATCAAGAGCGACCTCTCCCCGGAGGACATCGTCGTCATGACCCCCAAGGGCGACACTGTCTCGCTCCCGGTCGGCGCCACCGTCATCGACTTCGCCTACCGCATCCATACCGACGTCGGCCACAAGATGACCATGGCCAAGGTCGACGGCAAGATCGTCCCGCTGGACTACACGCTCCAGACCGGCCAGATCTGCAATATCATCCTCAGCAAGGACCCCGACAAGGGCCCCAACCGCGCCTGGCTCGACATCGCCAAGACGAACGAGGCACGCAGCAAGATCCGCTCCTGGTTCAAGAAGGAGCGCCGCGAGGAGAATATCGTCACCGGGCGCCAGATGGTCGAGAAGGCCTTCCGTCACGCGCGGATCCGTCTCGATGAGGAGGACTACGAGAAGTTCTTCGCGGACGACATGAAGCGCCACAACTGTGCCACGCTCGACGATCTCTATGCGTCCATCGGCTATGGCGGCGTGAACCTCGGCGCCCTCCTCCCGCGCTGGAAGGAGATGTACCTCAAGAACTACGCCCCCAAGCAGGACGACGCCCCGCCCGTGCCGATGCCCGTCATCGAGCCGACGCGCCGCAGCTCCAAGAGCAGCATCGTCCTCGACGACATCAGCGACTGCGTCGTGAAGTTCGCGCAGTGCTGCAACCCGCTCCCGGGCGACGAGATCGTCGGCTTCATCACGCGCGGGCACGGCATCTCCGTCCACACGACGTCCTGCATCAACTACCGCTCCATGCTCGATCGGAACATCCCGGAGGAGCGCGAGCGCTGGGTCGATGTCCAGTGGACCGAGCGCGTCGATGCCGCCGCCATGCAGACGAGCATCGAGGTCATCGCGACCGACCGCGTCGGCCTCGTCTACGACATCACGGCGATCCTCATGGAGAGCCGCATCCCGATCATCCATTCCTCGTCCCGCGTCCTCAAGAACGGCAACGCCATCTTCGACGCGAGCATCCGCATCGTCAACACCGCACAGCTCACCTCGACCTTTGACCGCATCCGCCGTGTCAAGGGCGTGATCTCGGTCGAGCGTGCCAACAGCTAAGGAGGCCGTCATGGTAAAGCAGCTCTGGGGCCATTTTTCGACCATCACGCGCCACCGCCACGCCGTCATCGCCAACTGTATCCGCGCCGGCCTGCCGCTCCAGGGCCTCAAGCACGACCTCTCGAAGTATTCGCCCACGGAGTTCCTCCAGGGCGTGCGGTACTACCAGGGGACGCGGAGCCCGAACGAGCAGGAACGCGCAGCGCTGGGCTATTCGCTCGCGTGGATGCACCACAAGGGGCGCAATCGGCATCATTTCGAGTATTGGTGCGACTACGACCCGGTGACACGGGTGATGACGCCCGTGAAGATGCCGCTGCGCTTCGTCATCGAGATGTTCTGCGACCGCCTCGCGGCCAGCAAGATCTACAACGGCGAGCATTTCACGGACGACATGCCCCTGGCCTACTTCCTCAAGGGCAAGCCCACGCGCAGCATCCACCCGGAGACCTCACAGTTCCTTGAGCGGCTCCTGCGGATGCTCGCGCGCCGCGGCGAGGACTACACCTTCGCCTGGATCCGCTGGTATCTGCGCGGTCATGAGGATTATTAAAGCACCACCGAGACGCTGCGGCCGTCCTTTCATCGGGGCGGCCATACGTTTTCTGGCGATCCTGCCATAGGAAAGGACGCTGAGGCCCGGAAATGTCGGTAAATGTGTCCAGATCGCACCGTTTGATCTTGTACAAAATCGCAAAGATCCAAAGCCCCCCTTGATTTGAACATGCTAAAGTGCTATAATAAAATGTGACCGATCATTCGGAAGACGGCATCGCTATGCCCTTGCGGCCGGTATGCGTGGACAAGCATACGCCGCGGCGCCTAGATCCGCTGTCTTTAGATGTAACGAAAGGAATGAGAGCATGATATTGACAGGTGCAGACATCGTCGTAGAGACCCTGATCGAGCAGGGGACCGAGACCGTTTTCGGATACCCGGGCGGTCAGGTCATCAACCTTTATGATGCACTGTATACCCGCAGTGACCGCATCCGCCACGTCCTGACGGCACATGAGCAGGGCGCGGCCCACGCGGCCGACGGCTACGCCAGAGCCAGCGGCAAGGTCGGTGTCGTGATCGCGACCTCCGGCCCCGGTGCCACCAATCTCGTGACCGGCATCGCGACTGCCTATCTGGATTCCATCCCGCTCGTGGCCATCACCGGCAATGTGCCGAACAGCCTCATCGGGCGTGACAGCTTCCAGGAGGTCGACATCACCGGCGTCACCCTCCCCATCACCAAGCACAACTTCCTCGTCAAGAGCGTGGACAAGCTGGCCGACACCATCCGCGAGGCCTTCCGCATCGCGAAGTCCGGCCGTCCCGGGCCTGTGCTCGTGGACATCCCGAAGGACGTGCAGATCGCCAAGTGCGACTATGAGCCCGCCCCCATCGTGGAGAAGAAGCCCCTGAAGAAGGCCAAGGAGGACAAGCTCCAGGCTGCTGCCGCGATGATCGCCGCAGCGGAGCGTCCCTACATCTACTTCGGCGGCGGCGCTGTCTCGGCAGACGTGTCTGCGGAGCTGGTCGCGCTCGCCAACAAGATCGACGCCCCCATCGGCTGCACGATGATGGGCCTCTCGGCCGTCCCGGTCAATGATCCCCGCTACCTCGGCATGGAGGGCATGCACGGCCATTATGCGTCCAGCGTGAGCCAGGACGAGGCCGACCTCATCATCGCCGTCGGCGCGCGCTTCAGTGACCGTGCCACCGGCAATGTGTCCAAGTACGCCCGCAGAGCGCAGATCATCCACATCGACGGCGACGCCGCGGAGATCTCCAAGAACATCGGCGTCGAGCTGGGCATCGCCTGTGACATCAAGGACTGCCTGACCCGTCTGCTCGGCATCGTCGAGGAGAAGACGCATCCGGAGTGGGCCGCACGCATCGCACAGCTCAAGGCCGAGGAGGCCGCGCAGTTCGAGCGCGTGACCGCCACCGACCGCATCACGCCCTACGCCCTCATCCATGAGGTCGCAGCGCACACGCAGCCGGACACGCCCATCGTCACGGATGTTGGCCAGCACCAGATGTGGGTCGCACAGTTCTATCCGTTCCAGTCACCGCGGACGTTCATCTCCAGCGGCGGTCTCGGTACCATGGGCTTCGGCCTCGGTGCAGCGATCGGCGCAGCGAAGGCCACCGGCAAGCGCACCGTCCTCTTCACGGGCGACGGCAGCTTCGGCATGAACCTCAATGAGCTCGCCACGGCCTCCACGGAGAACGCGCCTGTCACCGTCATCATCATGAACAATAAGGTGCTCGGCATGGTGCGCCAGTGGCAGACCCTCTTCTTCCAGAAGCACTATTCCAACACCGACCTCCACGATCGCAAGACCGATTTCGTCGCGCTTGCGAACGCCTTCGGCATCCCGGGCTACCGCGTCACGGCGCTCGAGGACCTCAAGGCCGCCGTCGACAAGACCTTTGCGGAGCAGGGGCCTGTCGTGCTCGAGGTCGCCATCGATCCCGATGAGTTCGTGCTGCCGATGCTCCCGCCCGGCGGCTCCATCGAGGAGATCATCACAGAGAGGGGGGATCAGTGATGGAACGCTACGTCATCGCGATCCTGGTCGATAACCAGTCCGGCATCCTGACCCGTGTGGCCAGCATGTTCAACCGCCGCGGCTTCAACATCGACACTCTGACCGTTGCGGAGACGGAGGATCATCGCTATTCCCGCATCACCATCTCCCTGACCGGCGACGAGGCCATCGCCCGCCAGATCATCAAGCAGCTCAAGAAGCTCTACAATGTCAAGGAAGTCAAGGTCATGGAGAGCCAGCAGAGCGTCAACCGTGAGCTCGCCCTCATCAAGGTGCGCAACACCCCCGAGACCCGTCAGGACGTCATGACCGCCGTGGAGATCTTCCGCTGCAAGATCGTCGATTTTTCGACGAATACGCTGTGCATCGAGATCACCGGCGAGACGGCGAAGATCGAAGCCTTCATCAAGGTCGTCGAGCCGTATGACATCCTCGAGATGTGCCGCACCGGCGTGGTCGCCATCGAGCGCGGCTGCAGCTTCCTCAACAGCGAAACGACGCTGTGATCCACCCGATTTTCGCGGCCGCTGCCCCCATGAGGGCAGCGCTGTGAAGATAGACCGGCACAGTGCCCGCGCACTGGCCGAACAATAATAATAGTAAGGAGTCTTTTATCATGGCAGATGCAAGAATTTTCTATCAGCAGGATTGCGACATCCATAAGCTCGACGGCAAGACCGTTGCCATCATCGGCTACGGCTCCCAGGGCCATGCACACGCACTGAACCTCAAGGAGAGCGGCGTCAATGTCGTCGTTGGTCTGTACGAGGGCAGCAAGAGCTGGGAGAAGGCCGAGTCCCAGGGCCTGACCGTGATGACCACCGCCGAGGCCGCCAAGGCTGCTGACATCATCATGATCCTGATCCCCGATGAGAAGCAGAAGGCGCTCTACGAGTCCGAGATCAAGCCGTACCTGACCGCCGGCAAGACCCTGGCCTTCGCACACGGCTTCAACATCCACTTCGGCTGCATCGTTCCGCCGGCTGACGTGAACGTTATCATGATCGCACCGAAGGCACCGGGCCACACCGTTCGTTCCGAGTACCAGGCCGGCAAGGGCACGCCCTGCCTGATCGCGGTACATCAGGATGCGACCGGCGATGCACAGGAGATCGGCCTGGCATACGCTGACGGCATCGGCGGCTCCCGTGCGGGCGTCCTCGAGACCACCTTCCGCACCGAGACCGAGACCGACCTGTTCGGTGAGCAGGCTGTCCTCTGCGGCGGCGTTTGCGCGCTGATGCAGTGCGGCTTCGAGACCCTCGTTGAGGCCGGCTACGATCCCAGAAATGCGTACTTCGAGTGCATCCACGAGATGAAGCTGATCGTTGACCTGATCTATCAGTCCGGCTTCGCAGGCATGCGCTACTCCATCTCCAACACCGCGGAGTATGGCGACTACATCACCGGTCCGAAGATCATCACCGAGGACACCAAGAAGGCCATGAAGAAGGTCCTCTCCGACATCCAGGACGGCTCCTTCGCGAAGGAGTTCCTGCTGGATATGTCCGATGCGGGCAACCAGGTACACTTCAAGGCGATGCGCAAGCTGCACGCCGAGCATCCGTCCGAGGTCGTTGGCGCCGAGATCCGCAAGCTGTATAGCTGGAACTCTGAGGACGACAAGCTCATCAACAACTGACATACGATCGCTCACCAGCGTATCCATAGGCAAGGATCCCGAACTTTCGGGATCATTGCCTTATATAGAGGATGCGCGCCGATCATGCTTTTGAGATATTTGTGAGGTATCTGCTATGTATTTTGACGCAAAGACGGCCGGTGCGCACTGTGCGCCGCAGCGTTCGCTGCTGCATGCGCTCGGCTTGACCAAGGAGGAGATGGAGCGTCCGCTCGTCGGCATCGTCAGCTCCTATAATGAGATCGTCCCCGGCCACATGAACCTCGACAAGATCGTCGAGGCCGTCAAGCTCGGCGTGGCGATGGCGGGCGGTACGCCCATCGTGTTCCCGGCGATCGCCGTCTGTGACGGTATCGCGATGGGACATGTCGGCATGAAGTATTCCCTCGTCACCCGCGACCTCATCGCGGACTCCACCGAGGCGATGGCGCTCGCCCATGCGTTCGACGCCCTCGTCATGGTACCGAACTGCGACAAGAACGTCCCCGGCCTGCTGATGGCGGCCGCGCGTGTGAACGTGCCGACGATCTTCGTCTCCGGCGGCCCCATGCTCGCCGGTCATGTGGACGGCAAGCGCACGAGTTTGTCCTCGATGTTCGAGGCTGTCGGCTCCTTCAAGGCCGGCAAGATCGACCAGGAGAAGCTCGACGATTTCGAGCTGAACGCCTGTCCGACCTGCGGGTCCTGCTCCGGCATGTACACCGCCAATTCCCACAACTGCCTGACCGAGGTGCTCGGCATGGGCCTGCGCGGCAACGGCACGATCCCGGCCGTTTACTCCCGCCGCATCGAGCTGGCCAAGCACGCCGGTATGCAGGTGATGGAGCTTTACAGAAAGAACATCCGTCCCCGCGACATCATGACCGAGAAGGCGTTCCAAAACGCCCTGACCGCCGATATGGCGCTCGGCTGCTCGACCAATTCCATGCTGCACCTCCCGGCCATCGCCAATGAGTGCGGCATCAAGATCGACCTCGACATGGCCAACGAGATCTCCGCAAGAACGCCGAATCTCTGCCATCTCGCCCCCGCCGGCCACACCTACATGGAGCAGCTCGACGAGGCAGGCGGCGTGTACGCCGTGCTCAAGGAGCTCTCCAAGAAGGGCCTCATCAATACGGACGTCATGACCGTCACCGGTAAGACCCTCGGCGAGAACATCGCCAATGCCGTCAACCGTGACCCCGAGGTCATCCGCCCGATCGACGATCCGTTCAGCACCACCGGCGGCATCGCCGTGCTGCGCGGCAACCTCGCCCCGGACGGCTGCGTCGTCAAGCGCAGCGCCGTGGCCAAGGAGATGCTCGTCCATGAGGGCCCGGCCAAGGTGTTCGACTCCGAGGAG
This sequence comes from uncultured Ruminococcus sp., assembly GCA_902762785.1. Classification (GTDB taxonomy): domain Bacteria; phylum Bacillota; class Clostridia; order Oscillospirales; family Ruminococcaceae; genus UBA3855. The sequence goes on along the minus strand of CACWPL010000011.1, from coordinate 63,838 downwards.
GAGTGCATCGCGGCCATCTACGCGGGCAAGATCGTGGCCGGTGACGTGGTCGTCATCCGCTACGAGGGACCGTCCGGCGGCCCGGGTATGCGCGAGATGCTGTCCCCGACCTCTGCCATCGCCGGCATGGGTCTGGACAAGGACGTCGCCCTCATCACGGACGGCCGGTTCTCCGGCGCGACCCGCGGTGCGGCCATCGGCCATGTATCGCCCGAGGCGGTGCGCGGCGGCCTGATCGCCTATGTACAGGACGGCGACATCATCTCCATCAACATCCCCGAGTACAAGATCGAGCTCAAGGTCTCCGACGAGGAGATCGCCAAGCGCAAGGAGACCACCCAGATCAAGGTCAAGACCGACGTCAAGGGCTATCTCAAGCGCTATGCGAAGATGGTCTCCTCCGCCGACAAGGGCGCGATCATCAACTATCTCGATTGAGGTGCGGCCATGGGTAAGAAGGATAAGCAGGAACGCTTCATCACTAAGCTGGTCGAGGGGAGCACGCTGGCAGAAACTGGACAGCGGCTCATCTTGGTCGACCGTGAGACGGGTGTGAACTATCTCTATTATCATTCCGGCTATTCGGGCGGCCTGACCGTGATGGTCGACGCCGACGGCAAGCCGATCGTGACCCCGGTCGAAGAGGACTGATATAAAACAGCGAGCGCAGGACGGTCGGGTCGGCGTATGCCGACTCCTGCCGCCCCGCGATACGAAAGGACGGATGCACATGGGTATGACCATGACACAGAAGATCCTGGCGGCACATGCCGGTCTCGACAAGGTCGAGGCGGGGCAGCTCGTGCTGGTCGATCTGGATCTGGTGCTGGGCAATGACATCACGTCTCCTGTGGCCATCAAGGCTTTCAAGCAGATGGGCAAGGAGAGCGTGTTCGACAAGGAGAAGGTGACCATGGTCATGGATCACTTCGCTCCGAACAAGGACATCAAGGCCGCACAGCAGTGCATGATGTGCCGCGATTTCTGCGGCGATCAGGACATCACACATTTCTACGACGTCGGGCAGATGGGCATCGAGCACGCCCTGCTGCCGGAAAAGGGACTGGTCGTTTCGGGTGACGCCGTGATCGGCGCGGACTCCCACACCTGCACCTACGGCGCACTGGGCGCCTTCTCCACGGGCGTCGGCTCGACGGATATGGCCTGCGGCATGGCGATCGGCAAGGCCTGGTTCAAGGTGCCCCCGGCGCTCAAGTTCGAGCTCAAGGGCAAGCTGGGCAAGTACATCTCCGGCAAGGACGTCATCCTGCACATCATCGGCATGATCGGTGTGGACGGCGCGCTCTACAAGTCCATGGAGTTCGTGGGCGAGGGCCTCGCGTCCCTGTCCATGGCCGACCGTCTGTGCATGGCGAACATGGCCATCGAGGCGGGCGCCAAGAACGGCATCTTCGCGGTGGACGACATCACGAAGGCCTATGTCAAGGCACATTCCGACCGTGAGCCGGTCGTTTATGAGGCAGACGCCGATGCAGAGTACGAGAAGACCTACGTCATCGACCTCTCCGAGATCCGTCACACGGTCGCCTTCCCGCATCTGCCGGAGAACACCAAGACCACCGACGAGATCGGCGACATCCCGATCCAGCAGGTCGTGATCGGCTCCTGCACGAACGGCCGTCTCGAGGACCTGAAGGCCGCCGCAGAGATCATGGCGGGCAAGAAGGTCGCTAAGGGCGTGCGCTGCATCGTCATCCCGGCGACCCAGCAGATCTATCTGGACGCGATGGAGGCCGGTTATCTGCGGACGTTCATCGAGTGCGGTGCGGTCGTATCCACGCCGACCTGCGGCCCGTGCCTGGGCGGTCACATGGGCATCCTCGCCGAGAACGAGCGTGCCGTGGCCACCACCAACCGCAATTTCATCGGCCGTATGGGACATACGACCTCTGAGATCTACCTTGCGAGCCCCGAGGTCGCTGCGGCGAGCGCCGTCATGGGTCGGATCGCTGCCCCCGAGGAGGTGCTGTAAATGAAAATGACCGGTTCCGTCATCAAGTACGGTGACAACATCGACACGGACGTCATCATCCCCGCCCGCTACCTGAACACCAGCGACCACAAGGAGCTGGCGTCCCACTGCATGGAGGACATCGACACGACCTTCACCTCCCGCGTGAAGGACGGCGACATCATGGTCGGCGGCTGGAACTTCGGCTGCGGCTCGTCCCGTGAGCATGCGCCGATCGCCATCAAGGCCAGCGGCATCTCGCTCGTCGTGGCCAAGAGCTTCGCGCGCATCTTCTACCGCAACGCCATCAACATCGGTCTCGCGATCGTCGAGTCGCCGGAGGCTGCGGACGCCATCGCTGAGGGCGACACCGTCACCGCCGACCTCGACAACGGCATCCTCCACGACGAGACCACCGGCAAGGACTACACCATCGAGCCCTTCCCGGCGTTCATCCAGACCATCATCGAGAACGGCGGCCTCGTCGAGTCCATCAAGAACGGGAGCATCCGCTGATGTTCCATGATCTGCATGACCGGCTCGATGAGCTCGTCGTCTTCCATAGCCTGACCTATGACCGCGTGTTCTCGGCATTCCGGCGGCTCCTCGGCAGCGTCGGGGAGGGGATGATCGACTGGTGGGTCGTCAAGAGGGAGTATTACGGCTTCGTCCGCGCCCTCTACGCTGCCCACACGGATGACTGGACGGCCTACATGAAGGACCTCATCCTTACCGCGGAGACCCCGTGCAGTTGGTACGCCGCACAGGGGCTCCCCATCCCGCCGACCATGGTCGAATCGGCCAAGCGCGAGCTGCGCTATCTCTCGTGGGCAGCGTCGATCACGTCCTTCATGCTCAAGGAGCGCCATGTCATCATGGGCGTGGGCGAATTCACGGGACGCCAGGGCCTGCAGCCGGAGTGGAAGGCGCACGAGGTCAACTTCCTCCCGCTCTTCATGGAGCGGCTCAATGAGATCCACCGCTACGGCGTCGGCGAGTTCGCAAGGCACCGAATGTTTCACATGGAACGATCCTATGATGAGGACGACTACGGCTATCGCCTAAAGGCCGTGACCCATCCCGATAAGGTGCAGCTCTCCGACCTGACCGGCTACACGCGCCAGCGCGAGCAGGTCATCGCGAACACCCGCGCCCTCGCCGAGGGGCATATCGCCTCGAACATTTTGCTTTACGGAGACGCCGGCACGGGCAAATCTGCGACCGTCAAGGCCGTGGCCAATGCCTTCGCCGACCAGGGCGTGCGCCTCATCGAGATGACGAAGAACGAGCTGCGCTACCTGCCCAAGCTCCTCGAGCGTCTCAGTGAGGACCCGCTGAAGTTCATCCTCTTCATCGACGACCTGAGCTTCCAGGACAATGACGACGATTTCAGCGCACTGAAAGCCGTCCTCGAGGGCAGCATCTCGGCGCGTTCCCGGAACGTCGTCATCTATGCGACGTCGAACAGGCGGCACATCGTCCGCGAGACCTTCTCGCAGCGTGCCGGTGACGACGTCCACCGCAACGATACCATGCAGGAGACCATCTCGCTCTCCGACCGCTTCGGACTCCAGATCCTCTTCGATAAGCCGAACAAGGCGCTCTACCTCGAGATCGTCCATACGCTCGCCGAGCAGTATGGCATCACGATGGACACCGCCCAGCTCGACCAGGAGGCCGAACGCTTCGCTCTTCGCAAGAGCGGCCGCTCCGCCCGCGCAGCACGCCAGCTCGTAGAACAGCTCGCAGCCGCACAGAGCGTCGGATCAACCAATCATAAGGAGTGATAATATGCTGACGCTGGACAAGATCTATCATGCCAGCTATGTGCTGCAAAGCGTCATCCGGAAGACGGACATCATCCATGCCCCGAAGATCCGCAAGGACGCGAACGTTTACCTCAAGACCGAGAATCTCCAGATCACCGGCTCTTTCAAGGTGCGCGGCGCGTATTACAAGATCTCGCAGCTGAACGACGAGGAGAAGGCCAAGGGCGTTATCGCGTGCTCGGCCGGCAACCATGCCCAGGGCGTGGCGCTCGCCGCGACCAAGAACGGAATCAAGTCGCTGATCTGCCTGCCGGACGGCGCCCCGATCTCCAAGGTCGAGGCCACCAAGGGCTACGGTGCGGAGGTCTGCCTCGTGCCGGGCGTCTATGACGATGCCTACCAGAAGGCACGCGAGCTCGAGAAGGAGAAGGGCTATACCTTCGTCCATCCCTTCGATGATGAGGACGTCATCGCAGGGCAGGGGACGATCGGTCTGGAGATCCTCCAGCAGCTCCGCGACGTCGATGTCGTGGTCGTGCCGGTCGGCGGCGGCGGCCTGATCTCCGGCGTGGCGTTCGCGCTCAAGAGCCTCGACCCCCGGATCCGCGTCTACGGCGTACAGGCCAGCGGCGCACCGTCCATGGTGCAGTCGCTCGAGATGGACGAGATCGTCTGCCTCGACAAGGTCAGCACCGTTGCCGACGGCATCAAGGTCAAGGAGCCGGGCGAGAATACCTTTAAATATGTCCGTCAGTACGTCGACGGCGTCGTGACCGTCACGGACGACGAGGTCTCCACCGCGATCCTGACGCTGATCGAGCAGCAGAAGCTCATCGCCGAGGGTGCCGGTGCGGTCTCCGTCGCGGCCGTCATGTTCGACAAGATCCCGGACATCGAGGGCAAGAACGTGGTCTGCCTCGTCTCGGGCGGCAACATCGACGTGACGATCCTGTCCCGCGTCATCAAGCGCGGCCAGCTCAAGATGGGATGCATAGACACGCTCGCCATCCAGCTCGAGGACAAGCCCGGCCAGCTCAAGGGCGTTTCGGCGATCCTGGCAGATCTGGGCGGCAACGTCGTCTCGATCCACCATGAGCGTGCGAGCGAGGACAGCGACATCACCGACACCATCCTCCGCATCGGCCTCGAGACGCGCGACCATGAGCACATCCGCCAGATCCACCAGGCGCTGACGGACGCGGGCTTCAAGATCGTCAATAAGTAAGGCATATGGGCATGAATCGTCTGGAATGGGTCTGCCCCGCGTGCGCGCATCGTAATCACGAGAACGCGAATACATGGTGCTACGGCTCGCCGATCCGTACCTGCGCGAAGTGCGGCGAGGAGCACCTGGAGCGGCGCTGGCGCGAGCCGGCCGTCGAGGGCTTCGACCCGCGCACGGTGAATGCCGGCTTTTACAGCAAGGGACTGCTCGTCTTCATAGCGTTCGCAGTCCTGGCAGGGGCGTACACCTGGTACACCATCCATTTCAAGGGGTACTATTCCATGAAGATGGCGATGGTATGCGGTCTGGGCGTGCTGGGCGTGGTGCTGTGTCTTGTCATGATCGTCGGCATCAAGACGGGCATAGTCGCCAAGCGGCAGGCACCTTTCATGGAGCAGTCCATCCAGCGGCTCCGCGACCCCGCCTATGTCCGCAAGCTCAAGGCCTATGGCTATCGTATCCCGAAGGAATATGATGTTCCGGAGGAGCCTTGATACGCGAAATAGATACCCCGCCGCAGGCGGATCTAAAAGTTTTTGATCAAACTTTTTTCAAAAAGTTTGCAGGGTCCAGGGGCAGCGCCCCTGGTCGCCGCCCGCAGGCGGCGAAATACTTACGCACAAGAAAGGACTGACCATCATGGCAGAGAAGATCTACACGGAGAACGCACCGGCCGCGATCGGCCCGTATTCGCAGGCCATCAAGGCAGGCAACGTGATCTACACGTCCGGCCAGATCGCCATCGTACCGGCGACCGGCAACATCGAGGCCACGGACATCCAGGGCCAGACCACGCAGGTCATGGAGAACCTGAAGAACGTCCTCGCGGCGGCTGGCACCGATTTCGGCGCCGTCGTCAAGACGACCTGCTTCCTCGCGAATATCGCCGATTTTGGTGCATTCAATGAGGTATACGGCAAGTACATCACCGAGAAGCCCGCACGGAGCTGCGTGGCTGTCAAGGACCTGCCCAAGGGCGCCCTTGTTGAGGTCGAGGTCATCGCCGTCGTAGACTGACAGTGCAAGGCATCCTGCGACTTTGCGGGATGCCTTTTTCTGTCATAGGGCGCGAAATATGGCCATATCCGGCGCATGTCCCGTCATCCAGACGAAGCATGCCGCCAGCAGCAGCAGCACGAGAGTCCCCGGGACATTGCTCCGCTGTGTCCCCCTGACCGACCGCCACACGAGAAGGACAGCCGCCGGGACATAGGCCGCCGCGAGCGACGGAAGGGAGGTCCCCGCCATCCCGACGGCCGTATATGTCCCCGCGAGGAGCAAGGCCATCGCCGGGAGGAGCGCGGCAGCATAGCGCGTCACGATGCCGCGGACGAGCTCGCCCGTGAAGATCCAGCGCAGCATCGCGATGAGCGCCGTCGGCCAGAATAGGAGCTTTTCGAGCTCCCAGACGCTCACGCGGACGGGGAGCAGGCACGCGAGGATCGGCATCCCCCGCAGCCACGGCAGCATCGCCCACATGACCGGGATCACCGCCAGCAGCAGCACGAACGCGATGTCCCACCAGACGGCCTTGCGCCGCATCCGACCGCGCGCGGCCGCCCGTGAGAGGATGTCCCCCTCGCCGATGCCACGGCGGCGGTGCCAAAGAATGATGTCCATACCCATCCCTCCTTCGCGAAAGGTATATGCGCGGTGCCGCGGAAGGATGCCGCTGCGGCCGTTTTCGGGGAGTTTTTTTGAAAAATTGAAAAAATTTTTAAAAATAGCCTTTACAGAATTCATTTTTTAGTGTAAAATAAATATAGTATATCTTTGTGAGGTGTTCAAAATGGAACTCAAATACAAACGCATCCTTCTCAAGCTCAGCGGTGAGGCGCTGGCGGGAGAAAAGAAGTTCGGCCTGGACTACACCGTGATCGGCAGCATCTGCGAGAGCGTCAAGAAATGCGTCGACATCGGGACGGAGGTCGGCATCGTCGTCGGCGGCGGCAACTTCCTGCGCGGCCGTGAGAGCGGCGGCCTCGACCGTACCCGCGCCGACCACATGGGCATGCTCGCCACCACCATCAACGCCCTCGCCATCGCCGATGTGCTCGAGTCGCTGGGCGTGGAGGTCCGCGTGCAGACCGCCATCACCATGCAGCAGGTCGCAGAGCCCTACATCCGCAACAAGGCCATCACCCACCTGAAGAAGGGGAGAGTGGTCATCTTCGGATGCGGCACGGGCAACCCGTTCTTCTCGACCGATACGGCAGCCGCGCTCCGCGGTGTCGAGATCGAGGCAGAGATCCTGATGAAGGCGACCCTCGTGGACGGTGTCTACGACAAGGATCCCCACAAGTATCCCGATGCCGTTCGCTACGACACGCTCACCTTCAGCGAGGTGCTGAACAATGAGCTCGGCGTCATGGACATGACCGCGGCCACGCTCTGCCGTGACAACCATCTGCCCATGCTCGTCTTCGACCTGAGCCGTCCGGACAACATCCTCGATGCCGTCATGGGCAAGAAGGTCGGCACCGTCATTTCCGACTAACAGACATCCACCCGGCACGCGTCTTGCCGGGAACATATCAACAACGAAAGGAGTACGTCCGCACGCGCGGACGGCATATCACCCATGAAAGACACACTGAAAGCAGCAGAGGAGAAGATGAAGAAGAGCGTCGAGAGCCTGGAGAGCAACCTCGGCTCCATCCGCGCCGGCAGCGCGAACGCCTCCGTCCTCGACAAGATCACCGTCGACTACTATGGCGCCCCCACGCCGATGCAGGGCCTTGCCTCCATCTCGAAGGCCGACGCCCGCACGCTGGTCATCTCGCCCTATGACAAGTCCACGCTGAAGGCCATCGAGAAGGCGATCCTCGCCTCCGACCTCGGCATCACCCCCACCAATGACGGCAATGTGGTACGCCTCGCGTTCCCGCAGCCGACCGAGGAGCGCCGCAAGGAGCTCTGCAAGAGCGTGAAGAAGTACGGCGAGGAGGCCAAGGTGGCCGTCCGCAATGTCCGCCGTGACGCCCTTGAGAAGTTCAAGCAGCTCAAGAAGAACGGCGAGCTGACCGAGGACGATCAGAAGGACGCCGAGAAGAAGGTACAGAAGCTCACCGATAAGTATTGCGACGAGGTCGACAAGGTCGTCGCTACCAAGGAGAAGGAGATCATGAGCATCTGACCTCCTAAATATAGGAAAAGGAGCCATATATGGCGTTATTTGGTAAGAAGGACGCCCCTGCTGCCGCGCTGCCCGAGAAGCTCCCGACCCACGTCGGCTTCATCATGGACGGCAATGGACGCTGGGCGAAAAAGCGTGGTCTGCCGCGATCCCTCGGTCATGTCGAGGGCGGCAAGACCTTCAAGAAGATCATGCAGTATTGCAAGGACATCGGCATCCCGTATGCGTCGTTCTATGTCTTCTCGACGGAGAACTGGAAGCGTCCGCAGAACGAGATCGACGGCATCCTTGCCATCATGCGCGAATACCTCGACGAGGTGCAGATGCACCTCGGAGACGGGGTACGAGCCATCTTTTTGGGCGATAAATCGGCCTATCCGGACGACATCCGGGAGCGTATGATCAAGCTGGAGAAGGACACGGCGCACCACACGCGCCTGACCGTCATGCTGGCCTGCAATTACGGCGGCCGCGACGAGATCGCCCACGCCGCACGCGAGATCGGCGCGCTCATCCAAGAGGGCAAGCTCGACCCCGCGTCCATCACCGAGCAGACCATCGCCGACCATCTCTACACGGCGGGTCTCCCGGACGTGGATCTCGTGATCCGTCCGAGCGGCGAGCTGCGCCTGTCGAACTATCTGATCTGGCAGTGCGCATATGCGGAGTATTATTTCACCGACGTCCTCTGGCCGGACTTCGGCCCCGAGGAGCTGGATAAGGCACTGATCGACTACGCCGGCCGCGGCAGACGCTTCGGAGGTGTCTGAATGGCGACACGTCTGATCTCCTCGGCAGTCGGGATCGTGATCCTGGTCGCGGTGTTCTTCCTGCACGACACGATCGTGCTGCCGCTGATCCTGGCGGCCGTCATCGGGATCATCCTCTTCGAGCTCTGCCGTGTGGTGGACGGTCTGCGATTCCGCCTGGCCGCGACGGCCGTACTGGCCTACGGCATCTCCGCGCCGCTCCTCCATTTCGGGGCAGCGGCGGTCGAGGATGGCGCGCGAGCCCTCGAGGCGCCGATGTCCGTCATGGAGATGATCTGGCTCCCGCTGTGCCTGCTGGCGCTCTTCCTGGAGTTCCTCTGGCACCACGGGGACTATAAGGTCGAGCAGCTCGCCTTCATGGGCGGCGCGATGTACCTCGTCCCGTGGTCACTGACGAAGCTCCAGGCGCTCAATGACCTGCCGAGGAACGGCCTGTTCTACCTGATCCTCGCTCTTTGCGGCGCGTGGATCGCGGATTCGGGCGCCTATTTCACCGGCGTGGCCATCGGCAAGACGAAGCTCTGCCCGAAGATCTCACCGAAGAAAACGGTCGAGGGCTTCATCGGCGGGCTCGCCAGCAATGCGGTCGTGTTCGCGGTCCTCATCGCGGTCTTCGAGAAGACGGGCGGGGGGACGGTCATGCCGCTCGACATCGTGAAAGCGGCGCTGCTGGGCGTGTTCTGCGCGGGCGTGAGCGTCGTCGGCGACCTGACGTTCTCCGTCATCAAGCGCGAGAAGGGCATCAAGGACTATGGCAAGATCATGCCCGGTCACGGCGGGCTCACCGACCGCTTCGACAGCGTGCTGTTCGTGGTGCCGATCTTCTATTATGTCGGTATGACTCTTTCGATCTTTTGACCCGGAGCCCATCTTTTCAGATGGGCTCACGCAGTCTTGTGCGTCCTCACAGAAAGGAGCAAATACATGTCATTCGTGGATAAAAAGGTCGCCGTTCTGGGCTCGACCGGCTCGATCGGCACACAGGCGCTCGAGGTCATCGAGAAGCACGGCCTCCAGGTCACGGCGCTCGCCGCCCACAGCAATATCACGCTGCTCGCGGAGCAGGCGAAGCAGTTCCACCCGCAGACCGTCTGCATCTTCAATGAAGAAAAGGCCGATGATCTGCGCAAGCTGCTGGCAGGGGAGGGCATCGAGATCCTGACCGGGATGGACGGTCTCTGCCAGATCGCCGGGTCCGGGAGGCAGGACATCGTGCTGAACTCCGTGGTCGGCATGGTCGGACTCAAGCCCACGCTGACGGCCATCGACGCCGGGACGGACATCGCCCTCGCCAACAAGGAGACCCTCGTGGCGGGCGGTGCGCTCGTCATGCAGGCGGCTGCGGCGCGCGGCGTGACCATCTACCCCGTGGACAGCGAGCATTCCGCCATCTTCCAGAGCCTCCAGGGGAACGCCGGCAACAAGATCCGCCAGATCATCCTGACGGCGTCCGGCGGACCGTTCTTCGGCAAGAAAAAGGCCGACCTCACGCACGTCCGCGCGGCCGACGCCCTCAAGCACCCCAACTGGGACATGGGCGCCAAGATCACCATCGACTCCTCGACGCTCATGAATAAGGGCCTCGAGTTCATCGAGGCGAAGTGGCTCTTCGATCTCGACCCCTCGCAGATCGAGATCGTGGTGCATCGCCAGAGCGTGCTCCATTCGGCGGTCGAGTTCGAGGACTACGCCGTCATCGGGCAGATGGGCGTGCCGGACATGAAGATCCCGATCCAGTACGCGCTGCTCTACCCGCACCGCGTCGACTGCCCGACCCGCCACCTCTCACTGACGGACTACGGCAGCCTGACCTTCGAGAAGCCCGACCTCGAGACCTTCGACTGCCTGCGCGCCGCCATCGACGCGATCACGGAGGGCGGCCTGCGTCCCGCGATCGTCAATGGTGCGAACGAGGAGGCCGTGGCGCATTTCCTGCGTGACGAGATCGGATTCCTAGAGATCGGGCAGCTCGTCCGCGAGGCGATGACGCATGTCGAGGGCGGCGCCGTCCATACCTATGACGAGGTGCTCGCCGCCGACCAGGCCGCCCGTGCCTATGTCCGCGAGCGAATCGAAAAGCGCTGAATATAGAGGAAAAGCGCATCTCACTAGTTAGAAAGGATGAGGCCTATGAGTATCGTGTCGATCCTGATCGCGGTGCTGGTGTTCTTCGTGATCGTGGTGCTGCATGAGTTCGGCCACTTCATCGTGGCGAAGCTCTGCGGGGTCAAGGTCAACCAATTCGCCATCGGCATGGGGCCGGTGCTCCTGAAAAAGCAGGGGAAGGAGACGGAATACTCCCTCCGCCTGTTCCCGATCGGCGGCTACTGCGCCATGGAGGGCGAGGACGATTCGAGCGCAGATTCGCGTGCTTTCCGGGCAAAGCCGGTGTGGCAGCGGATCCTCGTCGTGCTGGCGGGGCCTGTGATGAACCTGATCCTCGGATTCCTCCTCGTCATCTGCACGACCCTTCTTTATGGGGACATCGCGACCCTGCGCGTGGCGGATTTCCGCACGCACCCGGACACCGGCGAATCGGTCGCGAGCAGCGAGCAGACCGGCCTCCAGGTCGATGACGAGATCCTGCGGATCGACGGCATGCGGATCCTCACGGACACCGATCTCACCTACAAGCTCCAGACCTGCGAGAGCGACACGATGGAGGTCGTGGTACTGCGTGACGGCAAGAAGGTCACGCTCCCGGCCGTGACCTTCCGCAACACCTACAACGACGGCCGCCTGGACTTCTATGTCTACGCGCAGCGCCTGTCCGTTTGGCGCGTCATCCGCTATAGCTTCCTTGAGACGATCTCGACCGGGCGGCTCATCTGGTCGTCCCTGCGCGACCTCCTCTCGGGCAAGTACGGGTTCCATGACCTCTCCGGCCCGGTCGGCATCGTGACGACCATCGGGGAGGCGGCGTCCTACGGTGAGACGTTCCGGCAGCACCTGACGAGCGTGCTCTCGCTGGCGTCGTTCATCACGGTGAACGTCGGCGTCTTCAACCTCCTGCCCATCCCGGCGCTCGACGGCGCAAGGCTCGTGTTCCTCGTGATCGAGGGCATCCGCCGCAAGCCCATCCCGCCGGAGCGTGAGGGGCTCGTCCACATGATCGGCATGGCGCTGCTCATGCTGCTGATGGTCGCGGTGACGTTCCAGGACATCGCGAACCTGATCCGGAAATGAGGTGCGGGATGTTCCAGAAAAATGACCTAGGCGAATACGAGGCACGCGTCGGCGGCATCCGGTTCGTGTGTGACGAGCTGCCGCCGGACGCGGAGGCGACGGTCGAGGCGTTCGCGGCGCGCTACCAGAATGGCGGCTATGCGGCGCTTTGTGACTATCTGATCGAGGCGGGCATCGGGGAGGAGTTCCCCGGGCTCGATCCATCCCGCCTGCGCTTTCTGCTGGGGGACCCGATCGTCTCGCTCGACCGGCAGACCGTGACCTTTGCAGACCATCGTCTCGATGACGACAGCATCCTCGTCGTCGAGTATGAGGGGATGCTGGAGCGATTTTTGGACATGACGGTGGACGGCTGAGGCTTTCCGTGTATCTATTCTAAAAAGGAGCGATCTTATGCGAAACGTGAGACCTGTCAAAGTCGGAAACTGCGTGCTCAACGGCGAGCACATCTACATCCAGTCCATGCTGAACGTCCCGGCGGCGGACGTGGCGGGGAACGTGGCGCAGGCCGTGGCGCTCGAGAAGGCCGGGTGCGAGATCATCCGCACGGCCGTCCCCACGCTCGAGGACGTGCGCCTGATCCCGGCGATCAAGGAGAAGATCAACATCCCGCTCGTCGCGGACATCCATTTCGACTACCGCATCGCCCTCGCGGCCGCGGAGGCCGGGGTCGATAAGATCCGCATCAACCCGGGCAACATCGGCGATATGAAGCGCGTCCAGGCTGTGGTCGAGGCGTGCCAGAAGCGCGGGATCCCGATCCGCATCGGCGTGAACTCCGGCTCCCTCGAGCGCGAGATCCTGCAAAAGTACGGCTCCCCGACCCCCGAGGCACTCGTCGAGAGCGCGCTCGGCCACGCGGCCATGCTCGAGCAGTTCGGCTTTGAGGACATCGTCATCTCGATCAAGTCCTCGGACGTCAACAGGATGATCGACAGCTACCGCCTCGCGGCGCAGAAATGTCCCTACCCGCTCCACCTCGGCGTGACCGAGGCAGGCACGGAGCGCATGGGACTGATCAAGTCCGCGATCGGCATCGGCGCGCTGCTGCATGACGGCATCGGCGAGACCATCCGCGTCTCCCTGACGGACGACCCTGCCCGCGAGATCGCCGCCGCGAAGGACATCCTGAAGAGCATCGGCAAGCGCGGCGGCGTGCAGATCGTGTCCTGCCCGACCTGCGGCCGCACGAAGATCGACCTGGTCGGCCTCGCCAAGCAGGTCGAGGCGGCCGTCGCGGACATCGACAAGGACGTGAAGATCGCCGTGATGGGGTGCGTGGTGAACGGCCCCGGCGAGGCGCGTGAGGCCGACATCGGCGTGGCCGGCGGCGACGGCATCGGCCTGATCTTCAAGCACGGCGAAACGCTCAAACGCGTCCCGGAGGACCAGATCGTCCCCGCGCTGCTCGAGGAGCTGGCCAAGCTCTGATACATCCCTTGACCCTATCTCATGAGGTGAGACGATGGCAAATGCCACTTTGATGGAATTTTTGCGGAAGTACACGGAGGACATCCCCCCGTCCGTCCAGCAGGGCGTGATCGAGGAGATCCGGTACGGCCAGAACATGCGCGGGAATCTGACGTTCGTCGTGCGCTTCGGGGCGATCGTGCCGTATGACGATGTGCTGCATTTCGAGCAGAGCGTCGGTCACGCGATCCAAGCCGACTGTCTGCGGCTGGACTGCCGCTACGACGCCTCGCTCCTAAAGCCCGAGGCCGTCCCGGTCATCATCCAGATGCTCAAACGCCAGCTCCCCGTGGTCAACGGCTTCCTCGACCATGCGGATTGGCAGTGGGGGACGGACACTTTGCACATCGAGCTCCAGAACGGCGGCTATCCCATTTTAGAGCGGTTCCAGTTCGCGAAGGTCCTGCGGGAGTTCCTCCAGCAGCATTTCGACCGGGACATGAAGGTGACGTTCCATGGGCCTGACCGCTTCACGGCGGAGGCGCTCGATCAGGTGATCGAGGCCGCCCCGCCGGAGGACATCCCGGAGCCGCCGCCTCCGCCGCCGGACCGTTTCGCGTATGCGCCGCCGCCCATCCCGGACGTGCCGCAGTCGGTATCGGGCGACGCCGTCCAGATGGAGCAGGTCAAGGGCGAGGACAAGCTCATCAAGGGCCGTCCCATCCGCGATGAGGCCATCCCGATCCCGGAGGCGCTACAGACCCGCGGTCAGCGCGTGGTCGTCTATGGCGACATCTTCGCGACCGAGACGCGCGACATCCGCGGCGAGCGCCGGGTCGTGACCTACCAGATCACGGACTTTTCCGGCTCGATCACCGTCAAGCTCTTCGAGCAGATCAAGAAGCTCGACCAGATGCCGCTCGGCGAGCTGAAAAAGGGCGTCAGCATCCTCGTGGCCGGCAAGATCGAGGACGACCCCTTCGCCCGCGAGCCCGTCCTGAAGCCGGACGCGATCGTCGTCCGCAAGCGCAAGAAGCGCCAGGACAAGGCCGCGCGCAAGCGTGTCGAGCTGCACTGTCACACGAACATGTCCGCGCTCGACGCCGTCACCCCCGCGGGCGACCTGATCCGCCGCGCGCATGACTGGGGATTCCCGGCCATCGCCATCACGGACCACGGCGTCGTGCAGGGCTTCCCGGACGCGATGAACGCCGAGAAGTCCCTCAAAGACCCGAATTTCAAGGTCATCTACGGCTGCGAGGCCTATGTCGTCAACGACCTTAAACGCGAGCTCATCATCAATGGGCCGGACACGCGCAGCATCCGCGACGAGATCATCATCTTCGACGTCGAGACCACCGGCCTGAGCCCGGAGCACGACCGCCTGACGGAGATCGGCGCGGTCAAGATGAAGAATCTCCAGATCGTCGACAGCTTCGACATCTTCGTCGACCCCGAGCGCCACATCCCCGAAGAGATCACCGAGCTGACCCGCATCACGGACGAGATGGTCGCCGGTGCCCCCAAGGAGGCCGAGGCGCTAAGGCAGTTCATGGAGTTTTGCGGGGACACGCCCGTCCTTGCCGCGCACAACGCCAGCTTCGATACGAGCTTTTTGGAGGCCATCAAACGGCGCCACGCCATCGAGTTCCCGTATAGCTGGATCGACACGCTGATCCTCTGCCAGTCCTGCCTGCCCGAGCTCAAGCGTCACAAGCTCGATCTCGTGGTCAAGCACCTGAAGCTCGGTAAGTTCGGCCATCACCGTGCCAATGAGGACGCCGCGATCCTGGCCAAGGTCTACACGAATCTGGTCGAGCGTCTGGAGACCGAGAAGGGCATCCAGACCGTCGACGAGCTCAACACCAAGACCGACCCCATCGACGTGCGCCGTCTGAAAAGCTATCATCAGATCATCCTCGTGCGCAACCAGGTGGGATTGAAGAACCTCTATCGTCTCGTCAGCTATGGCCATCTGGACTATTACCATCGCCATCCGCTCCTGCCGAAGTCGGTGCTGCTCGAGCACAGGGACGGCCTGATCTTCGGGTCGGCCTGCGAGGCGGGCGAGCTGTTCACCGCCATGGTCGAGGGCAAGTCTGACGAGCAGCTCGAGGAGCTGGCGCGTTTTTACGACTATCTCGAGGTCCAGCCGATCGCCAACAACGCCTTCATGATCCGCAAGGGCATCGCCGCGAACGAGGAGGCGCTGCGGGACTATAACCGCCGCATCGTCGCGCTCGCCGACAAGCTCGGGATGCCGTGCGTGGCGACGTGCGATGTCCACTTCCTCGACCCGAAGGACGGCATCTACCGCAAGATCCTGACCTCCGGCCAGGGCTTCACCGACGCGGGCGAGCAGCCGCCCCTCTACCTGCGCACCACGGACGAGATGCTCGAGGAGTTCTCGTACCTGGGCGAGGAGAAGGCGGAGCAGATCGTGGTCACGGACCCCTGCCGCATCGCGGACTGGTGCGAGCATGTCTTCCCGATCCCGAAGGGGACGTTCACCCCGAACATCCCCGGTGCGGAGGAGGACCTCGTCCGCATCACCCACGCGCGCGCCGAGGAGATCTACGGCACGCCGCTGCCGGAGATCGTCGAGAAGCGCCTTGACCGCGAGCTTTCTTCCATCATCAAGCACGGCTTCTCCGTGCTGTATATGATCGCGCAGAAGCTCGTGTACAACTCCGAGGAGCACGGCTATCACGTCGGCTCGCGAGGGTCGGTCGGGTCGTCGTTCGTGGCGTCCATGGCCGGTATCTCGGAGGTCAACCCGCTCGTGCCGCACTACGTCTGCCCGAAGTGCAAATACAGCGAATTCATCACCACCGGCGAATACGGCTCCGGCTACGACATGCCCGCGAAGGACTGCCCCAAATGCGGCACGCGCCTTTTGCAGGACGGCCATGACATCCCCTTCGAGACCTTCCTCGGCTTCGACGGCGATAAAGCGCCGGATATCGACCTGAACTTCTCCGGCGAGTACCAGTCGAGCGCCCATCGCTACACGGAGGAGCTCTTCGGCCGCGACAACGTGTTCAAGGCCGGTACCATCGGCACCATCGCGGACAAGACCGCGTATGGCTTTGTCAAAAAATACCTCGAGGAGCAGGGCGTCGTGCTGAATGCCGCGGAGGAGAACCGCCTCTCGATCGGCTGCACGGGCATCAAGCGCACCACCGGCCAGCATCCGGGCGGCATGGTCGTCGTGCCGTCGGATTATGAGGTCTACGACTTCACGCCCGTCCAGCATCCCGCGGACTCGACCGACTCGGACGTCATCACGACCCACTTCGACTTCCATTCCATCCACGACACCATCCTCAAGCTCGACGAGCTCGGCCACGTTGTCCCGACCCTTTACAAGCACCTCGAGGACATGACCGGCAAGCTCATCAAGGACATCCCCGGCTACGACCCCGAGGTCATCCGCATGTGTACGGACTGCACCGTCCTGGGCGTCACGGCGGAGGACATCTACTGCGAGACCGGCTCCCTCGGCATCCCCGAGATGGGCACGGGCTTCACCATCGGGATGCTGCTCGACGCGAAGCCGACGAAGTTCTCGGACTTCCTCCAGATCTCCGGCCTGTCGCACGGCACGGACGTTTGGCTCGGCAACGCCAAGGACCTCATCGCCAACAACATCTGCACCATCTCGCAGGTGATCGGCACCCGTGACAGCATCATGACCTACCTGCTGTACAAGGGCGTCGAGCCGAAGATGGCGTTCAAGATCATGGAGTGGACGCGTAAGGGCAAGGCGCCCAAGGAGTTCACCCCGGAGATCATCGCGATGCTGAAGGAGCACGATGTCCCGGATTGGTACATCGAGAGCTGTCTGAAGATCAAGTACATGTTCCCGAAGGCGCACGCGGCGGCCTACGTCATCGCGGCGATGAAGCTGGGGTGGTTCAAGCTCTACATGCCGCTCGAATACTACGCGACCTATTTCACCGTCCGCGGCGACGACCTCGATGTCGACCTCGCGGTGGAGGGACTGGAAGCGGTGCGCGGCAAGATCAATGAGCTGCGCGCCAAGGGCAACGACCGCGCCAAGAAAGAGAACGACCTGCTCGACATCCTGTACATCATCAATGAGATGCTGTCGCGCGGCTACAAGTTCCTGCCGCTGGATCTGCGCAAGTCCCATGCCTATAAGTATCTGATCGAGGAGGAGGGGATTCGCATCCCGTTCGCCGCGCTCCCGGGCGTCGGTGAGAACGCCGCGAAGGCGGTCTATGACGCCGTACAGAAGGGCGGCTTCATGTCCATCGAGGAGTTCCAGGAGCAGAGCGGCGCATCTAAGACGGTCATCGAGATGCTCGAGGTCCGCGGCGCGTTCGGCGACCTGCCCAAGTCCACGCAGATGTCGTTTTTTTGAGGACTGAGGGCTCCCATTGTGCGACATGCCTCCCGTTCTCCCGAAAATGTGAGATCCCTGCATGCTCTCGCTAAAGTCTGGCCGCCCATATTGACAAAATAACAGCGATATGGTATTATAGTAATATGATAATACGGTAATATAGTAGCACGCTAAAGTGGACAGCATCATTCGTGGCCGAACGAAATGGCCGATGCCCCGCCCGCGCGTCTGCAAGCAGAAAGAAGAGGTAACACCTATGCGCCGATATGATCTGATCACCCCGGAGGGGACGCGGGACTATCTGTTCGAGGAGTGCGCCCTCAAGCGCATCGTCGAGAATCGCACCCGCGAGATCTTCAAGTCGATGGGCTATTCCCGGCTCATCACCCCGGGGCTCGAGTTCTATGACGTGTTCAGTCTCAACTCCCGCTATTTCCCGCAGGAGGAGCTGTGCAAGCTGACCGACCAGAAGGGAAGGCTCATGGTCGTCCGGCCGGACTCGACCATGCCCATCGCCCGCGTGGCGGCCACCCGTTTGAAGGACGCCCCTCTGCCGCTGCGTCTCTACTACACGCAGCCGGTCTACAATTTCGCGCCCTCCCTCAAGGGGCGCAGTACGGAGGTCCACCAGACGGGCATCGAGCTGATCGGCTCGGAGTCCCGCATGGCCGACGTGGAGGTCATCTCCGCAGCGCTCTCCGTCCTCTCGACCGTGGGCAAGGACGTGCCGGTCAAGCTCGGGATGAACTGCTCGCTCGAGCTGGGCGATGTCCGCATCTTCCGCGAGCTGATGCACCGCCTGACGGCCACCCCCGCACAGAAGGAGGAGATCCGCGACCTCATCGAGGCCAAGAACTATCCCGCTTTGAACGACATGCTCGACAAGCTCGGCGATGACCGCATCACACGCGCGCTCCGCAAGCTGCCGACGCTCTTCGGCGGGGAGGAGGTCTTCGCCCGTGCCGCAGAGGTGTTCCAGGATGAACGCATCCAGGCCATCCTCGACAGCATGCAGGCGCTCTACCGCACCATCCGCAGCCTCGCAGGTGAGACGAACGTCATCGTCGACCTAGGCCTCGTCAACAAGACGGACTATTACACCGGCCTTGTCATCAAGGGCTACATGGAGGGCTACGGCGAGGAGGTCATCTCCGGCGGCCGCTATGACAAGCTGCTCGCCGATTTCGGCTACGATGTCCCCGCTGTCGGCATGGCCGTGAACGTGGACGCCGTGGCGAACGTCATCGGTAAGAAGTATGCCCCCCGCGCCGTCCCGGCCGATGTGCTGGTCGCCGCAGAGGCGGGCTATGAGGCAGCCGCCGTCCTCTGCGCGGACAAGCTGCGGGAGACCGGGCTCTGCGTGGAATACGCGCTCGATGCCGAGAGCGCCGAGGAGCATGCCCGCACCCGCGGCATCGCACGGCTCATCCGCATCGGCGCCGAGGGAGAAAAGGAGGTCGTACTGTGATGGATAGACCGATCCGCATCGCCCTGACGAAGGGGCGTCTCGAGAAAGATACCGTCCGGCTCCTCGAGAGTCTGGGCTATGACTGCACCGCCGTCCATGAGAAGGGGAGACGTCTCATCCTCCCGATCCCGGACGGGAACATGGAGGTCGTCCTCGCGAAGGCCGCCGACGTCATCACCTATGTGGAGCACGGCGTGTGTGACATGGGCGTCGTCGGCAAGGACACGCTCATGGAGATGAACGGCAAGCTCTTCGAACTGGTCGACCTGGGCTTCGGCCGCTGCAAGTTCGCGCTCGCGACCAAGAAGGACCATCCTTTTTATGACGGCTTCGGCGTCAAGACGATCGCGACCAAGTACCCGAACGTGACCCGCGCGTTCTTCGAGCGCAAGGGCATGGACGTCGACATCGTGAAGATCGAGGGCTCCGTCGAGCTCGCCCCGCTGCTGGGCCTGGCCGACGGCATCGTCGACATCGTCGAGACGGGCACCACCCTCAAGGAGAACGGCCTTGCGGTCGTGGAAGACGTGGCCAAGATCTCGGCACGGCTCATCGTGAACACCGTGAGCCTGAAAATGCGCCAGCAGGAGATCGAAGCGCTGGTGCGGAAAGTGGAGGAGAAGATCAATGATCCAGCAGATCAAGTGTGATGGAAAAACGGAATTCGCGTTCCTGAAGGAGCTCTCCCGCCGCAGCGGCGAGACCGACCGCAAGGTGACGGAGGTCGTCACCGAGATCATCGACACCGTCCGTGAGGGCGGCGATGAGGCCGTCAAGGCCTATACGAAGAAGTTCGACGGCAACCTGCCGCAGTATTACGAGGTCCCCCGCGAGGTCATCAACGACGCGCTCACCGAGGCAGACCCCGCCTTCGTGGAGGCGCTGCTGAACGCGCAGGAGAACATCGCCGATTTCCACAAGCGCCAGCTCCCGCAGGGCTTCACGAACGCCAAGGAGAACGGCGTGATCCTCGGCCAGCGCGTGCGCGGGCTCGCGCGTGTCGGCCTGTATGTCCCGGGCGGCACGGCGGCCTATCCGTCGAGCGTGCTGATGAACGCCATCCCGGCGAAGATCGCGGGCGTCGAGGAGATCATCATGGTGACGCCCCCCTGCAAGGACGGCACTCCCAATAAGGACATCCTCGTGGCCGCTGCGCTCTGCGGGGTCGACCGCGTGTTCCTCTCCGGCGGCGCACAGGCCATCGCCGCGCTCGCCTACGGCACTGAGCAGATCCCGAAGGTCGACAAGATCGTCGGCCCCGGCAATATCTTCGTGGCGACCGCCAAGAAGCTGCTCTTCGGCGTGGTGGACATCGACATGATCGCCGGTCCCAGCGAGATCCTCGTCATGGCGGACGACACGGCAGACGCCAAGCTCGTCGCCGCCGACCTGATGAGCCAGGCCGAGCACGACCGTCTCGCCTCCGCCATCCTCGTGACCACCGACCCGACCCTCCCGGACCGCGTCGAGGCCGAGGTACAGCGCCAGATGCAGTACCTCTCCCGCAGCGAGATCATCGCGTATTCCATGGAGAACTACGGCGCCATGCTGATCGCCCGCGACACGGACGAGGCCGTCGCCCTCGCGAACGCCATCGCCCCGGAGCACCTCGAGGTGCTCATGCGCGACCCGCTCGAGTACATCGGCCGCCTGGACAATGCCGGCTCCGTGTTCCTCGGGACGTATGCCTCCGAGCCGCTCGGTGACTACTACGCCGGCCCGAACCACGTCCTCCCGACCTCCGGCACGGCGCGCTTCTTCTCGCCGCTGGGCGTCAACAGCTTCCTGAAGCGCTCGAGCTACATCTATTACACCGAGGAGGCGCTGCGTGAGGCCAAGGACGACATCGTCCTGATCGCCGAGCGCGAGGGCCTGACCGCACACGCGAACGCCATCAAGGTGCGGTTCGAGGACTGATATGCCTCTGATGCTGGAAGACGCCGCCGCGGAGACTGCGGGGCGCATCTGGACCATCGCCGCGGTCATCGCGGTCGTGGGCTTCGTCCTGTTCCTCATCGCGATGGGGATATGGGCGCTGATCGCGCGGCCGCGGGTGCAGACGATCACGGTCGTCCACAAAAGGCAGACCGCGAACGTCCGCAATGCTACGACGCATTACACGGTCGACTGCACCTATCCCGAATCTGACCAGATCCATACCCTCGACTGCACCGGCGCCCTCTTCCAGCAACTCAAAAAGGGACGGACGTACACCGTCACCGTCCGGCGCTTCACGATCCTCGCGGTCGGGCGCAAGCACTGATACATCCATCCAAAAAGGAGAAAAGCCCCATGAGCTGGGAAAATAACATCCGCCGCGTGGTGCCCTACACCCCCGGCGAGCAGCCGAAGCAGCAGAACATCGTCAAGCTCAACACCAACGAGAACCCCTATCCGCCCGCACCGGGCGCGGCCGAGGTCCTCGCGGGCTTCGACACCGCCCTCCTGCGCAAGTACCCCGACCCGAACGCGCAGATGCTCGTCGATGCCATCGCCAAGACCTACGGCGTGCGCCCCGGGCAGGTGTTCGTGGGCGTGGGGTCGGACGATGTGCTGTCCATGGCGTTCATGACCTTCTTCAATTCCGAGAAGCCCATCCTCTTCCCGGACGTGACCTATTCTTTCTATGACGTCTGGGCGGACGTTTACCGCATCCCATATGAGACCGTCCCGCTCGATGCCGACTGGCGGATCCGTCCGAACGACTATGCCCGCCCGAACGGCGGCATCGTCTTCCCGAACCCGAACGCCCCCACCGGCGTCCTCGAGTCCCTCGACACGATCGAGCAGATCCTCCAGGCGAATCCCGACAGCATCGTCATCGTGGACGAGGCCTACATCGACTTCGGCGGCGTCTCCGCGCTGCCGCTGCTGGACAAATACGACAACCTGCTCGTCGTCCAGACCTTCTCGAAATCGCGCAGCATGGCGGGCATCCGCATCGGCTTCGCGATCGGGTCGGAGAAGCTGATCGGCTACATGAACGACGTGAAGTTCTCCGTGAACTCCTACACGATGAACCACCTCACGATCCAGTGCGGTGCGGCGTCCCTCGCGGACGAGCCGTATTTCCGCGACTGCTGCGGCCGCATCGTCAAGACGCGCGAGGCCGCCAAGGAAAAGCTCGCCTCCATGGGCTTTTCCTTCCCGGACAGCAAGGCGAACTTCCTCTTCGCGACGCATGAGACCGTCGACGCAGGGCGCATCTTCGAGGCACTGAAACAGCGCAGCATCTTCGTCCGCCACTGGGACAAGCCCCGCATCGCGCCGTATCTGCGCATCACGATCGGCACGGATGAGGAGATGGCCAAGCTCTACGCCGCCCTCGAGGACATCCTCAGAGAGGAGGCGGGCAAATGACGACAGCGACCGAATCGCGCCATTCCAAGGAGACGAACATCACCGTCACCATCCTCCCGGAGGACGGGCAGATGAAGATCTCGACGGGCATCGGCTTTTTCGACCACATGCTGACGGCGCTCTCCGTCCACAGCAGGATCCCGATGGTGATCGAGGCGGTCGGCGACCTGCATGTCGACGCGCACCACACCGTCGAGGACACGGGCATCGTCCTCGGCCGTGCGCTGAACAAGGCGCTCGGCGACAAGACGGGCATCGTCCGCTACGGCTCGGCCTACATCCCCATGGACGAGAGCCTGGCCTTCTGCTGCGTGGACATCTGCGACCGCCCGTTCCTCGTCTTCAACGGCGAGTTCACGAACGACATGATCGGTGCCTATGACACCTGCCTGACCGAGGAGTTCCTGCGTGCGCTGGCCTTCAATGCCGGCCTGACGCTGCACCTGAACATCCTCTACGGCAAGAACGACCACCACAAGACCGAGGCCGCCTTTAAGGCGCTCGCGCATGCGCTCCGCATCGCGTCCGCACCGACGGGGGACGGCACGGCCTTCTCGACGAAAGGAATGATCGGATGATCGCGATCGTAGATTACGGCGCGGGGAACATCTTCAGTGTGAAGAACGCGCTCGACCACCTCGGGCTCGCCAGCGAGCTGACGGACGATGCCAAGCGCATCGAGGCCGCGGACGCGGTGATCCTCCCGGGCGTGGGGGCGTTCCCGAGCGCCATGCGGATGCTGACGCAAAAAGGCCTGACCGGCGTCCTTAAAGCAGAGGCCAAGCGCAAGCCGCTCCTCGGCATCTGCCTCGGCATGCAGATGCTCCTGGAGAAGAGCTATGAATTCGAGGAATGTGACGGCCTCGGCCTGATCCCCGGCACGGTCGAGCGCATCGACGCGCCCGGCCTCATCATCCCGCACATGGGATGGAACCGCCTCGAGCGCGGCGTGGCATGCCCGCTCCTCGAGGGACTGCCGGAGGAGGCTTTCGTGTACTTCGTCCATTCGTATGCCGCCAAGTGCCCGGACGAGGTGCTGGCCGCATGGGTCGGCTACGGCGGGCGCGTCCCGGCGATGGTCTATGACGGCGGCTATGTGTACGGCGCGCAGTTCCACCCGGAGAAGTCCGGCGCCGTGGGATTGCAGATCT
Organism: uncultured Ruminococcus sp.; assembly: GCA_902762785.1. GTDB lineage: Bacteria > Bacillota > Clostridia > Oscillospirales > Ruminococcaceae > UBA3855. The sequence goes on along the minus strand of CACWPL010000011.1, from coordinate 40,022 downwards.
TGCGTAATTTTGGAGGACTCGTATGATCATCTTACCAGCGATCGACATCAAGGACGGCACCTGCGTGCGTCTCGTGCGCGGTGACTATGGTACGGCGCACAAGGTCGCCGAGGACTATATGAAAACGGCACAGAGCTTCGTCGCAGCGGGCGCGGAGTGGATCCACATGGTCGATCTCGACGGCGCCAAGGACGCCAAGCCCGTCAACACGGACATCTTCCTCGACGTCGCCAAGAACACGCCCCTGCGTGTGGAGGTCGGCGGCGGCATCCGCACGATGGAGACCATGGAGATGTACCTCTCCGGCGGCGTCTCCCGCGTGATCCTGGGCAGCATCGCCCTGAAGGATCCCGCGCTCGTGGAGGCGGCCGTCAAGGAGTACGGCGAGCGCATCGCCGTCGGCATCGACGCGAAGGACGGCTTCGTGGCCGTGGAGGGATGGCTCGATTCGTCGACCGTCGACTATATCGCGCTCGCACGCGAGATGGAGAAGATCGGCGTGCGCACGGTCATCTTCACGGACATCTCCAAGGACGGCACGCTCTCCGGCGTGAACGCGGCACAGCTCTCCGCGCTGCATGACGCCGTCTCGATGAACGTCATCGCGAGCGGCGGCGTGCATACCATGGAGGACATCCGAATCTGCCAAAAGATGGGGCTCTACGGCACCATCGCGGGCAAGTCGCTCTATCAGGGGACTCTCGACCTGGCCGAGGCCGTGGCCTACACCCGGTCGAACGCCTGACCCAGCAAGGAGGAACTATGCTAGCAAAACGGATCATCCCTTGTCTGGACGTGCGTGACGGACGTGTCGTCAAGGGCGTGAACTTCGAGGGCATCCGCGAGGTCGGCGACCCGGTCGCATTCGCGGCTGAGTACGACCGCCAGGGCGCCGACGAGATCGTCTTCTACGACATCACCGCCTCCCATGAGGGACGCGGCGTCATCCTCGACGTGGTGCGCGAGACGGCGCGGCGCGTGTTCGTCCCGCTCACTGTGGGCGGCGGCATCAGCACCGTCGACGACATCCGCGACACCCTCCGCGCCGGTGCGGACAAGGTCAGCGTCAATTCGCAGGCCGTCAAGAATCCCCAGCTCATCAAGGAGGGCGCGGACATCTTCGGCAGCCAGTGCATCTGCGTCGGCATCGACGCGAAGAAGACCCCGGCAGGGAACTGGACGGTCTACATCAACGGCGGCCGCGTGGACATGCACCTCGACCTCCTCGACTGGGTCCGCCAGATCGAGCAGCTCGGCGCCGGTGAGATCTGCCTGAACTCCATCGACACGGACGGCGTGCGCGGCGGCTTCGACCTCCCGATGCTCAAGGCCGTGGTCGATGCGGTGAACATCCCCGTGATCGCCAGCGGCGGCGCGGGCAAGCTGACGGACTTCGGCGACGCCTTCGAGCAGACGGACTGCTCTGCCGCGCTCGCCGCCTCGCTCTTCCATTTCCGCGAGCTGACCGTCGCCGATGTCAAGGCCGACTGCCGCAGCCGCGGCATCATCGTGCGATGAACGCGCTCACGGACGCGCAGCGCCGCGCCGTCCGGTATTATATCGGCGATGTCGAGGGGGACGCACCCTTCTGGAGCAACGGCAAGGCGTATGTCGTCCTCAATTCGCTGTTTTTCCCCGGCATCGAGACCGAGCGCGCCCGTGCCGCGGAGGGCAAGCGCCTCGACCCGGAGATCCTCGCGGACGAGGCGCGTCTGATCGGGCTCCTGCGCGACCTTATGTCGGCATTCCGGCCGAGCGGCATCGCGCGCGAGGTCTGCCGCGTGGAGCGCCACCGGGACTTCCTACAGATGGAGACGGCGGGACGCACGGTGTCCTTCACGTCCACATGCCAAAGCGGGTTCCTGCCGCAGTACGGCGACCGTGTGGGCGTGGTGCTGATGCGTTTTATGCTGACGGCGGAGACGCCCTGCATCCCCATGGCGGACGTCCTGCCGCACTATGCCAAGGCGGATGAGGACGAGATCCTGCTCCCGCCCTACCTGCCGCTGACGTTTCGGGACGACCCGCCCTCGCCCGCGGAGCTGGCGATCACGGACGCGAACGGCGACCCGCCCGTGCGCTGTGTCATCGCGGAGCCCGGGACGATGCCGCGTCTCCAAAGCGACCCGCTCCCGCTCCCAAAGGACGGCGCTGCGGCCGGCAGGCGCGTCTTTGCTGCACTGACGGCAGGGGAGACGCCGGACGATGCGGACGTTCTCGCCTATACATCGTGGAAAACGGCACTTTTGACCCATATCCTATAGAAAAGAGGCAAGCTATGCGAACACCCATCGACCCCGCCGCACTGGACAAGTATTTCGTCAAGGCCGACCTGATCCCCGCGATCGCGGTGGACGTCAAGACGAAGGCCGTGCTGATGCTGGCGTACATGAACAAGGAGAGTCTGCAAAGGACGCTCGAGACCGGGTACACCTGGTACTGGTCGCGGTCGCGGCAGGAGCTCTGGAACAAGGGCGCGACGTCCGGCCATCTGCAAAAGGTCGTGTCCATCTTCGCGGACTGCGACGACGACACGCTCCTCGTGAACGTCGAGCAGACCGGCGCCGCCTGTCACACCGGGAGCTACTCCTGCTTCTTCAAGCAGATCTACGGTGAGCCGGAGGTACGATAAATGACGAAGACGCGCCGTCCCGGTGAGGGGCGGCGCGTTCTGTCACATCTGAGGGCGCTCCTGAATATCCTGTAGCATGGGATGCCTCGGCACCCTGCATTTCAGAACAGGAGGGCTATTATGGATCATGATATGAGATTCGCGGACGATGTCGGCCGCCAGCTCGGCGACTCCGTGCCGGTCAAGGTCGAGCGCGTGTTCGATAGCTGCAGCGACCGCGACTGCCTGACGAACGTGCCGGTCGTGCTCGATGACGGGGAGCTCCCGGCGAACATCCAGCTCGTCAAGTGCCGCTGCGTGAGCATCGACGATGTCTGCATGCGGCTCGACGCGGTGCCGTTCAACCGCGGCTTCTACAACATCGACATCACCTTCACCTTCCGCGTGGAGCTTTTGGCCTACACGCGCGCCTGCGAGACCCCCGAGGTCATGACCGGCACCGTCTACGCGAGCAAGAACGCCATCCTCTACGGCAGCGAATCGAACGCGCTGACGTTCTCGAGCGACGGCACCTCGCTCGGCGAGCCGAACGAGTGCTGCGGCGTGACGAACCTGCCGACCTGCCATGTCCAGGTGGTGCCGCCGCTGGCACTGGAGACGCGGATCGCGTCCGTGGCGTGCCCGGGCGACCCGGCGATCTGCCCCGACCCGGATCTCCAGACCACCGTCCGCACGGTCGTGATGACGCTCGGCCTCTTCTCGGTGATCGAGCTGACGCGTCCCGTGACGATGCTCGTGCCGACCTACGACTACACGATCCCCACGAAGGAATGCACCGCCGGCACGGAGGCGCCCTGCGCCGTCTTCGACAAGATGCGCTTCCCGACCGAGGAATTCTCTCCCCGCTCCCTCACCGACTCTGACACGCTCCCCGGCTGCGATACCTGCGGGAGCTGACAGAACGCCGCTGCCCTCCATGCGAGAGCAGCGGCGTTTTTGCAGGCAGTATCGCCAGATCTGCCTGCGCTATACGACCGTTTTGTAAAAGCGGATCTCGAAGACCGCCCCGTGCGGCACGCAGTCCGATGCCCGCAGACTGCCGTTCTGGGCACTGATGACCTTTTTGGCAAAGGCAAGTCCGATGCCGAAGCCGTTCTTCGTGTAGGAGGAGGCGCGGTAGAAGCGCTCGAAGATGTGCGGCAGCTCCTCCTCGGGGATGCCCGCGCCGGTGTCCGCGATCGTGATCTCCGTGGAGAGGCTGCTCTCCTTGGCCGTGACCGTGACCGTGCCGCCTGCGGGCGTGTGCTCGATCGCGTTTTTCAGCAGGTTGACGACCGCCTCGGAGGTGTAATGCAGATCCCCGATGAACGTCGGCTCGCCGTCGATGTCTGTCACGATCTCGACGCCCTTGAGCTCGGCCGTCACAGAGACGGTCTCGACAGACCGCCGGATCAGGTCGCGGCAGGAAACGGGATCCCTTGCGAACCGCACCGCATCTGCCTCGATCCGGGACAGGCTCAGCATCGTCTCGATGAGCCATTTCATGCGGGCAAGGAGCTCATATAAGTCCCGCAGGTACGCCTGTCTTTCCTCGTCTGTCAGATCGGGGGCGCGCATCAGATCAAGGATCATCATGACCGAGGTCAGCGGCGTGCGGAGCTGATGGGAGATGTCCTCCAAGGCTTCCTTCGCGAACTGCTTTTCCCGCGCCAGCTCGCCGTTTTGCTCCCGCAGGCGGATGGTCATTTTATGGATCTCCGCAGATAGGACGCTCAGCTCGCCCTCCTTGTAGGCATCGAAGGCGATCCGATCGTCCCCGCGCAGGATACGGTCGATGTCATCGCAAAGCGCGATGACATCGTTCCGCCGCCGTGCGAGCGACCATTCATAAAACACGAGGAACACCGCCGACGTCAGGACCGTCACGGCCGCACACCGGATGCTGAAAAACAGGCAGGGGACCGCCAGAGCCGCCGTCAAAAGAAGGTGGACGAGCCTGCGCTTTTTGTCGGTCATGTGTCCACCGCCTTATAGCCGAGGCCTCGGACCGTGACGATGATCTGGGGCGACTGCGGGTCGTCCTCGATCTTCTCGCGCAGACGGCGGATGTAGACGTTCAGCGTATTGTCCGAGACGAACTCCTTCGTCAGTGACCAGAGCTCCTCCGCGAGGCGGTCACGGGAGAGAAGCTGCTCCTTGTTCGAGAAGAAGATCAGGAGCAGACGGTATTCCAGCGCCGACAGCGTCAGCTCACGGCCGTCCTTCGAGACGATGCCGCGGATCGGGTCGATCGTGACGTTCCGGCAGCGCAGGATCGGCGAGGACCGCCGATGGCGCCGCATCACGTTCTTCATGCGGGCGAGCAGCTCACGGGTGCCGAAGGGCTTGCCGATGTGATCGTCCGCCCCGATCTCGAAGGCGGCGACCGTGCAGGCCTCGTCCGCCGATGCAGTGATGAAGATGACCGGCGTATCGTCCTGCGCCTTGATCGCTGCGCAGACCGAGTATCCATTGCCATCCTTCAGCGATATATCGAGCAGGACGCAGTCATAGACGTTCTCCTCGAACAGGCGCAGCGCGTCCCGTTGTCCGCTCGCATAGTCGGTCGAATAGCCCTCGGCATTGAGGGAGCGCATCAGCAGCCGCGCGAGCTGTTCGTCGTCCTCGACGAGTAATACCTTTGGCATGGCCGTCACCTCCTGTCTTTCATTATAGCACATATCGCAGACAGATGCAAGCGGACGGCGAAGATACCGTCCGCTCGCTCTGTATCATCCCATCTCCGCGAGGAAGGCGAGGATCGCGTCCGCGGTCTCCTGCGGCTTTTGTGCGTAGAAGAGGCCGTGGTCGCCGCCGATCGTGACATACTGCGTGCTGCCGATCTGCGCGAAGAAGGGGTCGAAGTAGTCGGCGTGGTACGCCTTGACCACCCTTGCGATCGCCTGCCAGGTGGTATGCGCCACGGTCGCGGGATCGGAGGCGTAGGTGAGCCCGGCGGCCTCCCGGTCGGCCTTGACGAACTGCTCCGCCTCGCAGATGTCCGCCTCACAGGAGGGCGTCGTCGAGAGGTACAGCTTCGGGGTGCTCGTCGGCACGACCGTCTCGGCGAGCTCCCGGTAGGACGGCTCTGTCAGCAGCATCTCGGACGCGCTCGCGGCAGTGGCGGTGCGGTGGTCGGAGATGTCCCAGAGGCGGATCTGCTCCGGCGTCAGCACCGATGCGCCGTAGATGTGCGCCCCGGTCTCGGGATCGCCCATGTGCTGCGGGAAGAGACGGTCGAGGCCGAGCCATGTCCGCATCGTCTGTCGCCGCATGTCCGCCCTGGCATCCGCCTCGGAGGGATATTCCTCGAGCAGGCCGGCGAACCAGAGCGCGCTCTTCGGCAGCTCCGTGCCGTCCAGGAAGACGATCGCCTCCACCTCGTCGGGATAGTGCAGCTCCCACCAGAGCGCATAATAGCCGCCGTAGGAGTGCCCCATCAGCACATAGGGCGGGGCCAAGCCGTCATTGCGCAGCGCGGCGCGGTAGTCCTCCACGACCTGCTCGAGCGTCTGGGGCTTGGACGAATCATCGCTGAGGCCATAGCCGGCGCGGTCGGGATAGACGAGCGTGTTCTCCGCGCCGAGGCGTTCGTTGAGCGCCTCGGTCAGGACAGGGAAGCAGTTGACGCCGATCCCCGCGAGCCCGACGATCGTGTGCCTCCCGTCCTCGGCGCCGGTGCGGTAGATGTTGCGCTTGCCGTCCGTGCCGTCGACGAGATGGAGATAGCCCGCTTTTTCATATTCCTTACGGTCATTCTGGAAGGAGGCGACCGCATAGATCCGCAGGCCTGCGATCGTGAGGACGACGGCCCCCAGCACGGCGATCACGGTATTGCGGAGGATGTGCGTGCGCTTGGTGTCGAGCTGCATCTCCGTGCCGCGGATCTGGTCGGTCAGGCTCTCGGCGGACTGCGTGCGCAGCATGACGAGCGAGGTGACACATCCCGCCGCGAACGCGATCACGGACGCGCCCGCGACCCGAAGGAAGGGCGTGACATGATCCATCTGAACGAGGCCGAGCAGCATGTCCTGCATCGCTTGGGTCTCGGTGGTGAAGGTCGCGCGGATCCATGCCGTCATGAGCGCCTCACACCCGATGATCACGGCCGCACAGATGACTGCCGAGAAGAACGCGCCCGCCCCCGCGAATTGCAGCACCTCGAGCATCGCCATGCGGTCGAGCTGCCGGTCGGTCATGCCGACGCATTGCAGGGACGCCAGCTCGCTGCGGCGGTCCGCAAGGCCGGTGGAGATGATGTTCACCAGATCGATCAGCGCCGCCAGAGCGATCATCACGTTGAGGATGAAGAGACCCGTGCGCACCGAGGACATCACGCTGTGGATGCGCCATCTGGTGCCGTAGTTGTCGAAGTCGAGCGAGATCGTGTCCGGGTGGGCATCGAGCCAGTCGGTGATCTTGGCGTGATCGGCCGCATTATAGTCGTTCTCCGAAGCATAGGAGAAGGCGGCGTCCGCCATGGACGTGACCTCGCCGTACCATTCCTCATGGATGCTCTGGTACGTCTCCAGTGCGCCGACCAGGCAGCAGCCTGTGGTGATCATGATGCTCTGCTCCTTCGCCGTGCCGAGGATCGTGACGGTCTGCGGGATCTCGGTCTTCTCGGTGGACTTGAGGTATTCCCGGATCGTCATGCCCTCCTGGAGCGTGTCCCTTGCGAACGTGAGATGCACCGAGCGCAGCGCCAGCGTGTCGCCGCTGACCGCCTCGGAGACGGACGGATACTCATTGCTCGCGCTGTTGAGGAGGTAGCCGCCCGTGCGCACGAGCGTCTCATAGCTGACCGGCGCGCTGTCGCCAAAGCGCTTCTCGAACATCTCCTTGTTCAGGTAGTTCACATAGTATACATGGGCGTCCCCCTCCAGCTTGACGGTCTGCGTGACCTCGATGCCGATGTCGCAGAACAGGCCGCTCTCCTCGATGTCCCGGATGCCATCCTCATAGGTGATCCCCCGGCTCAGGTCCTCCGGGAGATAGACCAGCAGATCCGAATCGTCGATGATGGTCGTCATCAGGCCGGTGACGCTCCGCTCGAGCGACTGCGTCACCGTCGAGAAGAGCGCGAACATCGTGATCGAGACGGTCATCGTCAAAACGGTGATGACGAAGCGCTTCTTCTGCCGCTTGGCATTGCGCGCGGCGAGGCTGCCGGAGATGCCGAAGAGCAGGCCGGAGAGCGTGCGGCGCTTCACCTTCTTGACCTGGGCGGCACGGCCGAGGATGGCCTCCATGGGCGACTTCTTGATGATACGCATGCCCACGCCATAGGCGGAGAGGAAGACCCACACGATGCCGAAGACCGCCGCGATCAGCAGCATCCTCGGGTCGATCGAGAACGGCAGGTACAGTGTCGCGTCGGTCATCCCGTGGAAGAGGTCGTCCAGTCCCGATGCCAGCGTGGCATAGTACATGGCATAGGCAAAGCCGATGCCCACCAGCAGGCCGAGCGGCACGGCGACCACGCAGAGGCGCAGTCCCTCGAAGGTGATGATCCGCACGATCTGCTCGGGCGTGGCGCCGATGGACTGGAGCACGCCATAGTGCCGCTCGCGCTCCTTGGACGAGACCTCGAAGGCCGTGTCCACGATCAGGCGCAGCGACAGCTCCATGATGATCGCGAAGATGAAGAAGATCGCGAAGATCCGCAGGCGGAACAGGTGCGCCCCGTCCCCGATGGCGTCGAGATCCATCAGCGCATTATTCCATTGGTATCGGTTCTTCTGGAAGACCTGCGCGGCGCCGATGTGATCGGTGGCCGTCTGGAGCCAACGGTCCCGGTCGCCGATGTCGCCGTCGAACCGAAGGTAGGCAGTCACTGTCCCGTCCTCGACGCGCGAGACCTTGACGGCGCCGACGTGCGGCTCCTCCTGGAGCGCCGCCGCCTGCTCCTCGGTCAGTGCGTCGACGGCCAGGTGATAGGGCGCCGCGCTGTAGGTGATCTCCTTGAAGCAGTCCATGAAGACGCTGTAGAGCAAAAACACCGTCGTCATGACCGCGACTGCGACCGCGATGCTGATGACCGTGAAGACGGACTGCCGCCTCTGCGCCTTGATGTAGCGGGCGGCGAGGAGGGATTCATAGCGCATGCCCATCCGCCTCCTCCTGCGTCTGCGCGCCGTCGTCCGAGACGATCCTGCCGTCACGCAGGACGATGATGCGGTCGCACTGCTCCGCGATGCTCTCATCATGCGTGATGATGAGGATGGTCTGCTTCAGCTCCCGGTTCGAGCGGCGGAACAGTGCCATGATCTCGGCACTATTTTTGCTGTCGAGGTTGCCGGTCGGCTCATCCGCGAGGATGACCTGCGGGGACGTGATGATCGCCCTGCCGATGGACACGCGCTGCTGCTGTCCGCCCGAGAGCTGCGAGGGGAGATGGTCCCGGCGCTCCTTCAATCCGAGCAGGTCGAGGACCCGCTCGAGATGCGCCTTGTCAGGCTTTCGGCCGTCCATCAGGAGCGGGAGCGTGATGTTCTCCTCCGCCGTCAGGACGGGGATCAGGTTGTAGAACTGATAGATCAGCCCGACCTGCCGCCTGCGGAAGATGGCCAGCTCTCTGTTGTTCCGCTCGAACACGTCCTGCCCGTCGAGCCAGATCTTCCCCGACGTCGGGCGGTCGACCGCGCCGATCATGTGCAGCAGCGTGGACTTGCCGGAGCCGCTCGCTCCGACGACCGCGACCATCTGTCCCTTCGGCACGCGGAACGACACCCCGTCCACGGCCCGGACCTCGTTCTCGCCTTTCCCATAGACCTTGCAAAGGTCCTCCACTTTTAAGATCTCCATAGCGACACCTCCTGTCTTGGTACTCTCATGATACCACATCAGGATGACGATCACATTATCGCAATATTACATTTTTGTCACTTTCCCAATTACTGCGAAGACCGCTGCCCTCGGGAGAGAGCAGCGGCGTTCTGTTTGATCTATGACATGCCGTCAGGACGCGCTCTGTTCGCTGAGCATCAGCTCGGCGCGGCGCTGGATGGCCTTGGCGGTGTCCTCGGCGGAGCGGTCGCCGGCGAAGAAGACCTCGGCCTCCTCGAGGACGATCGTCTCCACGTCGCGGTCGAGCATCTGGTACGTCCTGCACCCGCGCAGGTAGGCCTCTAGCGCGTCACGCTCCTCCTGCGAGAGGGGATAGACGTCCACATCATCGTCATAGAACGGCGTATCCGTGCGGCCAAAGCCGCCGCTCTCCTCGTTGTAGCCAAAGATGTACATCTCGTCGTCGAGCGCGGTCTCGAACTCCGCGTCCACGATCGGATAGGGCTCCGGCTCGGCGTAGACCTCGCTCTCCAGCACATACGACTTCAGAAAGTCCCACGCCAGATCCTGCTCCGTACAGGTCGACACGATGCCCATCTCGCCCCATGCCGTGACCTTGCCGCCCTGTCCGTCCTCGGAGGGATAGCCGGGGCAGGTGAGCGCACCGCCCAGCTCGGCCTTCGCGTAGCAGAACGGGGACGCCATGCTGTTCTGCCCGATTCGCCCGATCGTGAGCGGGTAGAGGAAGTCCTCGTCCCGGCGGAAGCGCAGGAACGCCTCGAGGTGCCAGTTCTCGAACTCGTGCATCCTCGTCTCATCCTCGTAGTCCTTGGCGGGGCAGGTGCTCTCGGACGGCCAGCGGTCGCAGAATTCGAGCATCTGCACGAACGCCGGCGAATCGAAGCTGCACGTCCCGGCGAGCTCGTCCGTGAAGCGCGTGCCGGTCAGGAGGGTGCGGAGCATGTCGTCCTTGGTCGACCAATAATAAGTGATGTCGGGGGCGCCGTCGTAGAGAGCGAGCATGTCGTCCATCGTCCAGTTGTCGGGCACGCCGTACTTCTCCTTGACCGCCAGCGTCTCGACCCGCCATCCGGGCGTGAGCGTGTAGAGGGCGCCGTTCGGGTGGCGCATCGCGTCGATCACGTTGTCCACGAGCGCGGGCATCTGTGCGTCCCCGTCGAGCCGCTCGGAGAGGTCGAGGAACACCCCGCGGCTCCCCATCCTGAGGAATTGCTCGTGCTGCCCGTCCATCCAGACGAGGTCGGGGCTCTCGCCGTTCTTGAGGAGGATGTCGGTCTTGATCTTCTCGAGGGCATCGTCCACGGCATTCGGATCGTCGGCCGCGGTCTCGTAGACGGAGGTCTCGATGCGGACGCCGTCATGGGTACGATTATACTTCTGCACGAAGTCGCGGATGTCGTAGTCGTTCCCAGGAACGGCGATCCGCAGGACGGTGTCCTCGACGATCTCGTCGGCACGCTTGCGGGTCAGGTGCATGGCGGTCATGTCGCCGTTCATGCCGAGGAAGGTGCCGTCCGCGAAGGGGACGACACGCATGGCCTGGAGGTCGGAGGCCTTCCAGTCCACGACCGTCTCGAGCGTGCCGTCGTCGCGCAGACCGAGGACGCCTTCCTCCGCGGTGAGGAAGAGCCGGTAGTCGCCCGCGCCGCCGTCCGACGCACGGAGATACCCGATGTCGCTGAAGCCGGCATCGACAGACGCGACCTCGTCCCCGACCGCGCCGGTCGCGGGGTCGTAGGCGTTGAGCCTGTGGGTGCCGACGATGCCCTCGCCGCGGTCGTCCTCCCAGAGCGAGTAGTAGAGCGGCGCGCCGTCCCGGTCGAGAAGGATCTCGGTGAAGGCGCAGTGAGCGGCGTCCTCCACAGGCGGCGTGATCTCGGTGACGGAGCCGTCTTTGTCGAGGCGGCACACGCGCCCGGTCTGGAAGACCAGGAGCGCCGTCCCGCCGACCACGGTCAGCGACGCAGGCTCGATCTCGTGAGACGCGTTCTCGAACGCCGACATGCCGGTCAGCAGGACCTTGTCGACGAGCGTCCCGTCCGCAGCGTAGGTGCAAAGATAATACTCGGCGACGCGCTGATCCTCGTATTTTTCCCAGAAGCTCGGGTCATTCTCATCGGGATGCTCGGGGTCGAGGCCGCCGTGATCGGCGAGGATCGTCAGCGTGTAGATGACGTCGCCCTCGTAGGCATACAACACGCCCTCGAGCATCTGCCCCTCCCGCAGCGCGAGCGGCACGAGTTCGATGCGCCGCGTCTCGAGCGACGGCGAGAAGACCGTGACGCCGGTCTCGTCCGCGAAAGCGACGCCGTCGCCCATGCGCTTTGCCTCCCAATAAAAGCACCCCTCGGGGAGCGGGACGTCCTCGACGCGCGCGATGTTCGTGAGCGCGGCATGTTCCAGCGGTGCCGCCTCGGTCGCGGCGGTGAGGTCGGGTGCGTTCGCGGACGGGTCCTCCGCGGGGACCGGGCTGCAGCCGCAGAGCAGGACCGCGGCGGTCAGTGCAGCGAAAAGTCTGATATATCTCATGTGTTACCCTCCATTTTGATCTCCACGCTGGGGCAGGCCGGATCCGTCCCGGTCGCGAGGCGGAAGGACGGCGTGTCCTCCAAAAAGCGATAATACAGCGTGAGCGAGGCCGTTTGGCCGTTTTTGAGGACGAACGTGCAGTGCGCGTCACCGGGACGATCGGTGTCGCACTGATACGGGGAGACGATCGTCTCGTCCTTGACCGCGAGGAAGTTGTCGGCACAGAACTGCGTCGCCCCGCCGCGCGGGACAGCGTCCTCGCTCGCGGCCGTGACGTGTACCGTCCATGCGGACAGATCACCGTCCACGGGCGACGCGGACGTCACCGTGATCCAGAGCGTCCCGCTCTCGGTCAGACCGTCCGCTGCGAACCTTTCCCCGACTGCGAAAGGCAGCGTATCGGCGATGTCGGCAGGGGCGGTGGGGACGGTCGGCTCTGGGCTGACCACAGGACGCGACATCGAGAACAGTCCCGCGAACGTCCCGCCAAACACGACCACGCATGCGGCCGCGACCGCGAGCGACGGCCAGATGCGGCGCTTCACGACAGGCGCCTCTCCGTGTACCGTGTCGGCAGACGTCATCTCGTCCTGGATCCTTGCCCAGAGGCGCGCCTTGGCGGCATCGTCCAGCGGGGGACGGCCCTCGGTGAGACGGCGCGCGGTCTCGTCATCGGGATGGCGCAGCATCCGCTCGATCTCCTTCTCGTTCATGCTACACCTCCTCTAGCATCCTCCGCAGACGCTTCAGCGCACGGCTGCAGCGCACCTGCGCGGCATTGGCGGTCAGCCCGACCATGCGGCCGATGTCCGCCATTTTTCGGCGATAGAAATACTTCTGGATGAGGATGGTCGCGTCCGGCTCGCCGAGGGCATCGACGGCCTCCATGAGCGCGGTGTTGCGTGCGCGCGCCTCGACCTCCTCCTCGACATGGGAGAAGGACGGCTCCGCGGCGTCCTCGAGCGGCACCGTCCGGGCGATGCGCTTGCGGATGGCGATGCCGTGGTCGATGGCGTGGTGGCGTGCGGCCGTGCCGACATAGGCCTTGATCGACCCGATGATCCCGGCAGCGCGGGGCAGGATGTCGGTGAACGTCTCCACGAAGCAGTCCTCGATGTCCTCCTGCGTGGCGCCGTCCGCGATGTGCCGCGCGATCACGGCGTAGGCGTAGTTGGCGTATTCGTCGTAAAGTGCGGCCTGCCCGCGCGGGGGATCCTCCCGCAGCAGCGTCCGCAGCGCTTCGTCCGTCATGCGGCACCTCCTCTCAAAATGGCCATTCCAGGCGGTCCTCCCGCCTTCATCTAACATAGACGGGGGACGCGCGGGAATCTTACACATGTTTTGAAAAATATTTTTTCTATGGCTATGATACCATATCTCACAGAAAAATGCAAGCGCCCCTCCCACTAGGAAGGGGCGCCAAGCGTCACAGCATCGCGAGCAGCGTCTCGAGCACAGCGTTGTCGGCATCCATCTTGACGTGCAGACGGTATGTCCCATAGTCCACGAAGAAGTCGAGCGAATCGCCTGTGCGGTAGGCAGGATCGGAGAGCAGCGTCTCGGCACTGAGCGCCTCCGGGGCGATGGTGCGTCCCTCCGTGTCCAGCGCGTCGAGCGGCGCGGTGGTGTAGATGAGCGTGAGGAACTGCACGGTCTCGCCGCCGTATTGCAGCACGACGGACGGATACAGTTCTCCCATCTTCGGTGAGAGCGACATCCGCAGGCTCTGCGTGAGCGGGAGACCGGCGATCTCGTCCGCAGTCACGAGCTGCCCCTGCCACGGATAGTCCTCTTGATCGAGCTCGGCAGGCGTGGCGTAACGCTCCGGGACCTCGAGCCTCTGCCGGTAGTTCACGAGCGAATAGCTGTTCGCAAAGACGCCGATCTCGTCGATCGTGACCGTCCCGAGGAACGCCGCCTCGCACCCGTCCATGTCGACCCAGAAGGCATACTTCTGCAAGCGGTCGTCGACCGTTTCTGCATACGGCGCGGCCGTGATCGTCTTCATCGACCATGCGTCCCACGCCATCTGCGGCATCGCGGGATCGTTCGCGGTATGATCGTCGCCGTACATCGTCAGGAGGACGCCGTCCTCCATCGTCCCGGGCGGCATCAGGGTCAGCGTGAGCGCCCGCTCGCCGTCTGCGCTCGCGTAGGTGAGGCGGTCGCAGGTGTAGGACCCGCCATCCTCCTCGATGAGCGTGTCGCGCAAGCCGGTCACGAAATGCATCGCGCCGAGATCCTCGTCCGGCAGGAACGCACCATAGCGCTGTGCCGCCTCCGCATAGGTCACGCTCTCGGTGTACATGCCTGGCAGGATCTGCGCGTCGAGCGCGAGCGGGTCGGTCGCGTCCTGGATGTCCGTATCGGTGAACGCATTGCGGAGCATCGCGAGCACGATCCGCTGCTCCTCCTCGGTGGCGTTCTCGCTGTAGACCTCGACGGAGAACGTCCCGCACGCGATCACGAAGTCGAGCTGCCCGTCCCCGAGCCGCACGTCCGCGGGGTCATCCGGGATGTTCTCGGGCGTGAGGGCGCCGTCCGTGTCGCGCGGCAGCGCAGAATAGGTGACGGCGATGGAACGCACGTCCTCGAATCGCTCCGCTCCCTCCTGGTACCAGATCTGGATGGCGGGATAGGTCGCATCGTCATCGGGACTGACGTGCTCCATCTCCTCGACATGGGTGAATTCCAGACCGCCGATCCCCGCCGCGAGGATCACATGCCCCTGCCATGGCATATCCGCGGCATTGCGGCGGGCGAGCTCGACCAAAATGGACGGTTGCTCGTCCTCCCTAACGCCCTCCGAGGCGGCCGTCTCCTGCGTCTCGGTCGTGGGCGCGGGCGTCTCCACGGCGATGTCCCCGCCGGGCAGGAGCGCGGGCCGCCGCAGGAGCGACGTCCCGAGCGCGGCACATCCCACCGCGAGCGCAAGCGCCGCCGCGATGGCGACATAGCGTCCGAACGTCATCCGCGGCGCCGTCTCCACACGGAACGTCTCGGTGACGGCGTCGTCCTCGCCGCTGCGTCTGGCGTGGAGCGTGCGATAGAGTCGGCTGCGCGTTGCCTTGCCGGTCGCGGGGGCAGCGTGGGCGATGCGGCGCAGGGTCGCGTCATCCGCATGGTGCAGATGCGCCATGATCTCTTTGTCTTTCATAGGTAGACCTCCTTCCTTGTGTCAGCGAAGATCCTCGAGCAGCGGCCGGAGCTTTTTGAGCGCACGCGCACAGCGGCTGCGGACGGTCGCGGGCTTCATCTTGAGCACACGCGCGATCTCGGCAGCGTTCCGGCCGTAGTAGAATTTTTGCAGCAATATCGCAGCATCCGGCTCGCCGAGCGAGAGGATGGCGTCGACGATGCGCGCGGCCGTCTCGGCGTCCTCTGTGCGGGCGGCGACATCGGACGCGGGGTCGGTGTCGGCCATCGTCTCGGTGACGAGCGTCTCGTCGAGCGGGAGCTGACGTCCCCTCCGCCTTGCAGCAGTGAGCGCAGCATTCACGGCCTTGTTGCGTGCCACCGTCCCGATGTACGCCCGCAGCGACCCGGGACGGATGTCCTCAAAGTGCGCGAGCACGTCATAAAACGTATCCACGACGCACTCCTCCACATCCTCACGCGTGCCTGTCCCATGCAGCCGTGCGAACACGATCGCATAGACATAATTGTAATACGCCTCGAACAGCGCGCGCTCGCCGCGCGTCGGCGCCTGGGCGAGGAGCTGACGGATCGCGTCCTCCTTCATGCGGCATCCCTCCTTTTTGACCGGTCTCATCTATATAAACAAGCCGGACGCGCCATGTGTTGCATCCGATTTGACGATCCTCCCGCCATGTGCTATAATGAATAAAAACATCCCCGAAAGGAGCATCCCATGACGGTACAAGTTCCCGACATGTTCTATCCCAACATCCCCGCGCTCACACGCCGTCTCGAGGCGGCAAGAGGACTGGAGGCATGGTGGCTATGACAACGATCCTGCTCGTGGAGGACGACCCCGCGATCGTCTCCTCGCTCTCGACATTTTTACAAGACGAGGGCTTTTCTGTCACGGCCGTCCCAGGACAGGCGGCCGCGCTCGCGGCGGCGGCGCAGACGCGCTTCGACCTCGCCCTGCTCGACATCTCCCTGACGGACGGCAGCGGCTTCACGGTCTGCGCGGCGCTCAAAAAGGAATACGGCCTCCCGGTCATCTTCCTGACCGCCTCGGGGGACGAATACAGCACCGTCGCCGGCTTCGACCTCGGCGCGGAGGACTACATCGCCAAGCCCTTCCGCCCGCGCGAGCTCGTGTCGCGGATCCGCAATGTCCTGCGGCTCACGGGCGCGGGGCGCAGCGTGCTGCATCTTGGGCGCGTCACCGTGGACACGGTCAAGGGGACGGCGACCAAGGACGGCCGCGATCTCTATCTCTCCGCGCTCGAATACCGTCTGCTCCTGCTCCTTTTGACGAACCGCGGGGCGGTCCTTTCACGCGCCGTCCTGCTTGACCAGCTCTGGGACGCAGCAGGGGAGTACGTCTCCGACAACACCCTCACCGTCTACATCAAGCGCCTGCGCGACAAGATCGAGGATGACCCGCAGCAGCCGACCCTGATCCGCACCGTCCGCGGTGTGGGGTACCGCGTCGAATGACGGGCTTTTGGCGAAATCCCGAGGTGCGCCGTGCGCTCGGGATCTCAGGTCTAGTGACGCTCGCGGCGGCGGGCGGGGCGCTGTTCCTAGGGACGGCGGCGGCGCTCTACGTCCTGGGGACGGGCGTCTTGCTCACGGCGGTCTGGCTCGTGGTGACGTATCAGCGCTACCGGCGGCTCGCGCAGATGGCCGCCGATCTCGACCGGATCCTCCACGGCGGCGCGCTCGCGGTCGCGGACGAGCAGGAGGGGGAGCTGGCCGTCCTCGGCACGGAGATCCGCAAGCTCCTTGGTCGTTTGCAGGAAAAGGAGCAGGCGCTCACCGCGGACAAGGCCTTCCTCTCCGACCATCTCGCGGACATCTCCCACCAGCTCCGCACGCCGCTGACGTCGATCCATCTGCTCCTTGCGACCCTGTCCCGCCCGGACACGGACGAGCGGCGCCGCCGTGCGCTCCTGGGGGAGCTCCGCGGCCTTCTCGACCGCATGGACTGGCTCATCGAGACGCTCCTGAAGCTCTCGAAGCTCGACGCCGGGACGGTGCTCCTGGAGCCGTCTCCCGTCACGCTCGAGGACCTGATGGCTGCCGCGCTCTCGCCCCTTGCGATCAGCGCCGAGCTGCGGGACATCGCCGTGACGGTCGAGGCGACGGGGAGCGTCCTCTGCGACAAGGACTGGACGGCCGAGGCGATCGGCAACATCCTCAAGAACAGCATCGAGCATGTCTCCCCGGGCGGGACAGTGACGGTCACGGCGGCGGAAAACCCGCTCTACAGCGAGATCGTCATCACGGACACCGGCGGCGGCATCGCCCCGGCCGACCTCCCGCACCTCTTCGAGCGCTTCTACCGCGGGACACGGTCGGCGGGCTACGGCATCGGCCTCTCCCTCGCGCACACCGTCATCGTCCGGCAGGGCGGCACGATCAAGGCCGAGAACGTCCCCGGCGGCGCACGCTTCACGATCCATTTTTATAAGACCGCAGTCTGACCGGCATCCCTCGCACGCGGGGGATGCCGTCTGAATGTGACGGATGTCTTATTTTCAAGTCACGCAAATGTCATCGAACTATGCTATAATGGGATCATGAAAGGAGCGATACCCATGACCATCCTACAGACCGAACACCTCAGCAAGACCTACGGCACCGGCGAGAACGCCGTCCACGCGCTCGACGACATCAGCTTTTCCGTGGAGAAGGGCGAGTTCGTCTCCATCATCGGCCCGTCCGGCTCGGGCAAATCGACCCTCCTGCACATCCTCGGCGGCGTCGACCGGCCCTCGTCCGGCCGCGTCCTCATGGACGGCTGCGATGTCTATGAGCAGGATGACGATGCCCTCGCCGTGTTCCGGCGCCGGCAGGTCGGCCTGATCTACCAGTTCTATAACCTCATCCCCGTGCTCGATGTCACGGAGAACATCACCCTCCCCGTCCTCATGGACGGCCAGACCGTGAACCAGGAGCGCGTCGCCGAGCTGATCCGCCTGCTGGGACTGGAGGGACGCGAGCGCCATCTCCCGAACCAGCTCTCCGGCGGCCAGCAGCAGCGCGTGTCGATCGGGCGTGCCCTGATGAACGCCCCCGCCGTCCTCCTCGCGGACGAGCCGACCGGCAACCTCGACAGCCGCAATTCGCAGGAGATCGTCGATCTGCTCCGTCTCTCGAACAAGAAGTACGGCCAGACCCTCCTCGTCATCACCCATGATGAGCAGATCGCCCTCCAGGCCGACCGCATCATCGCCATCGAGGACGGGCACATCACGAGAGACGAGGTGCTGCGCAAATGAACGTCTTCCAAAAGGTCACGCTGGCCTCGCTGAAAAAGAACCGCGTCCGCACGGCGGTCACGATCGTAGGCATCATGCTCTCGGTCGCGCTGACCACGGCGGTGACGACCTCGGTCACTACGCTCCAGCAGTACCTGATCGACGATGAGGTCTGGCGCAGCGGGAGCTGGCATCTGTCCCTTACGAACGCGCTCCCGTCCGACGTCGACAAGCTGGAGCAGGACAGCCGCATCACGCAGACGGTATCCGCCCGCACGGTCGGCTATGCGGACGTCGAGACGACCAACGAGTACAAGCCCTATCTCTACATCCTCGAGGCAGGGGAGGGGATGGCCGAGATGACGGGCATCCGCCTTGTCTCCGGCGCGCTGCCGAAGGACGGCACGGAGCTCGTGATCCCCGCACATCTGGCCGAGAACGGCGGCCTCTATTACCAGGTCGGCGACACGGTCGAGCTCACGATCGGCGACCGCATGGACGGCGATCGCCCGCTCGGGCAGTCGTTCCCGTATTATCCCAAGGACGAGCGCGAGCCCGGTGACCCGGATGAGACCTTCGTCCCCCGCGAGACGCGCACCTACACCATCTGCGGCATCATGGACCGTCCCGGGATCGAGCCTTACTCCGCCGCGGGCTACACCTGCCTGACGGCGGGCGACGCCCCGGAGGACGCGGAGTTGACCGTCTGGGCGACCCTCAAGCGCCCCAGCAAGGTCTATGACCTCATCGACGAGCTGCATTTGAAGGAGTCCGCCAAGCCCCACGACCATCTGCTGTATCTCATGGGCGTCTCGAAGAACGAGACGTTCCTCCAGGTCGTCTGGGGGATGGCAGCGATCCTGATCGGGATGATCGTCTTCGGCTCCGTCTCACTGATCTACAACGCCTTCGCGATCTCCGTCTCCGAGCGCACGCGGCAATTCGGACTGCTGTCCTCCGTCGGCGCCACGCGGCGGCAGATCCGCTATATGGTCGGATTCGAGGCGTTCTGCGTGAGCGTCATCGGCATCCCGCTCGGCATCCTCTTGGGCCTCGCGGGCATCGGCGTGACGTTCCTTGCCGTCGGCGAGCGGTTCAAGGCGCTCTCCGAGAGCGGCATCCCCATGCGGATGCACGTCTCCTGGATCGCCCTCGCGATCGCACTGGCCGTGGCCGTCGTGACCGTCCTGCTCTCCGCGTGGATCCCCTCGCGCCGCGCCACCCGTGTGACCGCCATCGAGGCCATCCGCCAGAGCAAGGACATCCGCGCCGAGAAGCGCGCCGCCCGCACGCCCAAATGGATCTCCAAGCTCTTCGGCCTTCCCGGCCTGCTCGGCCATCGCTGGTACAAGCGCTCGCGCAAGCAGTACCGTGCGACCGTGCTGAGCCTGTTCATGAGCGTGGTGCTCTTCATCTCGGCATCGGCGTTCACGAGCTACCTGCAGGAGGCCGTGGGCGGGGTGTTCAACGAGGGCGCGTGGGACATCTCCTATTATCTCGATGAGAAGGACACGGATCTCGATGCCACCGGGCTCCGCGCGCTCTTCGAGTCCGACCCGAACGTCGACCGCGCCGTCATCACTATGTCGATGAGCATGCGCGGGAGCATGGACCCTGCCGTGTTCTCCAAGGAGGCGACGGACGCTGTCGTCCCGCGGATCGCCGAATACGACAAGGGCAAGGAGGAGGGGCATCTGCTGTACGTCACGTTCCTCGAGGACGGCGTCTTCCGCTCGCTCCTCGACGAGAACGGCATCCTGCCGGGGCCCTTCTTCGACACCGATACCCCCTCCGCGCTCGTCCTCGATGAGGTGCTCTCTATCGACGAAAAGACGAGCACCCGCCGCCTGATACACCTGATCGACGCCGACAGCGTGACCTTCCACGCCCAGATCCTGCGGCGCATGGACGGCTATACCCTGGGCGGAGAGGACGAGCACGGCTACCTGATCTGGGAGCCGGACGGCAGCGACCCGGACGCCAAGGAGATCCACCTCTCCGAGGAGGCCTCCTTCGTCCAGCGCACGCTGCATGGGGACACCGTCCTCCACACGCGGCCGGACTATCTGCTCGACGGCATGACGCTGCAGTTCCTCTATCCGGCGAGCGCGATGCCGCAGGTGCTGTCCGCCGCAGGTGTCTCGGCCATGACCGAGTGCCACATCTACGCCGAAGACCACGCCGCGGCCGCGCAGTCCCTCCGCAAGCTGCTCGAGGAGCAGCATCTCCCGTCCTCCCACCTCAACGACCTCACGGCGAATCGGGAGAACGAGCAGAGCATCATTACGGTCGTGAAGGTGTTCAGCGCGGGCTTCATCGTGCTGATCTCGCTGATCGCGGCGGCGAACGTGTTCAACTCCGTCTCCACGAACATCGCCCTGCGTCGGCGCTCCCTCGCGACGCTCCGCTCCGTCGGGATGAGCACACGGCAGGTCAACGGCATGGTGCGCTTCGAGTGCCTGCTGTGCGGCTCGCGCGCGCTGCTCTTCGGCCTGCCCGCGAGCGTGGGCGCGACGGTGCTGATCTGGATCGCACTGCGGGACGGCTTCGATTCGGGGTTCCATCTGCCGATCGCGGCGATGGTGACGGCGGTCGGGTCGGTGTTCGCGGTGATCTTCGCCTCGATGATCTACGCGATGCGCCGCCTCTCCCGCGAGGACCCCATGGAGGCCCTTCGGAGCGAGAACATCTGACCGTAGTACAAAAGACGCCCCTCACGCGCGCCCCGGGAGTGCTCCCGGGGCGTGTGTTTCGTCAGGATATGGCGATCCCATTGACATCGGGATCCAGATGTGCTATAATATATCTACAAATTTTTTCATGATAGCGAGGGGAAGATATGGCATTTATCATCAAAAACGGCATCCTGCATGCCTACTATCCCGAGAAGGGCGAGACGACCGTCACGATCCCGGCGGGCGTCCATACCATCTGCGATCGCGTCTTCGAGGGGAACAAGACGATCGAGACGCTGATCGTCCCGGAGGGCGTGACGCGCATCGAATGGGGCGCGTGCAAGGAGTGTACGGCGCTGCGCCGGGTCGTCCTGCCGAAGAGCGTCACGTTCATCGGGGACTATGCTTTCTCGTTCTGCGAGGCGCTCGAGGAGGTCGTGATCCCGGAGGAGGCGGACGCGGTCATCGAGCGGGAGACGTTCCTCAAGACCCCGTGGCTCGCCCATCTCGACGAGACACAGTCCACCATCCTCGTCGCGCATACGCTCCTCAAATACAAGGCCGCCCCCGGCACCAAGACCCTCACGCTCCCGGAGGAGACACACTGTGTCGCGTCCCTCTACGTCGGCGAGACCGACGAGGACAGGGCATCGTTCCACTTCAAGGAGGTCACGAAGCTCGTGCTCCCGGACGGTGTGCGGTATCTCTGCGAGAACGCGCTCAGTCATCTGCCGCACTGCCTCGCAGACATCGTCTTCCCGCCCACGCTGGCAGATCTCACGCTCGACGCCCTCCCGGACGAGTCGGAGTGGGAGGACGCGTATCGTGAGGACGAGCGCCCCATCGTCGTGAACGGGACCTTGCTCTGGATGCCGAATGTCCGCAGCGCTGTCATCCCCGATGACGTTGTCCGCTTCTCAAGGGGGTTCGGCATGGACGGCGACTATGACGAGGTCAAGATGCTGCACATCGGCGCGTCCTTCCATGATGACACCTTCCTCTCTCACCCCGGCAGCGATGTGCCCTTCTCGGCGCTCCAGAAGATCACCGTCTCCCCGGAGAATCCGCACTATCTCGCCGTGGACGACTGCCTCACTACCCGTGACGGCAAGCGGCTTCTGCTCGTGCCGTGCGGCGCCAAGAGGATCCGCGTCCCGGATGGCGTGGAGGTCATCTCCGCGCATGTCCTCGACAAGTGCGAGGAGGCCGAGATCATCCTGCCCGACAGTCTGCGCACGATCGAGGATGACGAGATGTTCTACTTCGAGCGCATCTCCTTCCCGCACGGGATGGGCCCGCTGCCCTTCTTCGGCATGTCGAAGGACTATCTGCGCGACGAGAAGGCGTCCACGGAGGACCGCACCGTCCTGTATTACGCCGCGAAGAACAAGCGCAGGACGGCGCTCTATGTCGGCCGTCATCTGTTCGATGCCCCTGCCAAGCTCCCGGAGGTCGAGGCGCCTGCGGACGAGCCGATCCGGACGATCGTCCACAAGGGGACGCGCCTTATCCTGCGCGATGCGGACGGTCTGGCGATGCGATTCGACATGCAGGCGGACTGGCGTGCGAACCGTGACGAGGTACTGCTCGAGCATCTGCTGTTCGATGCGGACGACGCCTCGCGCGAGAGCGCGTTCGTCCACTTGAAGGCGGCGGCCTACAAGTACCCGCTGGCCGTGTACGATGCGATCAAGGGGAGCGCCGTCTTCCAGGCGTTCGTCAAGAAGAACATCAAAAAGATCGTCCCGTTCCTCATCGACCTCGACGATGCGGACAGCATCGCCCGCCTCCTGCCGCTGGGCTTCGTCACGGACAAGAACGCCCCGGAGCTGATCGCCTACGCGAGCAAGAAAGCGCCAAGTATCGCCAAGCTCCTGCTCGAAGCACACGGCAGCGCGGAGACGGTCAAGGCCGTCAAGGAGACGGTGAAAAAGGCCGCCAAGGCCGCCGAGCCCGTCCCGGCCGAGACGCTCACGGCAGGGTATGGCGCCGTCATCGAGGGGAGCACGCTCGTGCGCTGTACGCCGCCCAAAAAGGTCGCGGCCCTCGTCCTCCCGGACACGATCACGGCGATCGCCCCGGGCGCCTTCCAGACCGCGAAGATCGGGCGGCTCGTCCTGCCGGAGACGGTCACGCAGCTCCCGGACGATGCCTTCCGCGGCGCCGCCGGGATCGGGGAGATCGAGGCGATGGGCGTCGTGACGGTCGGGGAGCGGGCCTTCTGCGAGTGCAAGAATCTGAAGTCCGTCACGTTCGGTGACGCCCTGACGACCCTCGCGCCGAACAGCTTCTGGGTCTGCGCGAAGCTCACGGAGGTGACGCTCGGCGCCGGCCTGACCACGGTCGACTGGAGGGCCTTCGACGGCTGCCACAAGCTCGAGCGCATCCTCATCGCACCGGGCGGCAAGCGCTTTGCGTCCTACGAGGGGACGGTCTTCGACAGGGAGCGCACGAAGCCCGTCTTCATCCCGTATGCACGCGGCGAGCTCGTGCTCCCGCCGACCGTGAAGTCCGTTCCGTCGACGGTCTTCCAGAAGATGCAGCGGATCACGTCCGTCGTGTTCGACCTGCGCGGGACATCTGCCGCGGCGTTCGCAAAGCAGGCCAAGTCCCTCACGTTCCACCATCGCTCCGTGGCCGCCGTCACCGTCCGCACGGACACCGACGAGCTGACCCTCGACCTCGCCCCGTGGAAGGACAGCTTTATGTACCAGCCCGGTGAGTTCGAGGGCGCCTTCCCGCACAAGAACGCGGTCAAGGGCTTCGTGAGCGACGTGATCCACGCGATCGTGACCGGCGACGTCCCCGATCGGATGACCACGCTGCGCATGACCGGCTCGGTGACGTATGGCGGCATCGACGGCGTGTATCATCATGCGCTGCTCGGCCTGCGCTTCGAGGTCGCGCACATCATCGCCAAGCTCCATGGCCTTGACGAGCGGCGCGTCTGTGAGACGATGCTGCATCAGGTGGCCGCCCACGCCGCCGAGGCCGCAGAAGCGGCAGCGAACGGCGACAAGTCCGTGCAGGCCGCGGCGGACTGGTGGCGCTATTTCGAGCAGGACCCCGCCCATCTGCCCGCCGTCATCGGGGAGGAGACCGCGCGGCGTGCGACCCTCGACCTCTGGCTCGACCATGCCGACCTTCTGCGCACGCTGTCCACGGAGGACCTGGACGTCCTCCTCGCGGACGCCGTCTCCGCGAACAAGACCGCGCTGAGCGCCCTCCTCCTCCAGATCAAGCATGAGCGCGACAGCAGCGGTCAAGGCCGCATGACGCTCTGACTGGTCATCGTCACATCTCATGAGAAAGACCGCCCCGGCGTACCCATCGCGCCGGGGCGGTCGCTGCTATCGTATCACATCTCGCGGTCGGGATGGCAGTAGAATCGGAAGTCGCACCCGTCACAGCGGGCGGGGTCGGGGGAGGGGGCGGAGAAGTCGTTTTGCAGGATGCGGCGGACGGTCTCGTCGAACTCGCCGATCGTCTGCTCGAGCGCGTCGAGGGAGTAGGGGAAGGAGATCTGCGGCTCGCCCGTGCGGTCGCCGGTGTAGTAGAGATGCATCCCGCTCACGTGCAGTCCCGTGCGCTGCTCGACGAGGTACGCGTAGACACGGAGCTGCCGCTCGTATTTCTCGAGCCGGTGGTAGGGGTCGACGGCGTGGGGCTTCTCGCCGGTCTTGAAGTCGACGATCTCGACCGTATCGCCCTCGCCGCGGACGAGGTCGATCTGTCCCTTGATGATGTGATCCTTGCGGACGAGACTGACGTCCACCTCCGCCTCCCGGATGCGGCTCCAGTCGCCGTGCTGTGCCGCGACATACCGCAGCACCTCATCGCGGGCCCGCTCCTGCTGGACGGCGGGGAGGAGGAGGTTCTCGCTCTTGGCGAGGGTCGCGTAATTCGCGGAGAACCAGCCGTTGATGTGCTCGGTGGTGACGAGGTCGGTCTCTCCACGGAGCACGGCCTTGTGGATGTCCTCGATCGTTTGGTGGACGAGGGTACCGTAGAGCATCGAGCCGGCGCGGTGGGCGGGGA
Source organism: uncultured Ruminococcus sp. (assembly GCA_902762785.1). GTDB lineage: Bacteria > Bacillota > Clostridia > Oscillospirales > Ruminococcaceae > UBA3855. Next base: position 14,961 of record CACWPL010000011.1, on the reverse strand, counting down.
ATCCGAGCGCACGATAGAACTTGTACTGCCGCGGACACCCCTCATAGAGCGTGATGTGCGACGTGAACGAAAAGCTGCTCTTAAGGTCGACGCTGCGCACCGGCGCGAGCCTGAGCCGCGCGGGCGTGAACTGCGGGTCGTCCATGTCCGGGATGCTGTCGTAGAAGGGCTTGAAGGGCGTGGACGGCCGGTCGTTCTCCGACGTGAGGACGAGGAGCTGCTTGGCGCGGGAAAAGCCCGTGTAGAACAGGCGCCAGAAGTCGAAGAAGCGGATCTGGTCGTGCGGCTCGAAGGGGGCGCGGTGGAAATGCTCCTGCTCCGTGCGCTGCATGGGCGGGTCGCTGTAGGCCTTGGGGGACATCCAGAGCGAGTCCGTGATGACGACGGGGAACTCCAGTCCCTTCGCCTGATGATACGTCAGGAACGAGACACAGCCGGACGGGGCATAGTCGGAATCGTCCTCATACTCATCCACACCGTCCATGAACAGATGCTCGAGGAACTGCGTGAAGAGGCCGTCCGTGTAGCGCTGGACCTGCTCGGGCGTGATGGCGTCGATGCTGTTGAGCATCTCGAACTTGCTGATGATGCCCGTGAACCGCGCCAGATTGCGGATGGGACGCTGCACGGTGATGTCCGCGCCAAGATCCGTCCCGAGGATGTCGGAGAAGGGCGCGAAGCGATAGAGACGATAGAGGAGGGCGGTGTAATTGTAGGGGAGAGGCGCCTGGATCCGGCCGATCTCCCGCCGTGTCTGGTTGACGAACGCCAGGAGCGCCTCGTTCCCGGGGGACTTGACGAGGCCGCGTGCCTGGTCGAGACAGGAGACCAGATAGAGGAGCACCTGATCGTCCTCCGTGCCGACGGCCTGGGCAGCCCTTTCGCGGATGGCCCTCTCCGTGTACGGGAAGAGGAGCGCGAGGAGGCCGACCGCAAGGCGGATCTCGTCACGCTTGAAGAACATCCGCGAGCGCGGGGAATAGACGCTGATGCCGTTCGCCTCGAGGTATGCCGCGAGCGAGACGGCAGCCTTTCCGCGGACGGAATGGAAGAGGAACGCGACCTGGTCATAGTCCGTGAGCGCGCCGCTCTGGCGCAGACGGCGCAGGAAGGTGAGGATGCGCGCCTGCCATGCCTCGATCCCGTTCGCGCCGATGCGGATGACGGCGGGACATGCCGCGACGCCGGACGTATGCGGCACGATCCGCTTGGGGAACCGGAACTGCCCCCACTGGAAGAGGCTCTGCGGCGCCTGCATCCAGCGGGTATAAAAGTCGATGATGCGCGGGTCAGAGCGGTAGTTCTCCACGAGCGCGATCTGCTTGCAGACGCCGCGGGGGAACTTTTGCGGGAATTCGAGGATGTTGCGGATGGTCGCCCCGCGGAATCGGTACAGTCCCTGGTCATCGTCCCCGACGACGCAGATGTCCTGCCGCGCCCCGCCGAGCAGGAAGACGAGCTTTTCCTGGATGTAGTTCGTGTCCTGGTACTCGTCGATCATGATATAGCGGATGTGGTCCTGGAGCTCCCGCAGGATCTCCGGGTGGGAGGTGAGCAGGGCATAGGTCTCGGTCTGGAGGGTGGAGAAGTCGAGCATGTTCTCGTGGACGAGGAGCTTCTGGTAGAGCCCGAGCACCTCGCCGAGCGCACGGACGCCCTCGTCATTGTCGGCCATGAGCGCCGCAGGATCGACCATCTCCTCGCCGAGCCTGTTCACATAGGTGCAGATCTGCCGCGCCGCTGCCCACATGTCCGGCGGGAGCCCGAGCGCCGAGATGTGCGGGAGCGCCAGGAAATGCCGCTGCTTGCGGAAGACGAGATACTGCTGGTCGAACGGCTCGAGCGTGCGGAAATTCCGGCGCAGACGCGTGAAGGCGATGTGCTCCTTGAGGATCCGCAGGCAGATGGAGTGGATCGTGCCGATGTACATGGCGCTCAGGTCGAGGGCGATCTCGCGCCGGTCGAGCGCGTCGGTGATGCGGGTCACGAGCTCGCGGGCGGCCTTCTCGGTGAAGGTCGCGATCATGATCTGCTCCGGCCGCACGCCGCGCTCCTGGATGAGGTAGAGCGTGCGCATGACGAGGGTATAGGTCTTGCCGGTGCCGGGACCTGCTGTGATGAGCACAGGCCCGTCTACCGTGGAGATGGCCTCCTGCTGTTTCTTGTTGGCGTCACCAAAGTCGAACATCGTCGTTCCTCCTGTTCTTTTGGAGATGATGTACCTTATTATACCATAATAATGCAAAAAAAGCAAGTGGCACATACCCCCTTGACGATCCATCGCACTTGTGTTATAATAGAGGATAACTACGGAAAGGAGTCGCATATGACACACAATACATCTGATGATCCGGGCGTCCCGTATCACAGTACGATGATCCATACGAGATGTCCCCGACAGGACGGCAGGTATCGCAGCGCGGCTGTGGATGCCTTTTTCTGCTGTCTGCATGAGGAGGTGTGCGCATGAGCTACGGTGTCCAGGTCGGCATCATCGCGCTCTGCGTGGCGCTCTCGATGTTCTTCTCGTCCACGGAGACGGCCTTCAACGCCGTGTCCCGCATCCGCATGAAGAGCCGCGCGGAGAACGACGGCAACAAGCGCGCCGCCCTCGTCCTGCGCCTGCTCGACCGCTATGACGAGATGCTCTCGACCATCCTCATCGGCAATAACCTCGTCAACATCGCCTGCACCTCGCTCGCGACGCTGCTCTTCGTGGCGCTCCTCCAGAACGAGGACCTTGGCGCGACCGTCTCCACGATCGTCGTCACGGTCGTCCTCTTGATCTTCGGCGAGATCTCGCCCAAGACCATCGCCAAGGAGAACGCCGACCGCTTCGCGATGCTCACCGCGCCCATCCTCCAGATGCTGATCGTGCTGTTCACGCCGCTCAACCTGATCTTCGGCGCGTGGCAGAAGCTGCTGAGCGTCATCTTCAAGTCGAACAGCGAGAGCGGCATCACCGAGCAGGAGCTCCTGACCATCATGGACGAGGCCGAGCAGGGCGGCGAGATCGACGCCGACGAGGTCGAGCTGATCCGCTCCGCGATCGAGTTCAACGAGCTCGAGGTCCGCGACATCTTCACCCCGCGCATCGACATCGAGGCCATCCCCGCGGACGCCTCCAAGGAGGACGTGGCGAAGGTCTTCTCCGAGTCGGGGTATTCGCGCCTGCCCGTCTACGAGGGCAGCATCGACAACATCATCGGCATCATCTACCTGAAGGATTTCTATAACATCGCGTTCAGCGGCCGCTCCTCGATCGGCGAGATCGTCAAGCCCGTCATCTTCGTGCCGAAGAGCAAGAAGATCGCCGACCTGCGCAAGGAGCTCCAGGAGCAGCAGCTCCACATCGCAGTGGTCATGGATGAGTTCGGCTGCACGGTCGGCCTGGTGACGCTCGAGGACATCCTCGAGGAGCTGGTCGGCGAGATCTGGGACGAGCACGATGAGATCGTCCGCGAGATCCAGCAGACTGCCGACGACACCTGGATCGTCTCCGGCAAGGCGAACGTCGAGAAGGTCTTCGAGGCGCTCGGCCGCGACTGCCGCTACGAGGCGATGACCGTGGCCGGATGGGTCATGGAGATCCTCGAGAAGATCCCGTCTGAGGGCGACCATTTCGAGCAGGACGGTCTGCGCGTGCGGGTCGTGCGGATGTACGGCAAGCGCATCGAGCAGGTGGAGATCATCCAATGTCCCCCCGAGGAGTCGGCCGAGGACAAGGAAAAGACCGGCAAAGGAGCGAACCTATGAACGTTTATGATTTCGACGGCACCATCTACAAGGGCGACAGCACGGCGGACTTCTATCTCTTCCTGATTCGCCGCCATCCCGGCCTGATGAGCGGCCTCCCGGCGTTCGCAGCAGCGGCCGTCAAGAAGAAGCTCGGCAAGATCGACCTGACGCAGATGAAGGACCAGTTCTACACCTTCATCCCGCGTGTGCGCAGCATGGACGGCGAGCTCGCGCTGTTCTGGCAGACGCACATGAAGAACATCATGGCGTGGTACCTCCTCCAGCGCCGCCCGGACGATGTCATCATCTCGGCGTCCCCGGAGTTCCTGCTGCGGATCCCGGCGGAGCGTCTGGGATGGGAGCGCCTGATCGCGTCCCCGGTCGATCCGGTGACGGGCCGCTACCAGGGCGTCAACTGCAAGGGCGAGGAGAAGGTGCGCCGCTTCCGCGAGCACTATCCCGACGGCCACATCGACGGCTTCTATTCCGACTCCTGGTCGGATCTGCCCCTCGCCAAGCTCGCTGACAGTGCCTATCTCATCAAGCATGAGACCGTCTGCACCTGGGACACCAAGGCCAAGCACAAGTGAGGTGATCGGCATGACGGTACGCAAGCGTAGGATCGTCATCGGCATCATCGCCGCGGCGGTCGTGGTGGTGCTGGCGGCGCTCGTGTATGTGTTCGAGTTCACGAGCACCGGGTATCGGATGACCGTCCCGTATCGGTCGACCTTCGTGGAGGCGGCCGATCACGTCTATGTGCAAAAGGATTCGCTGATCCGGGAGGAGGACGCCCTGCGTCTCACGAAGGAGGCACAGGCGCGCGTCACGGCTTTCTACGGCGAGCTCCAGTGTCCCGCGACGACCTATATCATCCTCTGGGAGGACCCCGCGCTCCTCTCGAAGCTCGGCGGCGACCATGACACCTGCACGGTCTTCTTCCCCTCGAAGCGGCACTACGTCTCGGTCTCGAAGGAATACCTCGAGCTCGACATCCTCGCCCACGAGCTGACCCACGCCGAGCTGCACACGCGCCTTGACGAGAAGGTGCTCCGTGCGCTCCCGACCTGGTTCGATGAGGGCCTCGCCACCCAGAACGACTACCGCCCCCGCTACAGCGAGGCGGCCTGGCAGGAGCAGACGGAGAACGGCGCCCGCGCCATCGCGCTCGAGGACATGGACACGCCCGACGAGTTCTATGCCGGCACGTCTGACGAGCGGCGGTCCCGCTACGTTTGCGCCAAGCACGAGGTCAGAGGTTGGATGGACGCCCACGGACAGGCAGGCCTCCTGGCGCTGCTCGATGCCCTGGCATCCGGCGAGCCGTTCGAGACGGCGTATGGGATGACGGATCCAGAATAGTCTTTTGATAAAGAATCGCCCCGGAGCGTCCAAGACCGCTCCGGGGCATCGTTTTTGTTTGGATACGTCGCACTGACGCGCCGCGTCAGCGCAGCAGCAGGTTGAAGAGGCCGAGCACGAACCCGATCACTGCGCCGAGCCGGACGATGGTGTTCAGCTCATGCTTCATGACCTCGAGGACGAGCTTTTCCAGCTCCTCCACGCTCATGCCGTCGATCTTCTCCTCGACGACGCCGGCGATGTTCACACGCGCCAAGAGCTGGTCGGTGTATTGCTCGACCGCGTTCCGATACGCCCCGATCACCGCCGCACGCACGGCCGCCTCGTCCGCCCCGGCCTTCTCCAGGAGCGCCGTCCCCGTGGACTGCTCGAGGGAGACGAGCTTTTCGCTCACGATGGGGCCAACGGTGGAAGGCCCCTCGGAGAGGAGCAGCGTCGTGAACTCGAGGGACAGCGGCTCGGTCAGCTTGTCGATCTTCTCGTCGTGCAGGAACATCGACGCCATCGTCCCGCGCACGCGCTCGCGGATGTATTCCCGGCTCTTCTCGACGAGGACGTCGCCGATGGTGGAGTCCGCGGCCGCGTTGATGATCTCATTGGTCAGCGCCTCCGCAAGGGCGCCGCGCTTTTCCTCGTAGGCCTCGTCGGACATGCGGGAGAGATGCTGGATGTCCTCGCGCAGCGGCACGGCGAGCTTGGCAAGGACCATGTCCGCCAGCTCGTCCTCGAGCGTGCCGGAAAGGAGCTGCTGCTCGATGTCCTCCCGGGTCAGGAGCGTCTGCCCGACGACCGCACCGGCGGCCTTGGCAAGGCGTTTCTTGCCCTTGGGGATCGCGCCGGGCGTGAAGGGGAGGCGATGCCCGAAGACATAGACCTCATGCCGCGGCCAAAACAGCATCTTGACTGCGATGTCGTTCGTGAAATAGCCGATCACCGCTCCGATGAGGGGGCCGGCCAGGAGCTTTAGGATCTCGATCATGTGCCTTCCTTTCTGGCGTCAGCGGACATCATAATAGAACGCATCTGCCGCCGCACGGTCGGTGCCGGTGAAGATGGCGCGCATCTGGCCGTAGTTCTTGAGGAGATACCAGTCGCCGAATCGGTCGAACTTGCGGGAGGACGTGATGCACCGTGCCTCACGCAAAATGCCGTATCTCCGGCCATACCGGTCGCCGAGACGCTTCAGGCGGACGGCGAAGTCCATGTCCTCCATGCTGCACAGATGCTCGTCGAAGCCGCCGATCGCATCGAAGCAGGACTTGTACGTCCAGAACATCGCCCCCGAGAGCGCCGCGCCCTCGCGGAGCATGGTCGGCAGAAGGTGGGCGGCGATGACCATGCTCGTGACGCCGATGCCAAGGGACATGCGGTCGAACTGCGGGACGGCGCCGCCGCCGATGTAGCGTCTCGTCCGCAGCATCGCGACGACCTCGGCGAGCGCGCCCTCGGTCATGCGGCTGTCGGCGTCGATGGTCACGAGGATGCGCCCGAGGGCATGGGCGGCGCCGATGTTGCGCACGGCCGCGATGCAGCTCGCCGCGCACGCGATGACCTGTGCGCCGTTGGCATGGGCGATGGCGGCCGTGCGGTCGGTGCATTTGTCCGCCACGACGATGACCTGCACCGACCGCGGCGGCAGCCGTCTGGCCGCCTTGCGGACGGCGGCCAGACAGTCACCGATGTACCCCTCCTCATTGTGGGCAGGGATGACAACGGTGATCAGCGGGGTATCCATAGACATAAACTGTCCCTCCGTTCTCGTTGGTATCCTCATTATAGCACTTTTTCCGGCGATGTGCAAGGGGTGACATGTGAACGATCTTGTTACGATATGGAAACATCCCTTGCAATCTCGTGACAAGTGTGCTATAATAGGGGTAGATGGGGCACGCGCCCCGAGACGGAAGGAGGCTGACCTGATGAACGACTATCCCATCCTCGAGGACTGGTACCTCTCCGAGGACCCCGCGAGCGGCCAGTTCCTCGCGCACGGCCATATCCACGAGAGCCCGCGATTCCGGGACGGCAAGCATGTCCGCACCTCGCCGCTGTACCGCATCTATGAGCGGGACGGGCAGTGCCTCGTGCGCACGCGCAATTCCGTGTACCGTTTGGGACAGCGGCGGCTCCTTTGTGACCTGTGGACGCTCCGCAGTGCGTTCGAGGCGTTCGATGCCTCCGCCCTCCTTCCCGCCGCCCTCGTGCCGATGCATCTGCCCGAGGAGACGGACGACCCCCTCGCCGCGCTGCTCTGGCGCTATCTGCGGGCCGGGACCGTTCCCACGGACATCCCGGCGGACGGTCTGCAAGAGGACGGGTCAGCGCTCATCGCAGTCTGGGACCCCACCCAGCATACCGGCCTCCCGCGCCTCACCGGCCTCATCGTCTCCATGAAAGATGGCCAAGCATCGGACATTTTTGAGACAGGTCCCGCCTCCCGTTCGCTGTATTTCACGGAGGACGTCCCACCGCGCGTCATCGACCTCGAGCACCACGCGCCCACGGACGATCTGACCGTCACGGTGCAGGACGAGGGGACTCACATCCTCGTGGAGACGAGCGTCCCGCTCACGCTGCATCTCTTCGACCGCCTGGGGCGGCGTCTTGCCAGAGAAGAAACGCCCGACGGCACGGGATTCCGCCTGCCGTAACTGATAGAAAGAAGGGGACACATGACCCAGATCGACCTCGTGACCGGCCTCCTGGGCGCCGGGAAAACGACCTTTTTGCTGCGCTACGCCCAGGCCTGCCTCGACCGCGGCGAGCGCATCGCCATCCTGGAGAACGACTTCGGCGCCGTCAATGTGGACGTCGCGCTCCTGCGGGGACTGAAGAGCGACCGCTGCCAGATCGAGATGGTCTCCGGCGGCGGCGACTCCGACTGCCACCGGCGCCGCTTCAAGACCCAGCTCATCGCCCTCGGGATGCAGCACCTCGACCGCGTCATCGTCGAGCCGTCCGGCATCTTCGATATGGACGAGTTCTTCGACACGCTCTACACGTCCCCCCTCGACCGCTGGTTCACCATCGGCAGCATCCTGACCATTTTGGACGCGACCCAGGAGGACGACCTCTCCCCGCAGATGGCCTATCTCTTCGCCTCCGAGGCCGCGTGCAGCGGCAAGCTCATCCTCAGCAAGGTCGGCACCGACCCCGACGGCGACCGGGACCGCGTGCTCACGCGCCTGAACGCCGCCCTCGCGGACATCGCGTGCGACCGGCAGTTCACCGAGCGAGACGTCCTCGCCAAGCCCTGGGACTCCCTGACCGCCGCCGACCTCGACGCCCTCGCGCACGCCAGCTACCGCGGCGCCCGCTATGTTAAGCGCTACAGCATCGACGCGCTGCGTGCGGGGGTGCATTACTTCATGCACATCGCCATCCCGGAGGCGCAGATCGTCCCCCTCGTCACGGACATGCTGCATGATCCCGCCTATGGCCGCGTCTACCGGATCAAGGGGTGTCTCCCCGCGGCAGACGGCGGGCGTCTCAAGCTCAACGCCGTGGGCGAGACCGTCGCGCTAGACCCCATCCCCGAGGGGCAGGCCGTCCTCATCGTCATCGGTGACGACCTCGACTTCCCCCGCCTCGACGCCGCCTTCCGCCAGGTCAACACCGACCCGGAGTACGTCTCCATCTGAATCGGTATCAAAAAGAGCCCCCGCATCGCTGCAAGGGCTCTCAGCTTGTACCGCCGCCGTAAGGCGGCGGAAAAAGCGGCGGCGGCCCGCAGGGCCGCCATTTTCTCCCCCCGCCCCTGGGGGCGGGGGGCAGGGGGGTGGGGAGAAGTCGCCTAGAAAAACGACTTTTTGACAGACTACGAGCCCCTGCATCGCTGCAAGGGCTCGTTTCTCATGTCTTTGGAGCGTTCACTCCTCCGGCTCCTGGAAGAACGCCGTCCCGACGAAGGAGTGCGGCACGAGGAGGGACACGGCCTGCTGGTGGTCGATGATGTGGAAGACGGAGCTGTTCTCGAGGTATTCGCCGTCGACCGTCCACGGCACCTGCACGTCCTCGAGGACCTCGATGGTGATGTCCGAGCCGCGCAGGCAGATGACGTTCTCGTTCTCGCCGATCTCGTGGATGTCGCGCAGGAATCGAACGGTACTGCGCAGGTCGAGGGCGCTGTCCGGCTGCTTGATGAGGGTGATCTCGAAGGAGCCGTCATCGAACTGGAAATCATTGATGTCCAGCACGCCCCCCACTGAGGCGGCGTTCGTGACCATGCCGAAGATGAAGCTGTCCTCGAACACCTGCCCGTCGATGGTCACGCGCATGGGATAGGGGCGGATGTTCGGCAGCTTGGTCGCGGCATTGAGGAAATACGCGACCGGCCCGATCACGTTCTTGGCGGACTGCGGCGTCTCGTAGGAGACGTCCGTGAAGGCACCGAAGGCGGCGATGTAGTTGAAGACGCGGCCGTTCACCGTCCCGAGGTCAAAGCGCCGCGGACGGCTGTCGAGTACCGCGTCGACCGCTGCGGGGATGTCGCGCGGGATGCCGATGCTGCGCGCAAAATCATTGACCGACCCGCACGGGATGTAGCCGAGCGGGATGTGCCGCTTTGCCTGCATGAGGCCGGTGAGCGTCTCGTTGAGGGTGCCGTCACCGCCGGAGCAGAGCATGTAGTCGTATTTGCCGGAATCGGCGGCAAGGGCGGCCATCCGGGTCGCGTCCTGCGGCGCCTGGGTGGGATGGATGGTGACCTCGAATCCGGCCTTCGTGAGCTTGTCGATGACAAGGCTCAGATGCGACGCCATCTCGGCCTTCCCGGCGAGTAGATTGCAGATATAATACAGGTTTTTCATGATGGATGACGCTCCTTTGTCAGATGATGTTTGACACGATAGCCGATGAACGCCGCGACCGCTGCCACGGCACAGATCACGATGGTGAGCCAATAGCGCCCATCCGACAGGCTATCCCCGATGAGGACGGATGCAGCGAGCGAGGGAAAACGCCCAAGGTTCGACAAAAGCAGGAACTGCTTCCCGCGGATGCTGGTGAGCGGCACGAGATAGGTGAGCAGATCCTTCGGGATGCCGGGGATCAAAAAGAGGATGAACACCCATAGCTCGAGCTTGTCCTCATCCAAAAGCGCATGGAGCCGGTCGAGCTTGTCCTCCGGCACCATGATCTCCACGAGCGGCCGCCCGAAGAGCTTGACGAGCCAATAGACCGCGAACGACCCCACGAGCGCGCCCGTCACCGTGCAGACGAGGCCGAGCGCAGAGCCGAACAGCATCCCGCCCACGAGCTCGAGCGGCCCGCCGGGGATGATCGCGATCACGATCTGGAGCGCCATCAATGCAGTGAACACGAGCGGCGCCCATATCCCGAAGCGCTCGACACGCGCACACAGCGCCTCCCGCCCTGCCTCCGTCAGGAGCGCGCGGGAATAGGGGATCACATAGCGGATCGTCAGAAAGACCGCTGCTGCGCCCAATAGGACATACAGCGCGATGCGGATGATACGTTTCTTGTCGGCTCTCATCGCCTCTATCACCTCCTGTCTCCATTATACCACGCCGTGTGGAAAAAATCAATGGATGGCGTGCGTTTTTTTGGTGACAGACTTGTGTACCGATTCAAGGATGCCCCCGGGACGGACCCGGGGGCATCTCATCAGCAGACGAAGACCTGGAAGAGATCCGGCGCATCGCACTCATCGTGCAGAAAGCCCTCCGACGGTGCGAGGTCGGCGCCGGAGATGACGGCAGTCACGGGGCGCTCCGCACCGAGGTAGTAGAGCCGGTGGACATACGCATCACGGCCGTACCAGCCGTCGATCTTGATGTCCTCGGCACAGCCCCAGCAGATGCCGAAGCCGTTCCCCTCGGTCACGAGACCGCGGATGCTGATGTCCTTGCAGACAGGCATCCCGGCATAGTATTTCGCATTGTCCTGCACCGGCGTGTAGCCGCGGCCGAAGTAGAGCGCCCCTCGGTCCTCCGTCAGCGTGATCCGCTCGAGGCTGCACCGGGACGACCCGCCCCAGAAGGCGATGCCGTCAAAGCCGTTGCCGTGGCAGGTGATGTCCGAGGCCGTGACGTGCTCGACATCGTTGAGGAGCAGACCGTTGAAGCCGTTCTCATCGAAGGCGCAGTCATAGAGCCGGATGTGCGTGTCAGGATCGCGCATCGTCGAGATCTGGATGCCGCTGGCGTCCTCGCGCCAGAAGCCGTTGTGATGGAAACGGCATCCCGTGATGAAGACATCCGGCGTGCGGTCGATGTAGACGCCCTCGATCAAGGCGTTGGTGAAGGTGCAGTCCTTGAGGGTGACGCGCGCGCCGCCGAACACCTCGACACAGACCGTATGGTCATGGCGCGTGGTGCCATATCCGCCCGCATCCGCATCGAACGCCTCTTTATTGGCATCAAACCGCAGGGAGCGCAGGGAGAGCGCAGAGCCCCTCCGCATGGTGAGCATGGTGTTCGTGAAGACGGTGCCGCCCTCGTACCCCTTGCGGCGCATCGCCTCGTGCGGCTCGAGGCGGATGATGCTGGACTCGTGGACGCCGATCCAGCGCACCACCGCGCCGCCCTCGAGCGCGCCGCGCAGAAGGTAGATGCCGGCAGGGAACCAGACGGTCTCGCCGCAGGTCGCCGCTGCCTGGAGCGCCTGGGTGTCATCGGTCACGCCGTCACCGGCAGCGCCGAAGTCGTAGATGCAGCGGCATCCGGTGGGGAGCGCCTCGCCGTTCTCGATGCGGTCCCAGATCATGTCGTCGAAAGTGTGATACTGTTTCATAATATGCCTCCTATGGTCCTGTGTGGGTGGTCTTTGGGTCTTGCAGCAGGAGATGGGAGGCCGCGCGGCGGCGTTCGATCATGCAGATAAAAACGCCCTCTCCGATCACAGAGAGGGCGTATACAGTGAGATATGTGGGGCTTGAACCCACGACCCCACGCTTAAAAGGCGTGTGCTCTACCGACTGAGCTAATATCTCAACTTTTACTATTATACCACGATCTTCGCCGATCGTCAAGGGGTGACACGCAAAAAACGACATTTTTCTCCCCGCCGCCCCGAAGAGACCGCCCCCGGCGGCCGCAGGGGACGGTGCCGCGTCATTGAAAAAAGCGCGTATCAGCGGCGTTTCTCGTCCTGGAGCTTGGTGATCCCGAGGACGGTGATGTTATCGGTGCTGCCGTTCTCGAGGGCGAGGTCGGTCAGGAGCTGGAGCCGGCGGACGAAGGGCTTAGGCATCGCGAGGATCTCCTCCATCTCGGGCGTGGAGACGTAGTCCGAGAGGCCGTCCGAGCAGAGGAGCAGCACATCGCCGAACGCGACCGTCTCGTCATGCGCCTGGATGTCGAAGATGGGCATGGAGCGCAGATTCCCGAGGACAGGGAAGATGATGTTCTTCTGCTTGTGGGTCTCGCGCTCGAGCTTGGTGATCGAGCCCTCCTCATAGAGCATCTGCACGAGGGACTGGTCGCGGGAGAGCTGCTGGAGCAGGCCGTTGCGATAGCGATAGAGCCGCGAATCACCGACATTGATCGTGTGGATCCGCTCCTCCTCGTCGATGCCGACCGCGCAGAGGGTGGTCTGCATGTTCTCGCTGTCGCCGTCCTCGGCACCGCGCTGGCAGAGGGTCTGGTGGATGCTGTTCAGGACCTCGTCCATGTCGGTACGGCTCGAGAAATTGGTCTCGCGCAGCATCTCCATGCAGGTATAGGAGGCCAGCTCGCCGGCAGCCTCGCCGGAGACACCGTCGGCCACACCGGCCAAGAACGGCGCTTGCAGGCGGATCTCGGTCAAGCCCTCGGTCAGGACGGTCTTATGGATGAGCAGCGCGTCCTCGTTGTGCGGACGGGTGCCCTGGTCAGTGATAGCGCAGCATAAGTACATGTTCCACCTCGAAGTGTGATAGGTTCGTTTCGTGTATCGTCATCCGAAAGGCGACACTGGTCTATCATCATCATACCATAAAGCAGCACAAAAATCAATAACGAGCTTCTTGCAAGTTTCTTACAGAATCATGACAAGACCGTCCCGCCGAGAAACGACAGGCGTCGTTTTTCGACTGCCGTCGTTTTAAGACCGCGCCGCCCCGCCGAGCATGTCCGTGCCGTAATTGCCGAGGAACTTGAAATACTCCAAGTTCTCCGCGAGGTCGGAGAGCAGTGCGCTCACGGAGGGATCGTGGATGTTCCCGCTGAAATCGAGATAGAAGATGACCTCGAAGCTCCCGTTGCGGATGGGACGGCTCTCGAGCTTGAGGAGGTTCATCCCGCCCATGACGAACTTGCTCAGCAGGCGGTGCAGCGAGCCCTCCTCATGCGGCAGGCTCAGCATCACGGTGATCCGGTCGGCGTCCTCGGCGACGCGCAGGTCCTTGGTGATGCAGAAAAAGCGCGTGTAATTGGGCACATAGTCGGAGATGTGGTCGCGCAGGATGGTGAGCCCGTGGAGCGCCGCGCACCCCTCGGAGCAGACAGCACCGAGCGGCTCGTCCGCAGCGGCGACCATCGCGGCGGCGGTGGCGGTGTTGCTGTAGGCATGGGGCGTCAGGCCGTGGCGGGAGAGGAACTTCGAGCACTGCGCGAGCGCCTGCGGGTGGGAATAGACGTCCCGCACGTCCTCGAGGCGCGTCCCGGGCTTGACGGCGAGGCAGTTCGTGATCTCGACGACCGTCGTCCGAGCGATGTAGAAATCGTGTTCGCCCATGAGGTCATACGCCTGCACGACGCTGCCCGCGTTGGAGTTCTGCACCGGCACGATGCCGAACTCGACGTCTCCCGCCTGCACCGCCGCGAACACGTCCTCGAACGTCGGCAGGAACACGGGCGTACAAGCCTCTCCGAAGATCTGCTTGGCGGCGGTCTCCGCGTTCGCACCGGCCGTGCCCTGGCACGCGACCGAGTCAGGGGAGAGCACGAGCGGGGCGAACACATAGGGCTTGGGCTCCTTGTGGAGCTCGCGGTATTGCAGGTACTTGCTGATCTCCATCATCGTCTGGAACAGCAGCGCGGACGGCTCCTCGAGGCCCTCCGGCGCGCGTGAGCGGATCTTGTCGATGATCTCCCGCTCGCGCCCGTTCTGGAACACGGGCAGGCCGTTCTCCTGCTTGTAGCGTGCGACCTCCTTGCAGAGCGCCATGCGCTCGTTGAAGGCATTTTGGATGGTGTCGTCGAGGGCATTGATGCCCTGACGCAGTTCGGTCAGATCCATGCCGATCCTCCTTATCGTTCGTTCGGATGACCGTCCGTGCGGACGGATCTCTCATCTTCACTAACATTATACAAAATTATCGAAAAAAATGCAAGCCCCCTGTCTCAAAAAATGTCCCCGCATGTCCGCGGCAGGCAAGGAGAGCGGCGGTGAGAGGCGCCGATAAATTTTTTTACATATTTGATCGTAGGGTATTGAAAAAAAGTGCGGGACATGCTGGTAGCCGACGGCAGGCCTGAGAACTGGGTCGTTTACGGCGTCCGGGCAGCGACCCATGCGCCTTCTGCCATGAACCGCCAGCCGGTGCGTTTCATCTATGAGGATGGTCTGGTGTCGGCGGTCGTAAAGCAGGAGGAGGAGACCGATCTGATCGATCTTGGGATTGCCAAGCTGAATTTCGAGGCCGGTGCAGAGCGCGGCCATTGGACATTCGGCAATGGCGCGCTCTACGAGTTATAGATTTTACCAATGGATTTGTGCAGAGAAACAGGCAGCCTGAAAGACAGGCTGCCTGCTGCTTTAGTTCTTGAGGCTCTGCACCGGAGCGGGAATTCTTCCGCCGCGCTGCATCATCTTGGCAGGAGATTTTGTGTTGACATGGAGGACGGGGCCGGTTCCCAGCAGACCGCCAAAATCCAGTTCTTCGCCTTCAGCAGCACCGATGGCGGGAATGACGCGCAC